>JAOPYH010000502.1 GCA_025964715.1 Streptosporangiaceae bacterium | reverse complement strand
GCCGAGTCGCAGATCCGCTTCACCACGTTCATCTCGTGCGTGATCAGCAGGATGGTGAGTCCGAGCTCGCGGTTCAGCCTCCGGAGCAGCTCGAGGATCGACTCGGTCGTCTCCGGGTCCAACGCGGAGGTGGCCTCGTCCGACAGCAGCACCTTGGGCCTGCCGGCCAGCGCCCTGGCGATGCCGACACGCTGTTTCTGGCCGCCGGAGATCTGCGCGGGGTAGGCCTTGGCATGATCGGCCAGTCCGACCAGGTCGAGCAGTTCACCGACACGCTCGGCCCGCGCGGCGCGCGGCATTCCCATGACCTCCAGCGGGAAGGCGACGTTGCCGGCGACCGTACGGGAGGCGAGCAGGCCGAAGTGCTGATGGATCATGCCTATCCCCTGCCGGGCGCGGCGGAGCCCGGCTCCCGGCAGGGCCCGCAGGTCCCGGCCGTCCACGATCACGCGGCCCTCATCAGGGCGTTCCAGCAGGTTCACGCAGCGCAGCAGCGTGCTCTTGCCCGCGCCGCTGCGGCCGAGGACGCCGAAGACCTCGCCCTCGCGGACGTTCAGGTCGACGCCGTCAACGGCCGTCACCTCGCGCCCCCGGGCTCGATAGACCTTCCGAAGTTCTTCGATCTGAATCACAGGGATTACCCCAGGCAGGCGTCATCCGGGTACAGCCGGAGACGAACGGTCAGGACCGCGGGAGCGGGAGCGGCTCAGCGGCTCCCGGGCGGGAACGGCGTGTGACCCGGCAGGGGGCGCGGGCGCACGGCGGTCATCCATCGAGTAAACCAGAGCCGGACATATCGCCCAAGCACCACGCTCGTTAGCCCGGTCACACGTCAGGTGCGCCGAAGGAACTCGGGAGTCAGCTCCTCGAGCCGGGTGACACCGGACAGGGCCATGGTCAGCTGCAGGTCGGCCATCAGGCAGCGCAGCACGTGGAGTACGCCCGCCTCACCGGCGAGCCCGAGCCCGTACGCGTAGGGACGGGCGACGAGGACCGCGCGGGCGCCGAGCGCCAGGGCCTTGACCACGTCGGCACCCATACGGATACCGCTGTCGAACAGCACGGTCGTCTGGTCGCCGACGGCGGCGACGATCTCCGGCAGCGCGTCCAGCGAGGCGATGGCCCCGTCGACCTGCCGGCCGCCGTGGTTGGAGACGATCACGCTGTCCATGCCGCTGTCGACGGCCCGGCGGGCGTCGTCGGTGTGCTGGATGCCCTTCAACGCGATGGGCCCGTCCCAGTGCTCGCGCAGGAAGGCGAGATCGTCCCAGGTCAGCGTGGGGTTGGAGAAGATCGCGGCCCAGTGCAGGATCGCCGCTTCGCGGTTCGACTCGATCGGACCGCCGACGGCCTTCTGGAACACGGGGTCGCTGAAGTAGTTCGCCACGCCGATCCCGCGCAGGAACGGCAGGTAGCCCTGGTCCAGGTCGTGCGGCCGCCAGCCGAGCGTCATGGTGTCGAGCGTGACGACGAGGGTGGAGTAGGCCGCCGCCTTGGCCCGCGCCAGGAAGCTGGCGGCGAGGTCGCGATCGCGGGGCCAGTACAGCTGGTACCAGCGGGGGCCGTCGCCGCAGGCCTTCGCCACGTCCTCCAGGGGGAAGGAGGCCGCCGTGCTGGCCACCATGGGGATCTTCAGCGCGGAGGCGGCCCGGGCCACCGCCAGATCACCGTCCGGGTGCAGGATCGACAGCACCCCGATGGGGCCGAGCAGCACGGGTGCGGGAAGATCGGTCCCGAGCACCCGCACCGACAGGTCGGGCGCGGAGACGTCGCGGAGCATCCTCGGCACGATCCGCCAGTGGTCGAAGGCGGCCCGGTTGGCCCGCGCAGTCGCCCCGGTACCCGCCGAGCCGGCCACGTAGCCGTACGCCTCGGACGACAGGCGCTTACGGGCGAGCCGCTCCAGCCGCGTGAGGTCGGTCGGCAACGTCGGGTGTACGTCCACGACACCATTGAGGTAGATCTCGTTCTGGAAATCGGCGTGGGAGCTCATTCGGGGCCTCCTCCGTCCTGACGGGCACGGCCATTGTGATGGATGAGGCAGCCGGGAGCCGGTCACCGGCTCCATCCGTACGTTTCTGTCCCCAGGACACGGAACAATAGCTGCATGGCACGACGTGGTACGAAGACCCCTCCTCCTCCGCCGGACTTCGAAGAGAACATCATCGACGTCGACGTCTCCGAGGAGATGCGGGGCAGTTTTCTCGTGTACGCCTACTCGGTCATCTACCAACGGGCGCTCCCAGACGCACGCGACGGGCTCAAGCCGGTGCAGCGCCGGATCCTGTACTCCGCGAGCGAGATGGGCCTGCGCCCGGACCGGGGCCACGTCAAGTGCGCACGCGTCGTCGGCGAGGTGATGGGCAAGCTCCACCCGCACGGTGACACCGCGATCTACGACGCCATGGTGCGCCTCGCCCAGCCCTGGTCGATGCGGATGCCGCTCGTCGACGGGCACGGCAACTTCGGGTCGCTCGGCGGCGACGACTCCCCCGCGGCGATGCGATACACCGAGGCTCGGCTGTCTCCCGAGGCCATGCTGCTGGTGAGCTCGATCGACGAGGACACCGTCGACTTCCGGCCGAACTACGACGGTCAGGAGATGGAGCCGGAGGTCCTGCCCTCGGCCTTCCCCAACCTGCTGGTCAACGGCGCGTCGGGGATCGCGGTCGGCATGGCCACGAACATGGCCCCGCACAACCTCGGCGAGGTGATCGCGGCCGCGCGCCATCTGATCCGGCACCCGGACGCGACGCTGCACGACCTCATGCGGTTCGTGCCGGGGCCAGACCTGCCGACCGGCGGCAGGATCGTCGGACTTGCCGGCATCCACGACGCCTACGCCACGGGCCGGGGCACCTTCCGTACCCGTGCCACGACCCATATCGAGAACGTCTCCGCCCGCCGGCGGGGCATCGTGGTCACCGAGCTGCCGTACGGAGTGGGTCCCGAGCGCGTCGTCAGCAAGATCAAGGATCTCGTCAACGCCAAGAAGCTGACCGGGATCTCCGACCTCAAGGACCTCACCGACCGTTCGACGGGTCTGCGCCTGGTCGTCGAGATCAAGAACGGCTTCCACCCGGAGGCGGTGCTCGGGGAGCTCTACCGGCTGACGCCGATGGAGGAGTCCTTCGGCATCAACAACGTCGCCCTGGTGGACGGGCAGCCGCGCACGCTCGGGCTGCGCGAGCTGCTGCAGGTCTACGTGGACCACCGCCTCGAGGTCGTCCGCCGGCGCAGCCAGTTCCGGCGGCGCAAGCGCGAGGAACGCCTGCACCTGGTCGACGGCCTCCTCGTGGCTCTGCTCAACATCGACGAGGTCATCCAGGTCATCCGCGAGAGCGACGACTCCGCGCAGGCCAAGCAGCGGCTGATGCAGATCTTCGAGCTCTCGGAGATCCAGGCTCAGTACATCCTCGACACCCCGCTCCGCCGGCTCACCCGCTATGACCGGCTGGAGCTGGACAAGGAGAAGGAGACGCTCAGCCGCGAGATCGCCGAGCTCACCGAGATCCTGGAATCCCCCGCCAAGCTCCGCGAAGTCGTCAGCAACGAGCTCAAGGACGTGGCGAAGCGGTTCGCCACTCCCCGCCGCACCGTGCTGCTGGAGTCCTCCGCCCACGCCCAGACCGCCTCGGTTCCCCTAGAGGTCGGTGACGACCCGTGCCTGGTGCTGCTGTCCTCCACCGGGCTGATGGCCCGTGCGGCCGAGGCGGGCCCACTGGAGCTGAACGGCGAGCACCGGTCGGCCCACGACACGCTGGTCTCCGTCGTCCGGACCACGGTCCGCGCGCACATCGGCGCGGTGACCTCCACCGGACGGATGCTGCGGATCGACGTGCTGGACCTGCCGTCCCTGCCGCCGTCGGCCACCTCACCGTCACTGGCCGGGGGCGCACCGGTGGACGAGTTCGTCTCCCTGGAACCGGGCGAGGAGCTGGTGGGCCTCGGCGCGTTCGACACCGAGGGGCCGGGGCTGGTCCTCGGCACCGAGCAGGGCATCGTGAAACGGGTGGTCCCGGACTACCCGGCCAACCGCGATGAATTCGAGGTGATCGGTCTCAAGGAGGGCGACAAGGTCATCGGCGCGGTACAACTGGAGTCCGAGGACTGGGATCTCGTCTTCATCTCGAGCGATGCGCAGTTGCTGCGCTACAGCGCCTCCGTGGTGCGCCCCCAGGGCCGGCCCGCCGGCGGGATGGCCGGCATCCGGCTGTCCGACGACGCCCACGTGGTGTGGTTCGGTGCGATCGACGCCGCACGCCCGTCCGTGGTTGTCACGATCTCAGGCTCCTCTGCCGGCCTGCCCGGCACGCAGACAGGCAATGCCAAGGTCAGCGACTTCGCGGACTTCCCGGCCAAGGGCCGCGCCACCGGTGGGGTGCGAGCCCACCGGTTCCTCAAGGGCGAGGACACGCTGCTGCTGGGCTGGGCCGGTCCGGTACCGGTCCGGGCCTCGGCCTCGGGCGGCACGCCGGCCGCCCTGCCGGAGGAGCTCGGCCGGCGCGACGGCTCCGGTGAGCCGCTGCGCGCCGCCATCGCCGCTCTCGGCTGCCCCATCGTGCCGGCGGCGCCGGCGGCCCACCCGGAGCAACCGTCCGACGGCCGGGCCGAGGAGCCCGGCGGGCCCGCCACGGACTAGCCGGCCAGAGCCGATCGGCTCTGGCGTCAACTCAGGCCGGTGGGATAATGACCTCCATGGCCGTCTCGTCTTTCATGGTGCCGCTCGGGACGCCGGCGCCCCCGTTCAGGCTGCCGTGCGTCGACGGTGGCACGGTGTCCAGCGAGGACTTCGCCGACGCGCCCGGGTTCCTCGTCGTGTTCCTGTCCAACCACTGCCCTTACGTGCGCCGGATCGAGGACACCATCGGGGAGGTCGTCGCCGAATATCAGAAGGAGGACCTCGCCGCTGTCGGGATCTGCAGCAATGACGCGGAGAACTATCCCCAGGATGACGCCGACCATCTGGCCGAGCAGGCCAAGCGGGCCGGCTTCACCTTCCCGTACCTCATCGACCGGACCCAGGACGTGGCCAAGGCCTACCGGGCCGCCTGCACACCCGATTTCTTCCTCTATGACGCCGGGCTGATGCTCGCCTACCGGGGTGAGTTCGACAGCGCCCGGCCGGGCAACGACCTGCCCGCGGACGGCGCGACCCTGCGGGCGGCGCTCTACCAGGTGCTCGGCGGACGCCCGGTGCCGGGCCCGCATCGGCCCAGCCTCGGCTGCGGGATCAAGTGGAAGCCGGGCAACGAGGCGATCTGACCCCGCTCAGGCCCGGGCTCAGGTGTCGATTCGCGCCGTGTCCAGTTCGGAGGCCCCAGCGGTGATGAACTCCCGCCTCGGGGCGACCTCTGAGCCCATCAGCAGATCGAAGATCTTGGCGGCGTCCTCGGCGTCCTCGATCCGGATCCGCCTGAGGACACGATGCCGCGGTTCCATGGTCGTCTCGGCCAGCTGGTCGGCGTCCATCTCCCCGAGGCCCTTGTAACGCTGCACCGGTTCCTTCCAGCGCTGGCCCTTGCGCTCGAGTTCGACGAGCTTCTTCCGGAGCTCGCCCTCGGAGTAGCAGTAGATGTAGCGGTCCTGGCCCCTCTTGGGGTTGCTCAGCTGGATCCGGTGCAGCGGCGGCACGGCGGCGAACACCCGCCCGGCCTCGAGGATCGGCCGCATGTAGCGGTAGATCAGCGTGAGGAGCAGGCACCTGATGTGGGATCCGTCGACGTCGGCGTCCGCCATCAGGATGATGCGCCCATAGCGGGCCGCGTCGAGGTCGAATGTACGGCCGGAGCCCGCACCCAGCACCTGGATGATGGCGGAGCACTCGGTGTTCTTGAGCATGTCCGCCACCGAGGACTTCTGCACGTTGAGGATCTTGCCTCGGATGGGCAGAAGCGCCTGGAACTCGGAGTCGCGCGCCAGCTTGGCGGTGCCGAGGGCCGAGTCCCCCTCGACGATGAACAGCTCGCTGCGTTCGTCCGCGGTGCGGCAGTCGACCAGCTTGGCCGGAAGGGCCGAGTTCTCCAGAGCGGTCTTGCGGCGCTGGTTGTCGCGCTGGGTCCGGGCGGAGATGCGGGTCTTGGCCGCGGCGACGATCTTCTCCAGCACGTTGCGCATCTGCTGCTTCTGGGCGCGCTTGGGCGACTCGAAGGCCGCCCGCAGTTCGCCGCCCACGACCTGCGACACGATCCGGGTCGCGGCCGAGGTGCCGAGGATCTCCTTGGTCTGGCCCTCGAACTGCGGCTCCGGCAGGCGTACGGTCACCACGGCGGTGAGGCCCTCGAGGATGTCCTCCTTGAGGACCGGGTCATCGCCGTTCTTCAGCAGCCGGGTCGTGCGCAGCTGCTCATTGATCGTCCGCACCAGCGCGCGGTCGAAGCCGGAGACGTGCGTGCCGTGCTTGGGCGTGGCGATCACGTTGACGAAGGACCGGGTGATGGTGTCGTAGCCCGTGCCCCAGCGCAGCGCCACGTCGACCTCGAGATCCCGCTCGACGTCGGTGGGGGTCAGGTGCCCCTGGTCGTCCAGCACCGGGACCGTCTCGGTGAAGTGCCCCCGGCCCTGCAGCCGGAGCACGTCGGTCACGGCCTCGTCGGTGGCCAGGTAGGTGCAGAACTCGCTGATGCCGCCCTCGAACTGGAACGTCGCCTCGAACGGCTCCTCGCCGCGCTCGTCCCGTACGGAGATCGACAGACCCGGCACCAGGAACGCGGTCTGCCGCATCCGGTCCAGCACCAGGTCGGTCGCGATGGTCGCGTCCTTGATGAAGATCTGACGGTCCGGCCAGAACCGCACCCGCGTCCCGGTGTTCTTCCTGGCGATCCTCTTGCCGACCGTGATCCCGGACTTCTTCCTGAACTTGGCCGTGGGGCCGTCGTCGAGGAACTCGCCGGGAAGGCCGCGGCGGAAGCTGATCAGGTGGGTGTGGCCCTCCCGGTCGACCTCGATGTCCAGCCGGGCCGACAGCGCGTTGACCACTGAGGCGCCGACGCCGTGCAGCCCGCCGGAGGCGGTGTAGGACACCCCGCCGAACTTTCCTCCCGCGTGCAGCCGGGTCATCACCAGTTCGACGCCGGGCAGCCCGGTCTTGGGCTCGAGGTCCACGGGGATGCCGCGGCCGTTGTCGCCCACCGCGATGGAGCCGTCGTCGTGCAGGACCACGTCGATGTGCGTGCAGTGCCCGCCCAGCGCCTCGTCTACTGAGTTGTCGACGATCTCCCACAGGCAGTGCACGAGGCCACGGCTGTCGGTGGACCCGATGTACATCCCAGGCCGCTTGCGGACGGCCTCCAGCCCCTCGAGCACAGACAGGTGCCGGGCGGAATAGCCTTGTGGGTCTTCGGCGACTTCAGCTGTCACAGCGGTCAACTCAGTCGAACTCCTTGGGGGGCGGCGCGTCAGGGAGCAGGCTACCGTCCCCGGCCGGGTCGCCGGTGTCGGCCACTCCGAAGATGTCACGTACCCCGTGCCGTCGGTCCTCGAACGCCGTGCGCACATGCGGCAGGATGCTCCCGAGCCGGCGTACACCCGCCCCGACTTTTCGCTCGATACCGGAAGGAACATGGTGCAGTCGTGACATGGGTCACTTCCTGGGCCATTCTGCTGTGGGCGTACTGAGAGGCGGGTTGGGAACGTCCGCGCGCGGTTAGATGTTCTTTTAAGTACCGACCCCGAGACGAGGAAGGTGCCGTGACTGGAGCCCTTGCCCCATCCAAGCCACTGGCGACCGCAGACCGTTGCGATCGCTGTGGTGCCCAGGCCTATGTCCGTGCGGTCCTTACGGGCGGCGGCGACTTGCTTTTCTGCGCCCACCATGGCCGTAAGTACAGCGAGGCGCTTCGCTCCAACGGGGCTGACATACAGGACGAGACCGACCGGCTGATCGAAACCCCTGCCGTTACGCCAGACGAGGAACGGTAGTTCGAGCAGCTCCATTCATAGACAGAACACGGCGGTCACCGGGGACGGTGGACGCCGTTTTCTGCTTTCCAGGCCACCGTCGCGGGGCTGCCGGACAGCTCGGTACCGTCCGGCGGGACCGGCAGGTCGCGGGCCATGACCAGGGTCGGGTCGACGATCTGGTAGCCGCGGGCCGCCAGCGTGTCGTCCAGCCCGTACGGCCGCGCCGCCCCGCTCATCGCGAAGATGGCGGGCAGGTCTCGCGCCGCGTAGAAGCGCTCGGTGGCCTCGATCGCGGCGGTCACGTCACCCGGGTCCGCGAGCGGCAGCCATTGGCCCGCTTGGTGTCTCCTTCGGCGTAGCGCAGAAGCCAGCCGCCGAGCTCTTCGCTATGAATGGCCGGCCAGGCGTCCGGGACCAGCCGGTCGAAGTTGGTCTCCTCAGGGACGCCTGAGATCCTATGGATCAGCGGAACATGTCCATGAATCGGGGAACCATGCTCATCCTCCTGCCGCCATCGGAGGGGAAGGCCACCGCCGGAGACGGCCCGGCGCTCGCACTGGACCGGCTGAGCCGGCCCGAGCTGACACCTGCCCGTGAGCGAGTGCTCATGGCCCTCGTCGCGGTGTGTGAGGGACCCCCCGACCGGGCCAGAGAGGTCCTCGGGCTGAGCCCGGGCCAGGCCGAGGCGGTGGAGCGCAACCGCGTGCTCCGATCGGCCCCGACGCTGGCGGCCGCCCGGCTCTATACCGGTGTCCTGTACGAGAACCTGGCGATCCCGACCCTCGACGCGGCCGCCACCAGGCGGGCCGTGGAGCAGTTGGTGATCTTCTCGGGCCTGTGGGGAGTGCTGCGCATCGACGACCCCGTCCCGCCGTACCGCCTGGCCATGGGGGTCAAAATCCCCGCGCTGGGCGCACTCGCCGCGCTGTGGCGGCCGGAGCTCTCCGCCGCGATGCGGCCTGGAGGGCTCATGGTGGACATGCGCTCCGCGCCGTACGCGGCCGCCTGGAGACCCCGGGCGCCGATGGTCACGGTGGGAGTCGTACGGGAACGGATCGTGGCCGGCACGGTCCGGCGCTCGGTGGTGAGCCACATGGCCAAGGCGACGCGCGGCCGCATCGCCCGGGACCTGCTGGTTGCGGGCGGGGAGCCGGACACGCCGGAGGACCTCGCCAAGATCCTCAGCGACCTGGGCCACTTCGTGGAGCTCACGGAGCCGTCGCGGCTCGGCGGAGCATGGAAGGCCGAGGTGATCCTGCACGAGCAGGATTGAGGACCGTTGGTAAACAGTACGTTACTGAGCGCGGTCGGCGTGTCAACGCCTCCGGCGGGGGCCTACGGAGCAGCGGACCGGACTCCACCATCGAAGTTCGGTCTGGTGGAGTCTCAGTCCAGGTAGTCGCGCAGCACCTGGGAGCGCGACGGGTGACGCAGTTTGGACATGGTCTTGGACTCGATCTGCCGGATGCGCTCGCGCGTGACGCCGTAGACCTTCCCGATTTCGTCGAGCGTCTTCGGCTGGCCATCGGTGAGGCCGAACCGCATCGACACCACACCGGCCTCACGCTCACTGAGCGTGTCGAGCACTGAGTGCAACTGCTCCTGCAGCAGCGTGAAGCTCACCGCGTCGGCCGGGACGATCGCCTCGGAGTCCTCGATCAGGTCACCGAACTCGCTGTCGCCGTCCTCGCCCAGCGGGGTGTGCAGCGAGATCGGCTCACGGCCGTACTTCTGGACCTCGACGACCTTTTCCGGGGTCATGTCGAGCTCCTTGGCGAGCTCCTCCGGCGTCGGCTCCCGGCCGAGATCCTGCAGCATCTGCCGCTGAACGCGGGCGAGCTTGTTGATCACCTCGACCATGTGAACGGGGATGCGGATCGTCCGGGCCTGGTCGGCCATGGCCCTGGTGATGGCCTGCCGGATCCACCACGTCGCGTAGGTCGAGAACTTGTAGCCCTTTGTGTAGTCGAACTTCTCGACCGCGCGGATCAGACCGAGGTTGCCCTCCTGGATCAGGTCCAGGAACAGCATGCCGCGACCGGTGTAGCGCTTTGCCAGGGAGACCACGAGCCGGAGGTTGGCCTCCAGCAGGTGGTTCTTGGCGCGGCGCCCGTCCTCGGCGATCCACTCGAAGTCCTCGAGGTCGTCCTCGGACATGGCGTGGCCCTCGACGGCCAGCCGCTCCTCGCCGAACAGTCCCGCCTCGATCCGCTTGGCCAGCTCGACCTCCTGCTCGGCGTTGAGCAGCGGGACCTTGCCGATCTGCTTGAGGTAGTCCTTCACGGGGTCGGCGGTCGCGCCGGCGGCGGCGATCTGCTGCGCCGGAGCGTCCTCATCATCGTCCCCGAGGACGAAGGCCTCCTCTTCGGAGTCCTCGCGCTTCTTGGTGGCCGGCTCGGCGTTGTCCGGCCCGGGCCCGGGCCCGGGCGCGGGCGTGACGGATGCGCTCTCGTCCCCGGCGGCGGCCTCGATGTCGGCGGCGACCTCGAGGTCCACCTCGAGGTCTTCGTCGAGCTCGGTGACCTCGATCTCGTCGTCGGCCGACTGGACCTTGTCCGCCGTGCGCTTGGCCGACCCATTGCCGGCACCCGCCTTGGCGGTGGTCTTCTTGGCCGTCGTGGTCTTCTTCGGCTTGGCGGCGGCGGCCCGCTTCGGCTTGGCGGCCGGGGTCCGGCCACGCCCCTCGGCCGTGGCCGCGTCGCCGGCACCGTCATCCACGACCGCGGTCACCGTGTCGGGCTGTTCCTTGGCCGCTGCGACGCTCTTCGGGGCCCCCTGCCGGGAGCTCGTGCCCTCGTCTGTATTGACCTTCCGCGCCGCCTGCGTCCCGGCGCGCTTGCGGGGACGCTTGGGCGCCGCGGAGTCGGCAGCGCTCACCATGACGGTCACACCCTCCTTGCTGAGGCTCCGCAAGATGCTCGAGGCCTTGGACACGGGGATGTCGGCCTCCTCGAACGTGCGGCGTACATCGTCGGCTTCGATGTAACCCTGGGACCGTCCACGCTCGATCAGTTGCCCGATGACGTGCTCGTGCAGCTGCTCTGTTGGCTTCGAGGTCGAACTGGCAGGCGACACAAACACCTCTCGAACGAAACATGTGGCTAGGTTGACCCAGGCGGCCTGGTGGGCGTGGCCTCGCTCGGGCGGGGCCACGAACCCCGCGCGGGAAAGCAGCGTACCTGCTTCTCCTAGGGTCAGCATTCTGGCACGGCTGTGCATTCCGTACGGGGAGTCCTGCCCGGTAACACACCACCTTAGGGGGAGCTGAGTGGTCCTTCGTACGGGCTACGCGGTCTTCGGAGGAACGTGTAGGGCAAGTACGGTCACATCGTCGTCTTGCTCATACCCGGCAAGCATCCGATCGACCAAGAAGTCGACGATTATTTCAGGATCTGCCACCACCTCCGGTGGTGCGTCCGCCGCTACCCCGACGAGTTCGTCGAGGCCGGCGTCCACGCCACGCCTACGGTTCTCCACAAGTCCATCGGAATAGAACACCACAGTGTTGCCGGCCTCTATGGAAAAACTTGTCTGCTGTCTTTGACTCGGCCAGCCGAGTGGCGTTCCCGGTTCGCTGGTACTGAGCCGCGCGGGCGCGTCGGCGCTGATCAACAGGGGCGGGGGGTGTCCCGCGTTGCTGAGCACGCCGAGGCCCGTCTCCGGGTCGATGACGGCGTAGGCCACTGTCGTGAACTGCTCTTCGTCCTCGGTCGCGCTGAACAACCGGTCGAGCCCGGACAGCACGGCCGCGGGCCGCGGGTCGTTGAGCGCGAGGGCGCGCAGGGCGTTGCGGACCCGGCCCATGCCGGCCGCGGCCAGCACCCCCTTGCCCATGACGTCGCCCACCGCGATCGCCAGCCGGTCGTCGGGCAGCCGGAAGGCGTCGTACCAGTCCCCGCCCACCTGGACGTGCCGGGTCGCCGGGTGATATCGCGCGGCGAGCTGGATGTTCGACAGCTGGGGCAGGTCGCTGGGAAGGAGACTGCGCTGGAGCTCCTCCGCGGTCTTGTGCTCGCGCTCGAACAGCACGGCGCGTTCGACCGCCAGCGCGCACTGACCCGCGAGCGCCTCCAGGAACACCCGCTCCTCTTCGGTGATCTCGCGCGGCCGGACAAAGGAGAACCGCAACGCGCCGATCGGCGCACCCGCGGCCAGCAGCGGCAGCCCCACCCAGGCCCGCTCCTCGGTGTGCTCCTCGAAAAGGCCGCTCTCGTCTTCGCCGCCGAGCTGTTCGCGCAGGCTGTCGGGGTTCTCGGCCAGGAAGGGCCGGCCCTCCCGGACGGCCACCGACATCACGGTCCGCTCACCGACCTTGATGTCGTCACGTGACATCGGGGCGATGTCCTCGGCGGCGCTCGGTGTGATGATGCGCAGCTTCAGCTTGTCGTCATTGAGCAGCGCCACGGCCGAATGGTCCGCACCGATCGCGGACCTGCCGACCTCGGTGATGACCTGGACCACCTGGGAGACGGTCAGCGCCTCGGCCAGCATCGAGGTGGCCTGCTGCAACCGGGCCGTACGCAGCGCCGCCGCGGACAGCTGCTCGGTCAGCCGGCCGCGCATCTCCTCGGCCTCGCGCTGCCCGGTGACGTCGGTGTTCGCTCCGACCCATTCGACGACGTCCTCACCGCGCCAGATCGGCACGGCCCGTACCTCATAGTGGCGATAGGTGCCGGACTTGGTGCGGATGCGGTAGTTGGTCTCCATGACGCGGCGGTGCTCGACGGACTCGAGCCAGATGGTCTCGATGCGAGCGTGGTCCTCGGGATGGACGACGGCGAGCCAGCCTCCGGCGAGGTAGTCCTCGGTGGTCTGGCCGGTGATCGACCGCCATTCCGGCGCGTCGTCGCTGACCTCGCCGCCCGGCGCCATGACCCAGACGATCTGTGAGCTCGCCTCGACGAGCGAGCGGTAGCGCTCCTCCTTGCGGCGGATGATCTCCTCGGACCGGCGGCGGTCGGTCACCTCCACGGCGATGAGGACGACGCCGAGGACCTTCCCGTCCGCGCCGTGCGAGGGGAACCACGAGTAGGCCCACTGGCGGATCGGCGGGTCACCGGCCGTCGCCGGCGGGGACTGCGGATCCTGCTTCACGCCCGCGTCCCGCGGGATCTCGACCCGGAGGTCGAAGGCGTCTATCAGGGACTGGTCCTCCCCGAGCGCCTTGCCCAGCGAGGTCTCCATGGACGTGGCGGTGGCCGCGTCGTGGGTGAGCGCCTCGGACGGCAGGCGGCCGACGAGATCCTTGGCATGCACGCCATGGATGTCGGCGAGTGTCTTGTTGACCCGGCGGAACCTCGACTCGGTGTCGAAGAACGCGAAACCTATGGACGCTTCTTTGATCAGCGTCTCGAACAGCGCGTAATCGGACGCGTCCATGCCGTCCATCCGGGGGTGTGGAACCGATGTATCGGTGCTCACCATCGACACCTCCGTCGCGGGCGAGTCTGAAGCACGAGGCAGATCTTCATCACTGTGGGCGAATGGGAGCAGGCTAGGGCCCCCGCCTCCATCACAACACCGGTCGGAGTCAGGTCTTCATCATCTCGGTGGTTCGGCGCCGAAGACAAGTCTTTCCCCCACTGGACGGTTCAGCACCTTGCGGCCGACCCTACGGCGACCTTGGATCCGGCGCCCGTCCCGCCCGGTCGGCCAAGGCTCCGGGACGGACAGGCGCACCGCACGAGAACGAGATGATAGAACGCCGGGAGCTGATCTGGAGCCGAGACCGAGATCTCGGCGCGTCCCGGCCGGCCCGCCGGCCGGGACGCCGGCAAGCCCGGATGGGCGTCACACGCCTGTGCGCCGGTGTCCTGCGCCCCCACGCGGTCAGAGCGCTGCCACCGCCGCACGCTGGCCGGTTCCGGCCGTATCCGCCCATCGCTTGGCCCGCGGTATCCCATCGGGTTACCTGAACGCCTGAAATCTCCACTTTTGAGATGATTTGGTGGCTTTTTCCTGGGTAGGGCGGCCTGGATCGTAGGCCCGCTCTCCCACAGCCTGCCTACGGGCCGGATTGCCGAATTCGGGGTGGTCGCAATGAGTGAATGGGCGGCTCAGGAAATACCCTCCGTGCCCGCTCCAGGGACCGTCACGCTGGTGGAAGGCACCGCTTTCTGCGTCTGTGCCGCGACCGGGGACATCAGCCGCGGGGGAACCGACGGGTTGTTCTACAGCGATACCCGGCTGGTCTCTCGCTGGGAACTGCGGGTGGACGACCGGCTGCTCGAACCGGTGGCCGTGATCCCCGCCGACCCATTCTCCGCGACCTTCCTTGGCCGGGGCCTCCCGCGCCCCGGGAAGGCCGAGAGCAGTCTCCTCGTCACGCGGGCGCGCTACGTGGGCGCCGGCATGCGCGAGGACATCGCGGTGCACAACATGTCCAACGAGCCCGCCGGTCTGCGCCTGTCCCTGTACATCGACTCCGACCTCGCGGACCTCTTCGACGTCAAGGCCGGTTTGATCAAGGAACGTGGCGAGCGCTCGGTCGAGGTCGGGGACGGCAGCCTGGCCATCTCGGCCTCCTTGACCGATCGGCAGCGGGGCGTACGGGTCAGTGCCCGTGACGCGATGGCGACGCCCGGGACGCTCTCCTTCCATGTGGCCGTCCCCGCGCGGGGCACCTGGCAGACGACAGTGCTCGCTCAGCCGATCATCGACGGTCACGAACTCCCGCCCCGTTTTCCCCCGCACCGTCCCATCGAGCATGCCGACCCGGCCCGGCGGCTGCACATCTGGGAAAAGGAAAGACCCGTCGTCTACACCCAGCACACAGGCCTTGCCAAGGCGCTCGAGCGCAGCCAGTCCGACCTGGGCTCCCTCCGGATCTTCGATGAGGGCCATAGCGACCGCCCGCCCTCGGTGGCCGCCGGGGCGCCGTGGTTCATGACCATCTTCGGCCGCGACTCCCTGATCTCCTCCTGGATGGCGCTGCCGATAGACCGGTCGCTGGCGCTGGGCACCGTGCTGACGCTGGCGGATCTCCAGGGCGAGTGCGTCGATCCGCTGAACGAGGAGGAGCCCGGGAAGATCATGCACGAGCTCCGGCACGGCGTCGACGCCGGCATCCTGCACAGCCGGCCACGTGGAGCGGCCTACTACGGGTCGGTCGACGCCACGCCACTGTTCGTCATGGTGCTCGGAGAGCTGCGGCGCTGGGGCCTGCACGACGCCGAGGTCAGCCGGTTGCGTCCGCACGCCGACCGCGCGATGCAGTGGATCGACGAATACGGCGACCTCGATGGGGACGGCTTCGTGGAGTATCAGCGCAAGACCGACCGGGGCCTGATCAACCAGGGCTGGAAGGACTCCTATGACGGGGTCAACTTCGCAGATGGGACGCTGCCGCAGAGTCCGATCGCGCTCTGCGAGGTCCAGGGCTATGTCTACGCCGCCTTCCTCGCCATGTCGCACTTCGCCCGCGAGCAGGACGACATCGCCCTGGCGAAACGGTATCTCGCCCGCGCGAGCGAGTTGAAGCACGCCTTCAACGAGACGTTCTGGCTGCCCGACCGGGGCTGGTACGCGGAAGGTCTCGACCGGGACAAACGGCCCATCGACGCGCTGGCCTCGAACATGGGCCACTGCCTGCTGTGCGGCATCGTCGACGTCGACAAGGCCGGCGCCGTGGCCGACTGGCTGATGAGCCCCGAGATGTTCACCGGGTGGGGCATCCGCACCCTCGCCTCCACGATGGGGGCCTACAACCCGATGAGCTATCACAACGGCTCCGTCTGGCCGCACGACAACGCGATGATCGCTGGTGGGCTGATGCGCTACGGGTTCGTCGAACAGGCCCAGCGTGTCGCGATGAGCCTGCTCGACGCGGCCTGCGCCTTCGACGGCAGGCTCCCCGAGCTGTTCTGCGGCTTCGACCGCAGCGAGTTCCCCAGGCCGGTCCCCTATCCGACCTCCTGTTGCCCGCAGGCCTGGGCCGCGGCCAGCCCTGTGCACCTCTTGCGGACGCTGCTGCGCTTCGATCCCTGGATCCCCTATAAGAAGGCATGGATCGCACCCGCCCTCCCGCCGGGATTCGGCGAGTTGCGGATCGAGCGGTTCACGCTCGCCGGCAGCCAGGTGTCGATCGAGGTGTCGGGTGGCCGGCTCGAGATCAGTGGCTGGCCCAAGCGGATCGAACTCATCAGGGAGGCCCGGCCACCGCTGGGCAGGGTGACGCCGTCAGGAGACGCGCCATGAACATGCCGAGCCGAGCCGGCCAGGCGCCGCCCGCTGCAGGGCCCTCGGACACGGCCACATCGTTACCGGGCTCCCGGCGCCTGCGGATCGCGCTCACACTTCCGCCCTGGTTCGACGTGCCGCCCCGCGCGTACGGCGGGATCGAGGCGCTGATGGCCGATCTCGCGGACGCCCTCATCGCGCTCGGCCACGACGTCGTGATCGTCGGCGCGGGCGTCAACGGCACCCGGGCACGCTTCCTGCGCACCTACGAGACACCGCCGTCGGCTCGGCTCGGCGAAGCACTCCCCGAGGTGCTTCAGGCAGCGTGGGCCGACCGGTACCTCGACGACCTCGAGGTCGACATCGTGCACGACAACTCGCTGGCCGGCCCACTCACCGCCCGCGGTCGCGCGGCCCCCACGGTGCTGACCGCACACGGTCCCTGCGAGGGCGAAATGGTGCGTTATTACCGCGCGCTGTGCTCCGACGTCCACATGGTGGCGATCTCACAGGCCCAGCAGCGGCTCGCCCGGGACCTGAACTGGGCGGGTACGGTGCACAACGCCATCAGGGTCGCGGACTTCCCGTACCGCGTGCGCAAGAACGACTACGTGCTCTTCCTCGGCCGCTTCAACCGCACGAAGGGTGCCCATCTCGCCATCGACGCCGCCCGGCGCGCCGGCCGGCCGATCCTGTTGGCCGGGAAACTTCAGGAAACGGAGGAACGCGAATATTTCGACGCGGAAGTCCGTCCGCGCCTGGGACCCGACGCGCAGTTCGTCGGTGAGGTGGACATGGCTGCCAAGCAGGAGCTGTACGCCGGCGCGCACTGCCTGGTCTTCCCGATCCAGTGGGAGGAGCCGTTCGGCCTGGTGATGATCGAGGCCATGGCCTGTGGCAGCCCGGTCGTGGCGCTACGCCGCGGTTCGGTCCCCGAGATCGTGGTGCAGGGGGTGACGGGATTCGTGCGTGACGACCCGGCGGAGCTGCCGGCCGCGATCGACCAGGCGGGCGGGCTCGACCCCGCGGCCTGCCGGCGCCACGTGGCCCGGCACTTCGACGTGTCGATCATGGCGAGGGGCTATGAACGGGTCTACGCCCGGATCATCGGCGACCGCGCCGGCCGGAGCGCGCCCACGCCGGGCCCGAGGGACTGGGCCTCCGATCTGCACGCGGCGCTCTAGCCCCGGAATTCCGGTGCCACGCCGCCGGCAATGGCCGCCTTGCGTCGCGCAGAGGAGTAAAATACCTCTTCGATACATGGACAGCCCTTCGAGCAACAATTCCCCCAAAATTCCGCATGGCCGGTCGGGGCCGTCCTTCCTGAACATTCTGCCGGCGACATCGTCGAGGTCGTGGGCTACGGTCACGAGCGAATCTGAGAGGGTAAGTCCGTGAGTCCCCGCAGCCGCCGCCGTCCTTCGGGGGACGCCAAGCCACCTTCCGACGAGATCTACGCGATCTTCAACGACATGCTCCGGCACGCGCGGGAGTTGCTGGCGGTCCGCAGCCCCCTGGACGCGGAACTCATCGTCAGTGAGATTCTCGGCGCCTGGTGGGGACGGCGGCTCGACGACTCCGATGTCGATGAGGTGGTCGGCGAGGCACTGGCCGAGCACGCGGCGCGCGCGGGCACACCGGCGGCGCTGGCGCTGCTCACCGGGATGGCCTACCTCGGCACGAGCCGGCAGGCCGCCATGGCGGAGCGCTCGGCACTGGAGCTCATGGACCGCGGCGTCGCCCGTACGGGCTGGGCCGACCGGATCGGCATGGTGGGCCCCGAGGAGTGCTATGCCTCACGGGACGTCTACGGCGACCAGGAATCGATCGTGTGCACGTTCACCTACGGCGGTGACGAACGGCACGCGCTGGTCATCGTGGTGGACCACAATTTCGGTGGCATGGTCCGCGACGCCTGGGTGTCCTCCCAGGTGGACAAGGTGCTCGACAGCTGCCGCCGGGACGCGCGGGACAATCCCCTCATGCGGTTCGAGCAGATGGAGCCGGGGCGCACCCGGAGGCTGCTCGAGACCGCCCTGGGTGTGACGGACTCCCTGCAGGATCCCTCGGTCAACGAGAACTTCGGCTCCTACCACGCGTTCGTACGGGCGAGGATCCGGACGCTGCCACCGGGCGGCCGTCAGCCCGGGCCCCCGACCTACGGCCCGGACCGGCGGGCCACCATGGCCGCGCGGTTCCTCGCCTCCGACGAGGCCGAGGAGCTCTCGGACCTGTCCGCGGCGAGCCGGTGCGTCGACCAGATCATCGATTACGGCTGCACGCACGATCTCGGCCGCCCACTGCGGGTCAGCCCGATCAAGTGCGAGAGGTTCCTGCTCGAGTGGCTGCCGCGCAAGGTGCTGCTGTGGCCCGCCGAGCAGGAGGCGATGCCACACGTGCTGGCAGCCTGGGTGCGATGGGCCAGCAGGCGCACCAAGCTCCCGGAGGAGGGGGTGCGGGCCACCCTCGACGCGGTGTGGGACGCCACCGTCACCTTCGCCGAGGCCTACCACGACCCGACCGCCTTCGGACTGGACCGCGAACTCGTGGAGCGGCTGCTGCCGGACGGCGACATGGAGGCGTTGTCGCGCCGGGCGTTCGCACTGCCCTTCATCAGCGGCCGGCACGGCAAGGTGGATCTGACCGCGCTCGACCCGGCGGACCCGGCCGAGCGCCGGCTCCTGATCGAGTTCGAGCATCCGGGCGCCGGTGAGGAACATCTCGAGGGCCACGAACGGCTCACCGCTCTCCTGTGGGCGGGTGATCCGCCGGAGCTCTGGGACACCGCCCAGACCATGCTGGACCTGGGCTGGGAACGTCACGAGATCCTGCACCGCCTCATCGACGTGATGGACCTTTTCGGTGACGATCCGGCCGAGTTCCGCGCCTCCCTGCGTGCGCTGCGCCACGATCGACCGGCGAACTGACCGAGCGGTTTGCGAGAGATACCCCAGGGCGACGATTATCGGCATTTACTGTGCTGTCAGAGGGAGTGAGCCGCCGCCTCCCGGCGACAGCAGTGCGCGAGCGCCCGGTTCCGGGCGCTCGAACCTCGGACGGTGGGGAGTGATCTTGTTGGAGTGGTCCGAATTCGCCGAACGCCTCAGTCGCGAGCTGGCGGGTCTCGATCGCGACACCATCCTGATCGTGCGGGAACATGACGAGAGCCGTCACTACGTCCAGGCCATGCGCGAACCGGACAGGCTCTACGCCGAGGCGGTCAGCAACAACTTCCTCGAGGGCCCGCTCGCTCTCACCCCCGCGGACGAGGAGGTCCTCACCGAGGCCGGCTGGCGGCCGCCGACGGAGGACTGGGCACCCGCGAACTGGTGGACCGAGCTGCCGCCGTTCGCGACCGCGCCGGACTTCACCGGGCTGGCCGACATGATGGTCACCGCGCTGCGGGACGTACAGGGCCTGCGGCGGCCGGCCGACCTGGTGTACGAGTCGTTCCACCGGCACGGCACCGGGCTGATCGAGCTGCTGGACTTCGGGATAACGCCGGCCGACCCCGGCCGGATCAGCGAGAGCCGCCGGACCAGTGACGTGTCCCGGCCCGGCGCCGGCGAGGACCCGAGCGGCGAGGACACCGGTGACGAGGCCGGGAACGTCGTTCCCGAGCCCGATGTGCACGAACACGGGCAGTCTGCCGGCGAGCGGCCGGAGCGCACAGGCCGACGGCGGCGGGCGACCGAGGCCGCCGCGCTCTCAGCGCCATCCGGGCCGGACCGGCCCAGGCCTCCGTCCGGGGACCTCGACGGCGCCACGGCCGCGACGCCCGCCGGCGGGCCCCCCTCGGCGGAGGCGCTCGAGGCCCGGCTGGCGAAGGCCAAAGAGCGCGGGGACCACCTGACCTGCTTCGAGCTGCTCCTCAGCGCCGAGCTCACGCTGTCGATGACGCGTGCGGCGACCGAGGATCAGGCGGCGGAATTCGCCACCACGTCCATCGGCAACGGCACGTACCTGATGGCCTTCACCTCGACGGAGGCGATGGCCGAGGCCCTCGGCGAACAGGCCGGCGGCAACCACGTGGCGAGCTTCGGCGAGCTCGCCGCCGCGTGGCCGAATCCGCGGTGGTCCCTGGTGATCAACCTGGGGCTGCCGAGCGAGATCCATCTCGACTCCGCGACCGTGGCCCGCCTCGATGGGATGCGGCGTACCGCCGAGCAGGCGTCCACAGTCGACGCGGTCGTGGACGTCCCCGCCCCGGCGCCGCCGGCGGTCCGGCTCTGGCACGGTGCCCGGCTGTGGCGATATGAAGGAGAGTCGGAGGCGCCGGTGGCGGTCTACGACTCGGTCACCGCCCGCTGGGACCTCACGGCACCCCAGGCCGACTGACACCCGGCCCGTGGGCGGACCCCAGGGTGTCGGCCCAGCCGTGGTAGACGTGATGCATGGGCGGCCGCTGGCAGTTCTGGATCGACCGTGGCGGGACCTTCACCGACGTCATAGGCCGGAGACCGGACGGCACGCTCGTGGCGCACAAGCTCCTGTCGGACGCCCCCGGGCGGTACGAGGACGCCGCCGTGGCGGGCATCCGCCTCCTGCTCGGCCTGGCCGAGGGTGACCCCATCCCGGCCGACCGGATCGACGCGGTGAAGATGGGCACGACCGTGGCCACCAACGCGCTGCTGGAGCACAACGGTGAGCCGACCGTCCTGGTGATCACAAAAGGATTCCGGGACGCCCTCCGGATCGCCTACCAGAACCGCCCGCGGATCTTCGAGCGCGCCATCGCGCTGCCCGAGCCGCTCTACCACCGCGTCATCGAGGCCGATGAGCGCCACGACGCCCGCGGCCGGGTGGTGGCCCCGCTGGACGAACGGGGGGTCACGCGGGCGTTGCGCGCGGCCTACGACGAGGGCCTGCGCTCGGTCGCGATCGTCTGCGTGCACGGCTACCGCGCTCCCGGGCACGAGGCCGGGATCGGCGACATCGCCCGCCGGATCGGCTTCCCGCAGGTGTCGGAGTCGCACCGGGTGAGCCCGTTGATCAAGCTGGTGCCGCGGGGCGACACCACGGTGGTGGACGCCTATCTCTCCCCGGTGCTGCGGCGCTACGTCGACCGGGTCGCGGCCGAGCTCGGTGACGTGCCGCTGATGCTCATGCGGTCCGACGGCGGGCTTACCCAAGCCCACTCCTTCCACGGCAAGGACGCGATCCTGTCGGGGCCCGCGGCGGGGGTCGTGGGGATGTCGCGCACGTCCGCGGCCGCCGGCTTCGACCGGGTCATCGGCTTCGACATGGGCGGGACCTCCACGGACGTCTCGCACTACGCCGGCGAGTTCGAGCGGGAGTTCGAGACACAGGTGGCCGGGGTCCGCATGCGGTCCCCGATGATGAGCGTCCACACGGTCGCCGCGGGCGGCGGCTCGATCCTGCACTTCGACGGCCACCGCTACCGGGTCGGGCCGGACTCCGCCGGAGCGGACCCTGGCCCGGCCGCCTACCGGCGAAGCGGGCCCCTCACCGTCACCGACGCCAACGTCCTGCTCGGCCGGATCCAGCCGCGGCACTTCCCGCACGTCTTCGGCCCCGGGGGAGACCGGCCCCTCGACGGCGAGGTGGTGCGAAGGCGCTTCGCCGCGCTGGCCGAGCACATCGACGACGGCCGCGGTCCAGAGCAGGTGGCCGCGGGCTTCCTCGAGATCGCGGTGGCCAACATGGCCAACGCGATCAAGAAGATCTCGATCCAGCGGGGCCATGACGTGACCGGCTACGCACTCGCGACGTTCGGCGGCGCGGGCGGCCAGCACGCCTGCGCGGTCGCCGACGCGCTGGGCATGCGGACCGTGCTGGTCCATCCGCTGGCCGGCGTGCTGTCGGCCTACGGGATGGGGCTCGCCGACGTCACGGCGATGCGCCAGGCCTCCGTAGAGGCGCCGCTCACCGGCGACCTGCCGCTGGAGGACCTGCTCGGCGACCTCGAGGCGCAGGCGCGCGCCGAGCTCGCCCGCGAGGGCGGGCCGGCCCACCAGGTCCGGTCCATGCGACGGGCACTGCTCCGTTACGAGGGCACGGACACCGCGCTGCCCGTACGGATGGGACCGGCGGCCGACATGGTGACGGCCTTCGAGGAGGTCTACCGGCGGCGCTTCGCCTTCCTGATGCCGCACCGGCCCATCGTCGTGGAGGCCGTCTCGCTCGAGCTCATCAGCGCGTCCCCGGCGGCCGTCCCCTCCCCCCTCCACCACAGTGATCTCGCGGATCACCGCGAGATCACGCCTCAGAACGGGGCCACGGCCCGGATGTTCGTCGAGGGGGGCTGGGCCGAGGTCCCGCTGCGCGAGCGAGCGGCCCTGCGGCCGGACGACCGCCTCGACGGCCCGGCGATCATCGTGGAGGCCAACGCGACCACGGTCGTGGAGCCGGGCTGGCAGGCCACCGTCCACGAGCTCGGCCACCTGGTGCTCACCCGGGTCACCGCGCCCGCCCAGCGCCGTGTCCTCGGGACCGAGGCGGACCCGGTCATGCTGGAGATCTTCAACAACCTCTTCATGTCCGTGGCCGAGCAGATGGGGGTACGGCTGCGGAGCACCGCGAGCTCGGTCAACATCAAGGAGCGGCTGGACTTCTCCTGCGCGCTGTTCGACTCGGGCGGCCACCTTATCGCCAACGCGCCCCACATCCCCGTCCACCTGGGGTCGATGGGCGAGAGCATCAAAGAGGTGATCAAGGACCGGCTGGGGGACGGGGCGGGCATGCGGCCGGGCGACGTGTACGTGCTGAACGACCCTTATCACGGTGGCACCCATCTGCCCGACATCACCGTTGTGACCCCGGTGTTCGGGCACGACGAGGAGATCCTCTTCTACGTCGCCTCGCGGGGACATCACGCGGAGATCGGCGGCCTCACCCCCGGGTCCATGCCCGCGTTCAGCACCCGGGTGGAGGAGGAGGGCGTCCTCCTCCGGGACCGGCTCCTGGTGCGGGACGGTGTCATGCGCGAGGACGAGACCGTCGAGGTGCTCCGCTCGGCGCCATACCCGTCGCGCAGGCCAGGGGACAACATGGCCGACCTGCGCGCCCAGGTCGCCGCGAACGAGAAGGGCGTGCGCGAGCTGCGGGCCATGGTGGAGCACTACGGTCTCGAGGTGGTCCACGCCTATATGGGACACGTGCGGGACAACGCCGAGGAGGCCGTGCGCCGCGTCGTCCCGCAGCTGCGGGACGGGTCGTACGCCTATGAGCTGGACAACGGTGCCGTGATCCGGGTGGCCGTGCGGGTGGACCGGGAGAGCCGCACCGCGGAGATCGACTTCACCGGCACGTCACCACAGCTGCCCGGCAACTTCAACGCGCCCTCGTCCGTGGCGATGGCCGCGGTCCTGTACGTCTTCCGCACCCTGGTCGACGATGACATCCCGCTTAACTCCGGCTGCCTGGAGCCGCTGCGGGTCATCATCCCGCCGGGCACGATGCTGTCGCCGGAGTATCCGGCCGCGGTGGCGGCCGGCAACGTCGAGACCTCGCAGGCGGTCACCGGCGCGCTCTACGCGGCGCTCGGGGTGCAGGCCGAGGGCTCCGGCACGATGAACAACGTGACCTTCGGCGACGAGCGCCACCAGTACTACGAGACGGTGGCGAGCGGCTCCGGGGCCGGCGAGGGGTTCGCGGGGGCCGACGTCGTCCAGACCCACATGACCAACTCCCGGCTGACCGACCCCGAGGTGCTGGAGTGGCGCTTCCCGGTGCGGCTGGAGAGCTTCGAGATCCGCGCCGGCAGCGGCGGCGGCGGGCGCTGGCCCGGGGGGAACGGCGGCCGCCGGCGCATCCGGTTCCTGGAGCCGATGACCGTGACCGTGCTGAGCGGGCACCGGCGGATCCCGCCGTACGGGATGGCCGGTGGCGGCCAGGGAGCCCTCGGCCGGCACTGGGTCGAGCACCCCGACGGGTCCGTGACCCGGCTGCGGGGATGTGACTCGACGCCGGTCGAAGCGGGTGACGCCTTCGTGCTGGAGACCCCAGGCGGCGGCGGCTACGGGCCGGAGGCCGGGCACTGACCCGTCCGGCGTAGCCGCATCGTTACCAGATATCACTTATGCACTGATAGGCCCTGTTGCCATATTTGTGGGCGTTATCAGCACCCTCCCCCCGAGGTGACAAGTGAAAAGACGTGCGCTGTTCGGCGGCGTGCTCGGCTCGGTGAGCGCCTTCGCGCTCCTGACTGCGTCCCTTTCGGGTACGCCTGCCGGCGCCCAGCCGAACCCCCGGTTCCAGCACCTCCCAGGCGCGGTGAACCGCGCCGGGTTCACTCCCGCGACGCTGGACGCGGCCCGGCAGGTCAAGGTGCTGCTCCAGGTCGAGGGCGACCCGGTGGGTGCGACCGCAGGGCAGCGGGCCAAGGCCGCGCTGCGGGACCGGCTGCGGAGCAGGCAGCGGCCGGTCGAGCAGGATGTCAAGGACGTGCGCGGGACCGTGCTCGGCCACTACACCGAGGTCTTCAACGGCGTCGCGGCCAAGGTGGCGGTGAAAGACCTCGCCACGCTGGCGAAGGCGCCCGGCGTGGTGGCGGTGCACCCGGTGCGCATCTACCAGCCGGACAACGCGGCCGGCGGGAAGTACATCCAGGCCGACAGGACCTGGCAGGACCTCGGCAAGACCGGCAAGGGGGTCAAGGTCGCGATCATCGACACGGGCGTGGACTACACGCACGCGATGTTCGGCGGCCCCGGCAAGCCCTCGGACTTCGAGTCCAACGACGGGAGCAAGATCGAGCCGGGCACCTTCCCGACCGCGAAGGTCATCGGCGGGCGGGACTTCGTCGGGGACACCTACGACGCCGGCTCCGGCGACCCCGCCAAGCAGACGCCCAAGCCCGACCCCGACCCGCTCGACTGCAACGGGCACGGCTCGCACGTCGCTGGGACCTCGGCCGGCTCTGGCGTGAACGCGGACGGGTCGACCTACACCGGCCCCTACGACACCACGACGTACGGCAAGAAGTTCAACGTGCCGCCGGGCATCGCGCCACAGGCCTCGATCCTGGCCTACCGGGTCTTCGGCTGTGCGGGCTCGGTCTCCGACGACATCATGGTCGCCGCCATGGAGCAGGCGATGAAGGACGGCGCCAAGGTCGTCAACATGTCGATCGGCTCCCCCTTCAGCCGCACCGACGAGCCGTCCGTACAGGCCGTGCGCACACTCACCCGCGCGGGCGTGACCGTGGTCGCCTCCGCCGGCAACAGCGGACCGAACGCCTACATCACCGGTGGGCCTTCCGCGGCCACGACGGCGATCTCGGTCGCCGCGCTCGACGCCTCACGCGCGTCGGTCCCCGCGGCGAAGGTGACCATCGGGGGCTCGTCCTTCGTGGCGCAGAACTCCAACGAGGCGAAGCTGCAGCCGGGCTCGCTGACCGTGGCGGTGCTGCGGACGAGCTACCCCGGCGGCCCGATCTCGCTGGGCTGTGACCCTGCCGACTACGCCGCCTATCCCGGTGGTGTGACCGGCAAGCTGGTGGTCACGATCCGCGGCACCTGCGGGCGCGCGAGGCGCGCCGTGCTGGCGGAGAAGGCGGGTGCCAAGGCCGCCGCCATGATCAACACCACGGCGGGCTACCCGCCCATGGAGGGACCCATCACCGAGGACCCCGACACGCACGAGAAGTTCGAGGTGACGATCCCCTTCCTCGGCGTCCGGGGTGCCCCCACGGCGGACGCGAGCGTGATGTCCGCGGCGGACGGCAAGACGGCCTCGCTGGCCGAGTCGTCGGTGGCCAACCCGGGCTACGGCAAGGCCGCCGACTTCACCTCGGGCGGCCCGCGCAACGTCGACAGCGCCCTCAAGCCGGACGTCACGGCGCCCGGCGTCAGCATCATCTCGACAGGTGTCGGGACCGGCAGCGGGGCCGCCGTCATCTCCGGCACCTCGATGGCCTCCCCGATGACCGCCGGTGTCGCGGCCCTGGTGACGCAGGCACACCCGTCGTGGAACCCCGGCCTGATCAAGGCGGCGATCGTCAGCACGGCTGACGCCACCACCAAGATCTCCGGCTACCAGCCCAGGATCGCCGGATCCGGCGTCGTCAACGCCCGCCAGGCGGCCGGCGCGTCGGTGGTGGCGAGCGCTCCCGGTGACGGGGGCAACCTGTCCTTCGGGTACCAGTCACTGCGGGGCGGCTACGCCTCGGTGCGGCCGATGACGCTGCACAACACCGGCAAGTCGGCGGTCACCTACGATGTCGCCGCCGCCTTCAACGGCCCCTCGCTCGGCGCGAAGGTCAAGGTGTGGCCGCGGTCGGTCAAGCTGCCCGCCGGGTCCACCCGTACGGTGGGCGTGTTCCTGACGCTGAGCCGCCCGGCCGCGGCGGCCCTGCCGGCGGCGGAGGTGTCCAACTTCGGGGCGCTCACCACGATCCAGGGCGCCGTGACCGCGACTCCGCGGGGCACCGTGGCCGGTGCGCCTGCGCTCCGGCTCGCCTTCCTGACGGTGCCGTCCGCCGAGTCGGCGGTGACCTCCTCACCCGCTGCGAAGTTCGCGGATCGGGGCGGCGCGCAGGCCACCTCGGTGAAACTGCACAACGGCGGGGTGCGCGAGGGCACCGGTGACGTCTACTCCTGGGGCATCTCGGACGCCAATGACGTCACGGGCGCCGAGGACGCGATGGACGTCCGAGCCGCGGGCGTACAGTCGCTGCCGGGTTCGGCCCTCGGCGGCGCGGCCTCCGACCGCGCGCTCATCTTCGCGGTGGGCACGTGGGGCCACTGGTCCACCGCCGCGGCGCACGAGTTCGACGTCCCGATCGACACGAACGGAGACGGCCAGTCCGACTTCATCGTGGTGGGAGCGGACTACGGCGCCGTCACGACCGGCAGCTTCGACGGCCGGTTGGCGGCCTTCACCTTCAAGGCCGACGGCTCGCTGGTGAACGCGTGGGTCGCCACGGCCCCGGCCAACGGGTCCACGGCCTTGCTGCCCGTGCTCGCCTCCGACCTCGGCCTTGCCGACGGTAAGTCGCGCTTCTCCTACACGGTGAACGCGTTCTCCACGGTGCCGTCGGGGCTGGTCGACCAGACCCCGTTGGCCGTGTGGGACTCCCACCGGCCGCCGGTGTCGACAGGTGAGTACGTCAAGGTCCCCGCGGGCGGCTCGGCTCCGGTCGAATTGACCGCCGACCCGGCGTCGCTCGCCGCCACGCCGGTCAAGGGATGGCTCGTCGTGAGCCCGGACGACCACAGCGGCTCGGCCGAGGCCGACCAGGTCGGACTGCCCAAGAAGTAACGCACCGGGCCTGGTGCGCGCCGCGGCGCGCACCAGGCCACACGCTCCCGGCGAAGTCCGTCCCGCGGTCAGGTCAACGCGGTGACGCGCAGAGTCTCGGCGGCGAGCCGCTCGGCGGGGACGTCCTCCCAGGTCGTCACCGCGATCTCGCCGTCTCGCACGGCCCAGACCCCGGCCACCCGTCCGCCGTGCAGGACCACCGGGGAGATCCAGCCGGCCTTCCGGCTCACCTCGGCGCGGTGCTCGGCCGGGAGGACGTAGCTCGCGCCCGTGCCCGCGCCGAGAATGTACTGATCGAAACCGCCGAGCAGCCGCACCAGCCGGGTCGGCTCGGTCTCCAGCAACTCGCCCACATGCTCGGCGAGGACGTACATCGGCGCGCCCTCCACGTCCACCTCAGTGAGCTCGTCCTCCACCGAGGCGAACCAGCCCCGCAGCTCTTTCTTGTCGCTCAGCCCGCGCATCAGCCAGGCGTCGAACATCTGCGGCGTGGCGGGGCCGTGCGCTCCCAGAAACGCGCGGATCACCGTGCGGGCCGCCTGCTCGACGGGGGGGACGCCGCGCCAGCCGGGCAGCCGTCGGTCCGGCGCGGCGAAGGTCACCTTGGGCCCGCGACAAGGCCCGTAGCAGAGGACTCCCCACCAGGCGAGCGGCTTGAGCAGCGTGCCCCAGCCGGAGCCCAGCAGCTCGGCGAGATGCGCGGATCCGGTCCGCTCGACGATCTCACCGGTGAGCTCCTCCCGGGTGAGGCAGGCCCCCGTCCCGAGGACGTCGGTCGCCGCGGCGGCGATCGCCTCAAGATCGGCGGGAGTGGCCCCGAAGGCCCGTTGCCAGCTCGGCTTCTCCCAGTTCCGCGCGGTGGCGCAGAGCGCGAGATAGGCTCCCGCCTCGTCGGCCGGCAGCAAATGCAGGGTGCCGCGCATCGCCCAGGTCTTCACCAGGGTCCGCTCGGTCCACAGCGCCTCCTCGACCTCGCGGGGAACTGGTCCGGACTGCCGCAGCGCGATGGCCAGCTCCGCCGCGGACCCCACCTGGGCCTGCACCCCGGCCAGCCGCCGGGCGACCTCGACCGCCGGGACGTCGCCGAGCGGGTCGAGGAACTGCCGGCGCATCCGCCAGGCGAGGGCCTGCGCCCAGGTAAGAGATTCCATCCCGTGAGCGTACGACCCCGGCCGGCGGGATCCTGGAATCGCCGACGCGTCCCGATCACCCGGTCCATCACCAACGGAGAGCGTCAATCGCGGTCAGGAGCGGGGAAGACGAGCGCTGAGTTCCGCATAGGCGTCCCGAACGTCCTCAGCCGTCACCGTGGTGAGATCCGCGGCCGTCGCCGCGTCCAGCCCGGCCGCCCGGACATCGCGGAGCGCGCACGCCTTTTCGTACAGCGAGCGGACGAAGCGGCCGTTGCCGAGCTCGTCGATCCAGCCGCGGCCGCACACCCGCTGGAAGATCCCGGCGAGGGCGTCCAGCGCGGCCTCCTCCCACCTGTCCCCGCCACGCCCGGCGATCACTTCGGCGATCTGCAGGAGTTCGTCCGGGCCGTACGAGGGGAACGCCACCCGCACGTCGAACCGGGAGGCCAGGCCCGGGTTGGAGTGCAGGAACCGTTCCATGTCCTCCTCATAGCCGGCCAGCACGATGACCAGCCGTTCCCGGTCGTCCTCGGCGCGCTTGAGCAGCGTCTGCACGGCCTCGGAGCCGAAAGCGTCCCCACCCGGATAGCCGGCGTTGGCCAGCGAATAGGCCTCGTCGACGAACAGCACCCCGCCGAGGGCCGAATCGACGAGCTTGTTGGTCTTCACCGCGGTCGAGCCCAGGTGCTCTCCGACGAGATCGGCCCGCTGCGCCTCCACGACGGCCGGGCGCGCGAGCATCCCGAGGGCCGAGAAGACGCGGCCGAGCACCCGGGCGACAGTCGTCTTGCCCGTGCCCGGCGGGCCCACGAACACGAAGTGCCGCATCGGCGGCTGCGCGACGAGCCCCTGCTCCCGGCGCATCTTCGCGGCTCTGAGCTGCGCGGCGATCTCGCGTACCTGCCGCTTCACCGGCGCGAGCCCGATCATGGCGTCGAGGGAGGCCAGTGCCTCCTCCAGCGTGGGGGTCTCGGCATAGCCGCGATAGCGCTCGGTCACCTCGGCGAAAGCCACTTCGACGTCCTCGGCGCCGAGGGTCACCAGCTCCTCCGCGGTGGGCGGCCGCTCTCCGGAGACGATGCGCACGTCCCTAGCGCGCGCGGCCGCCTCCGCGAGGGACCGTACGAACCGCCCGTTGCCGAGTTCGTCGACGATCCCGCGCCGCCACACCTCTTCGAACCGCGCCACGAGCGCGGAACGGGCCTCCTCGTCCAGCCGGTCGTCGCGCCCCCGCGTGTGGTAGTCGGCGATCCGCAGGAGCTCGGCCGGCCGGTAACCCGGAAAACGGACCCGCGTCCCGAATCTGGAGGCCAGGCCCGGGTTGGAGCCGAGGAACTCCTCCATCTGCTGCTCATAGCCGGCCAGGATGATCACAAGCTGCTCGCGGTCGTCCTCGGCCCGCTTGAGCAGGGCCTGCACGGCCTCGTTGCCGAACCGGTCCGGCTGGCCATCGGCGGCGTTGACCAGGCCGTAGGCCTCGTCGACGAAGAGCACGCCCCCGAGCGCGGAGTCGACGAGTTCGTTGGTCTTGAGCGCGGTGGCGCCGAGGTACTCCCCCACGAGATCGGCCCGGTGGGCCTCCACGACCTTGGCGGTCGGGAGCAGTCCGAAGGCGTAGAAGATCTTCGCCAGCGCGCGGGCCACCGTGGTCTTCCCCGTGCCCGACGGGCCCACGAAGACGAAGTGGCGCATCGGCTTCTCCGTGGGGACCCCGGCCTGGGCCCGCAGATGCGCCGCCTCGATGGACGCCGCGATCGATCGCACCTGCCGCTTCACCGGCTCAAGGCCGATCATGTCCTCGAGCTCGTCGAGCGCCTCGCCGACGGAAATCTCCGGGCCGTCGTCCGAGGGCTCCGAGAGTGTCTGGACGGTGGCACGCTCGTCGTAGGCCGCCTGGGTGGCGGCCGGGACGCCATGGGTGAACGAGTCGTTGCCGGCACCGGCGGCCGGACCGCCGCGATCGGACTGCTCCTGAACCCATCCCGTCGCGTAGGCCTGCGCGGGCACGGCCCGCCGGGCATGGTCCGCGCGGTAGACCAGGACCGCGAGAGCGGCCAGCCAGGCGGGCGCGACATGCAGCTTCGGCAGCGGGTGGGCGGTGGCGGCCGCCGCCATTCCCGCCGCGGCCAGCGCCATCAAGGTCGTACGCCAGGGCGCGTAACCCCGCAGCCGGAACGCGGCGAAGGCCACCGGAGGGGCCAGCAGGGCCAGGAACACGGCATGGTGCGCCGGAGTCGGATAGAGCCGTCCCAGCGGCACCGTCGCGACGAGCCAGCAGACGATGATCGCGACCACGACCATGCCCGCGGGCGAGCGCATCGTCACCTCGACGACCACGAGGAGGATCGCGGCGAAGACCACGACGGTCAGGATGGGCATGTGGACCACCACCGCGACCGCGACGGCCAGCACAAGGACCAGTAGGCCGGCGAGTGGACGGACGCCCGGCTGGACCTGGAAATAGCGCCAGCGGACCCGCTCGAACAGATCCCGCGCCGCGTTGCCGGCCGCGGGGCGAGAGCGGGATCGGTCGGAGTTCCCCATCAATACCGTGTATAGCGCAGAAACCCATACCGGCGGCAGAAGCAACTCGAATGCGGGACATTTGTACTACCGGCGACAGGATGCGTGGCTCTGTCGTGTCGATCTTCCACTGCCCTCCAGGTAGCACGCCGCAACGGCGGACCGACCCGCGTTCATCTCCATTGACCTCCGGCAATGTCCTCGAACGCTTGCGTCCACGGCCCGGCCTCGCCGCCGGCGAATGGAGTCGGATCGATATCCCGGAGCTCTACGACCAGCTTCCGAGCCGCCTTCTCGTACACGTCGATCTCGTCGTCCGAGTTCGACTCATCGTCCTCTACAGCGAAGACCGACGTTGCCGAGGAATCGGCGCGTGGTCTCATGCGAGATCTCCGGAGGGAGCATGTCTTCCGGCGGACGCCGAACGTTGTCCTCACCGAACAGCTCACATCAGCGAGAGCTGTCCCGACCCGGCCAGTGGGTCGCGGTGCTTCTTCAGGTGCCGCCACCGCGGCAGGTCGTCGAGGTAGGACCACGACAGCCGGTGGTGCGGCGTCGGGCCGAGCTCGGCAAGCGCGCGCTGGTGCACCGGTGAGGGGTAGCCGGCGCTGGCCGCGAAGCCGTACGACGGGAACCCTGCCTCGAGCCCGGCCATCAGCCGGTCGCGATGCACCTTGGCGATCACCGACGCCGCGGCGACCGTGACGGAGCGCTGGTCGGCCTTGACCTCGCACCGGACGCGCCATGGCGCGCCGAGGAAGTCGTGCTTGCCATCCAGGATCACCACGTCCGGCGGCTCCGGCAGCGCCTCGAGCGCCCGAACGGCGGCGCGGCGCAGCGCCTCGGTCATGCCGAGCTCGTCGATCTCCTGCGGGCTCGCCGACCCGAGGGCGTACGAGCTGAGCCAGCCGGGCAGCACCTCGGCGAACGCCTCCCGCTGGGAGGCGGTCAGCAGCTTGGAGTCGGTGAGGGCGACGGTTCGGCCGCCGCGGCCCGGCAGCTCGGGCGGAGGGCTGAGGTCGGTCACGGCCGCGCAGACCACGACCGGACCCGCCCAGGCCCCGCGGCCCACCTCGTCGACCCCGGCGATCCGCGGCGTCCGGCGGCCCCGGCTGTCAGGGCCCAGGCCAAGGGACCGCTCGATCTCATAGCCGGCGCCGACCCGGCCGGACGGCTCGGGTGGCCGCCCGGCCTCGAGACCGGGCAGGGCGTCGCTCACGCGGACTCCCGTACAAAGCGGGCGATCTCACGGCCGAGCCGCTCCCCGGCGTCCTCCTGCAGGAAGTGCCCGGCTCCCTCCATGGTGGGGTGGGGCCTGCCGTGCGCGCCGGGAACGAGCTCGGAGAACACCGGGGCCATCGGGCCGGTGATCGGATCCCGGTCGCTGAAGGCGACCAGGAAAGGCCTGTCCCACCGCTTCAGCTGGTCCCAGGCGGCCCGGTTCGCGGGGGCCTCGGGGTCGTCCGGCTCCGCCGGCACGAGTCCCGGCATGGCCCGCGGCCCGGCTTTGTAGGAGTCGTCGGGGAACGGCGCGTCGTAGGCCTCCCGCACGTCGGCGGGAAGCGTCGTCCGGCAGCCCGACTGGACGGACCGGGCGATGTCGAAGGACGGCGCGGTGCGCACCGCCTCGCGGAACCGCAGCCACGTGTCTGGCATGGGGAAGTCGCCGGTCGGCAGGCCGGTGTTGGCGGCGACCAGCCTGGCGAAGCGGCCGGCCTCCGCGACCGCGAGCCGCAGCCCGATGAGCCCGCCCCAGTCCTGTCCGACCAAGGTGATGTCCCGCAGGTCCAGGACGTCGCAGGTCAGTGCGCGTACCCATGCGATGTGGCGAGCGTAGGAATGGTCGGTGGTCTCGGCCGGCTTGTCCGAGCGGCCGAAGCCCACCAGGTCGGGCGCGATGACCCGCAGCCCGTCGGACACGAGCACGCGGATGACGTGGCGGTACAGGAACGACCAGCTCGGCTCCCCGTGCAGGCACAGCACGACCGGCCCGTCCAGCGGGCCGGCCTCGACGTAGGCCATCCGGAGTGTCCCGCCGTCCTGGTCCGGCACCTGGGCATAGCTCGGCTCGTACGGGAAGTCGGGAAGACCGGCGAAGCGGTCGTCAGGGGTTCGCAGAATCCGCATCCGGTCATGATGACAGTGCCGTCAGGCGGACATGAGCGATCCTTGACCGGTCATGGGAGCGCGGTTACGCTCGAAATACCGGAAACTTTCCTAACAGATGCCCGGGTGACGCGTTCTCACCCACCTCGTCCGCACCCCCGCGGCGGACTCCGTGGCCCCCGCACGAGAGGCGAACACCAATGTCCATCCCCGTCCGGAAACCCCGATCCCCCGCCGGCCCGATCCTCGCCGCCCTGCTCCTGGCGCTGGCCTGGATGGTCGCCCCGATGACTCCGGCGGCCGCCGGAGTCACGGCCGCGGCCGCGACCTTCACCGACGACTTCAACGGCCCGGCCGGCGCCGCGGTCGACGGCGGCAAATGGCAGTACGAGACCGGCGACAACGTCAACAACCACGAGCTGCAGTGGTACACCTCCGGTACCGCCAACGCCGCGCTGGACGGCCAGGGCCACCTGGCCATCACCGCAAAACGCGAGAATCCGGGCGGCAACACCTGCTGGTACGGCTACTGCCAGTACACCTCCGCCCGGCTGTCCACCTCCGGCCGCTTCACGCAGGCCTACGGCCACTTCGAGTCCCGGATGAAGATCCCGCGCGGCCAGGGGATGTGGCCGGCGTTCTGGATGCTCGGTGACAACATCGGCAGCGTCGGATGGCCGGCCAGCGGCGAGATCGACATCATGGAGAATGTGGGGTTCGAGCCGGGGACGGTGCACGGAACCCTGCATGGTCCGGGCTACTCGGGCTCGGGTGGCATCGGCGCGAGCTACACGCTGCCGGGCGGGCAGGCGTTCGCGGACGGCTTCCACACCTTCGCGGTGGATTGGGCGCCGGACTCGGTCACCTTCTCGGTGGACGGCAACGTGTACCAGCGCAGGACGCCGGCCGACACGGCCGGCCGGCAGTGGGTGTTCGACCACCCCTTCTACCTCATCGTCAACCTGGCGGTGGGCGGCTACTGGCCGGGCAACCCGGACGCCGGCACCACCTTCCCGCAGCAGCTCGTCGTGGACTATGTGCACGTCACGAGCGGGGGCGCGGCGGGATCCGGCGGTGCGATCACCGGGGTCGGCGGCAAGTGCGTCGACGTGGCCGCGGCCAACCCGGCCAACGGCACGCAGGTCCAGCTCTACGACTGCAACGGCACCGCCGCGCAGCGGTGGACGAGCTCGGGCAGCAGCCTCCAGGCCCTCGGCAAATGCCTTGACGTCGCCGCGGGCAACCCGGCCGCCGGCACCAAAGTGCAGCTGTACGACTGCAACGGCAGCGGCGCGCAACAGTGGACCCGGCCGGGTGACGGCACCATCCGCGCGCTCGGCAAGTGCCTCGACGCCACGGGCGCGAGCTCGGCCAACGGCACACCCCTGCAGATCTGGGACTGCACCGGGGGCGCCAACCAGAAGTGGAACGGACCCGCCGCCTAGGCGTCTCCCCCCGCGGCCCGGCGCGGCCGCGGGGGTTCGACGGTGGGGTCTCGGTCAGTCCTTGCCCTTGGCGGCGACCCAGTCGAGGCCCCACCCGTACTCCTGGTCGACGGTCAGCTTGCCCCAGCGCGTCCGGCCGGGAGGCGGCAGGACGTACCTGGACTCGCGGCGCACGACCAGCTCACCTCCCGCGTTCTCGAGGAGGAACAGCGTCGCGTCCCGCGCCGGGATCGTGCAGTCGTCCAGGCGCATCTCGACGGGCGGGGAGTTCTGCGGATACAGCGTCGCGGTGGCGTCGAGGCCGATGAAGCTGTCGGCCCCGTCGTAGATCTCCGCGAAGACCAGGATCCGCCGGAACTCCGCGGTGTGGTCGAGGTTGATCGTGAGGTTCTCACCGCTGTCCACTGCGCCGCTGCGGTCATCCTGGTCGAGCTGGATGTACGGGGGCCCGCCGAGCCGGCCGAAGTCACCGAGGGCATGGATGATGCCCTTGCTGCCGTCCGCGAGCTCCCACAGGCAGCACAGGTCGAGGTCGAGGTCCACGCCGCGGCGCAGCTTGCCGAAACGTCCCTTGGCCACCCCGGCACGGGCGCTCCAGTTGAGGTTGACGCGCATGGCCCCGGAGGTCGCTCCGCGCTTGGTCAGCGAGACCGAGGGCGCCGCCTTGGTCAGTGTGATCTTGCTGAGCCGCACCGGAGGCTCCGCCGCGGGCGGCGCGGGCGCGGCGGGCTCGTCCACGCTGATGCCGAAGTCCGTGGCGAGCCCGGCCAGGCCAGAGGAGTAGCCCTGGCCCACGGCGCGGAACTTCCAGGCGTTGTTGCGGCGATAGAGCTCTCCGAGGACGAACGCCGTCTCCGAGGTGGCGTCCGTGCTGTCGAACCGCGCCACCTCGGCGCCGCTGTCGGCGTCGAGCACCCGGACGTGCAGCCCGCGCAACATGCCGAACGTCCCACCGTCCGAGGAGGCGGCGACCACGATGGTCTCGACCTGCGGTTCCACCGACGACAGGTCCACCGCCAGTGTGTCGCGCACGGCCGTGCCGTCCTGCTGCTTGCCCTCGTGCCGGACGGCGCCACTGAGATGTGCCGGCTGGTTGTAGAAGACGAGGTCATCGTCGGAGCGCACCTTGCCGGCGGGCGTGAGCAACAGCGCCGACGCGTCCGCGTCCGGCACGCCCGGGCCCTTCTGCCAGCCGAGCTCCACCCGGACCCTGGCGACCGGCACCGGCACGTTCGTGCCCTTCTGCATCGACATGTCGTCCTCTCATCCCACAGTCATACGGGCCCATACTGCCGGATGCACGCCAAGATCACGCCAACTCGCGGCGGTGGGCCGTGGCCCATGGGACGGCGGAGCCCTGGGGCCTCAGCCGATCTGGATGGATCGCTTGGCGAGGCCGTACCAGAACCCGTCGATGACGGTGCGCTGCGTCTCCTGATCGCCCTCGCCGGCGCCCAGCGTGACGAAGAGGGGGGCGAAGTGCTCGGTGCGCGGGTGGGCGATGCGGCCGCTCGGAGCCTTGACCTCGAAGTCCAGAAGCGCGTCGATGTCCTGGGCGTCGAGGGCCGCACGGCCCCAGGCGTCGAACTCCGCCGACCAGTCGGGCGCCTGGTCGCCCGGCAGCGCGCGGTTCATGCCACCGAGGTTGTGGGTGAAAAAGCCGCTCCCGATGATGAGCACGCCCTCGTCCCGCAGCGGAGCGAGCCTGCGGCCGACCTCGTACAGGACCTGCGGGTCCAGCGAGGGCATCGAGATCTGCAGCACCGGGACGTCGGCCTCGGGGAACATCTCGACCAGCGGCACGTATGCGCCGTGGTCCAGGCCGCGGGCTGGGTCGTCGTGCACCGGGGTCTGCGGGGTGCGCAGTAGCTTGCGGACCTTGTCCGCGAGCTCCGGCGCCCCGGGAGCCGGATAGGTCACCTGGTAGTAGTGCTCGGGGAACCCCCAGAAGTCGTAGATCAGGGGCACCGTGGTTGTGGCGCCGAGCGTGAGCGGGGCCTCCTCCCAGTGGGCCGAGACCACCAGGACCGCCGTAGGCCGGTCCAGCTCGCCCGACCAGCGGGCGAGCTGGCCTGTCCACAGCCGGTCGTCGGCGAGGGGCGGAGCTCCATGGCTGAGGTAGAGCACTGGCGTACGGGTCATGACGTCATCCTCGCTCAAGGCGGACGCAACGGTCATACCCCGCAAAACCGTACAAACCGTGCACTCGCGATGTTGAACCTTCAATTACAACCACTGTACGCGCAGTTGTTTGAGGGTTCAAGTAAGTAGGACCGGCTCAGCCCGGCGCACCTACGAGAAGCCGGCGGGTGGCCTCGTGATCGTTGACCACGGACGCCGCCTCGGTAAGTGAGCCGTCCACGGCCGCGGCGAACGCCTGCGGGCCGCCGATGGCGGCGACGGTGGTCTCCGGGAGGAACTTGATCATCAGTGCCGCCGTGCCGGGCGGCATGCCCGCGAAGTGGACGGTCAGCAGGCCGTGGTCGCGGAGCAGGACCATGGCCAGGGCCGCCGTGGCCTCGATCGCCGCGAGGCCGGCCGAGACCGCGCCGGCCCGGCGCGCGAGCTCGACGCGGATCGCCTCGCCAGGGATGTTGGTGATGAAGGGGGTGTGCTCCACCCAGTCACCGAGCCGTTCGCGCAGCGCCTCCCCCACCTGCCGGGTCGAGGCGACGAGGTCGCGGACCCGCTGCGGCCGGTACCCCGCGAGGCTGCGGGCCACGGCCGGATAGAGCATGGGACGGCACTCGGTCCCGAGCTCGAAGGAGCGCGCCCGGGCCTTGGCGACCAGGTCCGCGCGCCCGCCCAGCAGGCCCACGCGGGGCCCGGCGAGCCCGTACTTGTCCATGCCCGTGGCGCCGAGGTCGACGTCCAGTTCGAGCGTGCGCGGCTGCCCGAGCACGGCCGGGCCCACCCGCGCTCCACCGGCGTCGTCGACGACGACGAGCATTCCACGCGCGTGCGCCAGCTCGACGACACGGCGCAGTTCCACCTCCGTCAACGCCTCGTAGGTGACCGCCAGCCTCGTCAGGACCACCACCCGCACGTCGCCGTGCTCCTCCAGCGCCCGCTCGAACTCCGCGACGCCGGCGGTGTCGACGAGGTCGGCCCCGGCGTCCCGGACCGCCCGTACGACCGCGGGGTGGCTGTAGCTCGGTGAGACCCCCACCACCGTGGAGCCGGCGGGCACGGTGACCTGCACGGCGGCGTAGAGCGCCGCGGTGAGCCGGTTGGTGACGAAGACGTCGTGGCGGCCCGGCGTTCCGCCGAGGTGTGCGAGGCCGAGCTCGCGGACCTCGCCCTCGCACAGCGCACCGGCCCATTCGTCGTCCAGGATCCACGGGTCGATCTCGCCAGGCAGCCGCAGGCCCCGATCGAGTCCCGTGGCGTTGTGCAGCGCGAGCCCCGCCTCGTGGCGCCGCCGGATATGCCGCCAGGCCTCGGCCAGCTTGGCGAGATGGGCCTGCGTGTCGGCCAGGATCGCCCCTGGCGGGTAAGGAAGCCCGTCGGATGGCGGCTTGCCGGGGGAAATGCTCGTCGTGCCGGTCATGGATCCTCCACTGATCGTTTCCGCCGTTCCAGGAGATCAGGAGGACATCCGGCGGACAAGCTCAACTTTCCGCCCATGACCGTTCGATATAGTTCACCAGTGCTACCGGTACCCGCGCTCCGCCTCCTGCACGAGTTGCGGCTGCGCGGCACCCTGACCGCCGCGGCCGAGGCGCTGTTCCTCAGCCGGTCGGCCGCCAGCCATCAACTCGCCTCGCTCCAGCGGACCGTCGGCACCCCGCTCACCGAACGTGTCGGCCGGACCCTGCGGCTCACCGAGGCGGGCGCCGAGCTGGCCGTACGGGCGGAGCGGGTGCTGCGGGAGCTCGAGGAGGCCGGCGCCGCGGTCGAGCGGCTCCAGGGCACCGTCTCCGGCATGGTCCGGGTGGGCCTCGTGCAGACCATGGCGATCCGGGTCCTTCCGCACGTGCTGGTGGACCTACGCCGGGAGCATCCGCTCATGCGGGTCGAGAGCCGCAGCCTGACCACCGAGGAGGCTCTCGTGGCGGTGCCGTCCGGTGAGCTGGATCTGGCCGTGGTCCCCTCCTATGACACCGCGCCGCTCCGGCTCTCTGGAGGCCTGCACCAGGAGGGCCTTTTTCGTGACCCCGTACGGCTCGCGGTTCCGGCCGGTCATCCCCTGGCGCGCCACCGCGGCCCGGTGCCGGTGGGCAGCCTGGCGGGGGAGCGCTGGATCGCCGGGGACCGCGGCAGCCATTTCGGGCGGCTCGTCCCCTCGCTGTGCCGGCAGGCCGGTTTCACCCCCGACATCGTGCACCGGACGAACGACTATGCCGTCGTCGCCGTCCTGGTGGGCACGGACGGCTGCGTCGCCCTGATCCCCGCCTCCAGCGACGTGGACCGATGGCCGAACGTCCGGGTCCTGGAGGTGGAGGCGGACGGCGCCGGGCGTGACGTCGTCGCGCTGATCCGGAGGGGCAGCCGTGACCGCCCCGTCGTCCAGGCGGTGCTGCAGGCCCTCATGGCGCACGGCCCACCAGGCCGGTAGACGCGGCCGCGTCAGCCTTCGGCGCTCCCCCGCACGGCGCCGGAGGCCTCCACCAGGCCGGGCGGCACGGAGTCGAGTGTGGTGAGGATCGCTTGCACGAGGTCGCGCGCCGCCTCAGCGGTCAGCTCCACCGCTACCCGGGCCGACGGCCCCCGCTCCGGGTTGATGAAGTCGATGTTCAGCGTGTGCTCGGCGGGTGCGTGCTGCGGGTGGTCGAAGTAGACGGTCGCGTCGCTGAGCCGGAACCAGCCCTGCGCGCCCTTCCCACTGCCAGTGATCTTGATCTTCTCGGTGCGATAGGTGCACATTCCCGGTAGCTCCTCTACGCGGCCAGGTGGCGGCCGAACCAGTCCCAGATGCGCTGCCATCCCTCGACCGCGGCCTCCGGGCGGTAGCTCGGGCGGTCCACGGCGAAGAACGCGTGACCCGCGTTGTCGAAGGTGTGGAAGTCGAAGGTCTTGCCCAGGTCGGTCAGCTCCTGCGCGAGCTTGGCGTTCTCCTCCGGCGCCGGATAGGAGTCCTCAGCGCCGAACAGCCCGAGCAGCGGGCAGCCCAGGTCCGCGGCGCGGTCGATGAGCGGACCGACCTGCAGCGGAAACCCGTCCGGCGGAGTGCCGACGACGAAGGCGCCGTAGCAGTCCACCGCCGCGTCGAGGGGCAGGCTGCAGGCCGCGAGAAAGGCCTGGCGCCCGCCGGAGCAGTAACCGATGACCCCGACCTTGCCGTTGGCCGAGGACAGCGACCGCAGATACGCGGCGGCCCCGCCCACGTCCCCGACCAGGCGCTCGTCCGGCACGCCGCCCGAGGCCCGCGCCGCCGCGGCCGCGTCGTCCGGGCTGGCACCCGGAGCCTCGCGCCAGTACAGGTTCGGGCAGATCGCGGCGTATCCGTTGGCGGCGAAGGTCCGGACGATCTCCTTGGTGGCCGAGTCGTAGCCCGGCATGTGGTGGATCACGATCACGCTCCCGTGCGGGCCCGAGTCCAGGGGCCGCGCGAGGTATGCCTCGATCTCGTCACCGCCGTGGCCGGAGATCCGCACCGTTTCGGCCTTGATCGCATCCTGCATGCCCACCTCTTCCTTCAGTCCCGCTCGGGTCCAGCGGCGAACCTATCCTGCCGACCGCCGGCGGCACCGGGCACCCCAGCACCGAGCCGCAAGCCGGGCGCGGACTGAATTGGCGGCCTTCGCCCGCCGTCGTGAGGCGGCCGTACGCGACCGGCGGGTGGAGCTGTTCGACAATCCCGATGGCACCCGCGACCTCGCCGGCCGTGGGCTGCCCGCCGACGCCGCCGATGGGGCGTTCAACTACGTCAACACCGGATCAAGGACGCGATCGCGGGGTTGAAGATTCGCTGGTGTGCCGGTTCCACCGGCGAGGCGGGCAACCGCGTCCACGGCCACGGCGACCTGCGGAGGGGTCCGCCGAACCGGGAGCAACGGCCTGCTCGTCACACCGCCACGTCGATGTGGCCGCGCGCGCCATGCCGGGTCGACGCCTGCCCGCCGCTGGTGGCCGCGACCCAGGCGTCGAAGGCGTCCAGCTCGGCCTCGGGGACCACGACGTCGAACTCCGCCTGGTGGCCGTAGCGGGACTCGCCGGGCGAGTACGGAGAGGAGTGCAGGTCGCGCTGAAGCCTGCCCGCGCGCGCATGGCCGGTCGTCACGGTGACCGTGACGACCGGCCGGCGCTCGACCACGCCGACCGCGTCGACCGTCGCCGCCACCACCTGCCCGTACGCACGGATCAGGCCGCCCGCGCCCAGCTTGATCCCGCCGAAATACCGGCTGACCACGGCCACGGTTCCGGTGAGGTCACGGCGGGCGAGGACCTCCAGCATCGGAAGGCCGGCCGTTCCGGCCGGCTCGCCGTCGTCGCTGTTCCGGGTGATGTCAGCGTGCTGACCCAGGATGTAGGCGGTGCAGTTGTGCGTGGCCGTGCGATGCTCCCGGCGGCGTCCGGCGATGAACTCCTGCGCCTCCTGCTCGGTCGCGACCCGACCCAGCGCACAGACGAACCGCGAGCGGCGGATTTCCAATTCCCGGAGGCCGGGTTGCCTGATCGTGCGCATGTCCCCCGCTCGGCTAGATGAGCCCCTGAGCCAGCATGGCATCGGCCACGCGCTCGAAACCCGCGGCATTCGCACCGGTGACGTAGTCGCCTGGTACGCCGTGGCGCTCGGCCGTCTCGTGGCAGGCCGCGTGGATGTCGCGCATGATCTCGGCGAGCCGCTCCTCGGTGCGGGAGAAGGACCAGGAGTCCCGCCCGGCGTTCTGCTGCATCTCCAGCGCGCTCGTAGCGACCCCGCCCGCGTTGGCCGCCTTTCCCGGGCCGAACGCCACGCCCGCCTCCTGGAGCACCCGCACGGCAGCGGGTGTGGTGGGCATGTTCGCCCCCTCGGAGACGGCCTTGACACCGTTGCCGACCAGGGTCTGTGCGGCACCGCTGTCGAGTTCGTTCTGAGTGGCCGACGGCAGCGCCACGTCACAGGGCACGTCCCACACCTGACCATCGGTCACGTAGCGGGCGGAGGGACCACGACGGTCGGCGTAGTCCGAGACGCGGCCGCGCTCGACCTCCTTGATCTGCTTGAGCAGGGAAAGGTCGATGCCCTTCTCGTCGACGACGTAGCCACCGGAGTCGGAACAGGTGACGACGTTGGCGCCGAGCGCCTGTGCCTTCTCGATGGAGTAGATCGCGACGTTGCCGGATCCGGAGACGACGACCTGCTGGCCGTGCAGGTCCTCTCCACGCACGTTCAGCATCTCGGCGGTGAACAGGACGTTTCCGTAGCCGGTGGCTTCGGTCCGGGCCTGGGAGCCGCCCCAGTCGAGGCCCTTACCGGTGAGGACGCCGGCCTCCCAGCGGTTGGTCATGCGACGGTACTGACCGAACAGAAAGCCGATCTCGCGGCCCCCGACGCCGATGTCGCCGGCCGGGACGTCGGTGTGCTCGCCCAGGTGGCGGCTGAGCTCGGTCATGAAGGACTGGCAGAAGCGCATGACCTCAGCGTCGGAGCGCCCCTTGGGGTCGAAGTCGCTGCCCCCCTTGCCACCGCCGATGTTCATGCCGGTGAGCGCGTTCTTGAAGATCTGCTCGAAGCCGAGGAACTTCACGATGCCGAGGTTCACCGACGGGTGGAAGCGCAACCCGCCCTTGTAGGGCCCGAGCGCGCTGTTGAACTCGACCCGGAACCCGCGGTTGACGCGGACCTGCCCGACATCGTCCTGCCACGGCACCCGGAAGATGATCTGACGCTCGGGCTCGCAGAGCCGCTCGATCAGCCCGGCCTCAGCGAGCTCCGGGCGGGTGGCCAGCACCGGGGCGAGCGTCTGCAGCACCTCGAGGACCGCCTGATGGAACTCTGGTTCGCCGGCGTTGCGCCGCAGGATCTCGGTGTAGATCGAGGTCAGCTCGGGGGTCGCAAGCCCGTGCTCCGGGTGCCGGCTGCGTGCCGTCTGCGAGGACGGTGACATTCGTACAAGCTCCTTACAGGGTCGCGGGGAGAGATCGGCGGGGCATCGGCGGAGCCGTCGACTGCTCGGCTCGACGCCTGCCGTGAAGTCACGCCGACATATCTCGAACCGCGCAATCGTACCGACGTATTCCTTCGCACAGCTCGGCGCCGCACTGCGCCCATCGATGGTTTCCCTCCCCGACGCCGGTCACTCCAGCGCCACGGACGCCCAGGGCAGTGGAGCCGAGTAGCCGTTCCACCGCCCTCACAGGAGATTCACGCCTCGACGACGCCTATTTTGCTGGCGCGGTGCACTTATTCGGGGGGTGCACTACTCCTTGTCGCCCGACGGGCCGCTCAGGAAAAGAAGGCGTGGTCCCGCGTGACCGTGGGCAGCGGGTGCGGCGACGGCCGGCCGATCGTCCAGTGCTGTGGTGTCCGTTCGGGGTCGGTCATTCGCGACGGCGCAATCCGTCGAGGACGACCTGGAGCAGGTGCCGGGCCCTGCCGTCCCACTCGGCCTGCTCGAGGCGGGTCAGATAGCCGATGAGGAGGATGACGTCACGGGCATCGACGTCCGAGCGGATGGTCCCGTCGGCTTTGCCGGCGTCGAGGAGTGTGGTGAGCGCATCACCGATCGGGCCGAGGCTGTGTGCGGAGAGGTCCCGCCACACCGCCACTTCGACGGCGGCGAACACTCCGCGCTTGACCTGCGCATAGTCGACCACCCGGTCGAACCAGCGAGCCAGCGCGGTGAGCGGCTCATACTCGGCGAGCAGCGCCGGCGCTGCCGCCACGAGCTCGTCGACATCCTCCCGATAGACCTCGGCGAGTAGATCCTCGCGGGTCGGAAAGTGCCGGTAGAGGGTGCCCTGGCCGACCCCTGCCTGCTTGGCGACCGCGTTGAGCTTCAACTCGTCTGCGTTCGCGATGAGCACTCGTGCGGCCCGGATGATCCGTGCGCGATTGTCAGCTGCGTCGGCCCGGCGGCGGGTTGAGTCCATCGTTCCTCTGCTCGACGGCCAGTTAAGCGGACACGTGTCCGGTAGGCTGAGCCAAGCGGACACGTGTCCACTTTACGGTGAAGGGATTCCTTATGACAGCCATCAGCGGCAAGGTCGTCGCCATCACCGGAGCGAGCAGTGGCATCGGCGAGGCCACGGCCCGCCTGCTCGCCGAGCGCGGCGCGGCCGTCGTCCTCGGTGCGCGCCGGACACAGCGCCTCGACGAGCTCGCCCAGGCCATCCGCGACCGCGGTGGACGTGCCATCACCTGCGCCACGGACGTCACTCGGCGTGAGGACCTCGAAGGACTTGTCGGCCGGGCCGTGGCGGAGTTCGGCCGGCTCGACGTGCTGATGAGTAACGCCGGCGTCAGCAAGATCGGGCCCGTAGCCGACCTCGACGTCGACGGTTGGTCGGCGATGATCGATGTCAACCTCCGCGGGGTACTCCACGGCATCGCTGCCGCGCTGCCGGTATTCCAACGACAGGGCCACGGCCACCTGGTGACAACGGTCTCGACGTCCGGCTTGAAGATCGTCCCTACGCAGGCCGTCTACGCCGCGACCAAGAACGCCGTTCGCACTCTCATGGAAGGGCTGCGGCGAGAGTCGACCGATGGCCTGCTGCGGACGACAGCGGTGTCGCCGGGCTTTGTCCGCACCGAACTCGCCGACTCGATCGACAACGCTCACGTCCGCGAGCAGATCCGCCGCAACATGGGCGAGTTCGCCATCGCGCCAGAAGCCGTCGCCCGCGTCATCGCCTTCGCCATCGAACAGCCCCACGACGTCGAAATCGGCGATGTCACCATCCGCCCGACCGCCCAAGGTTAGCCGCCACTACGCGGTTCATCGGGTCGGCGCCCCCGATCATGGAGTGCGGTGTACGCATACCGATCCGCTGTACGGACACTGCTCGCGCCGCACAGACGGCTGTCAGCGGGTATCGCGCACCCGCAGCGGCCGATATCCGGTCGGGCCCTCTCTCCCGGCCGACCCTGTTGCGACAGACGCAACGGCGCAGTGCCTGGCGCAGAGCATCTATTCGGAGTGTGCAGTATTCCCCGCGGGCGACCACAGAGGGCCCCGGTCCTCGTGGATCGAGCAATTGTCAAGACCTGTGAGCCGCACCGACCCAGCGGTGATAGGCACCTAGGTCGACGTTGCTGCCGCACACGATGGTGACTACGTGTCGGCTGGCGAAGCGGTCACGGTCTTCGAGGATTGCCGCGATGCCGAGCGCGGCCGACGGTTCGACGACAAGGCCAGCGTGGTCAAGGAGCATCCGCATACCGGCGATGATGGACGCCTCCTGGACCAGGACGGCGTCGTCAGCGACCAGGAGGAGGTCGTCCAGGACGGCCGGGATGGGACGCCGGCCGGCGACGCCGTCAGCGATGGTGTTGGTCGAGTCGGTGGTGACGACGCGCCGTTGGCGCCACGAGTGCGTCATCGCCGGTGCGCCCAGCGGTTGGATGCAGATCACCTCGACTTCGGGCGCCCAGGTCTTCACCACATGACCTACACCGGTGGCCAGCGCCCCGCCGCCGAGAGCAATCAGGACGGCGTCGAACGACGGCACGGTGTCCACCAGTTCCAGGCCGATGGTCGCCGCGCCCTCGCAGGTCTCGATGTCCAGGCTGTCTTCG
>JAOPYH010000044.1 GCA_025964715.1 Streptosporangiaceae bacterium | reverse complement strand
ACGCAGGCCGCGGCGCCTGCGCCCCCGGCGAGCGCGGCCTCGTAGGCGGTCACCGCGGGGGACAGTGCGTCGACCATGGTCTTGTCCCCCTCGACGGCCTGGCCGAGACCCTGGACGCAGTCCAGAGCGGCGCGCAGCGCGGCCCCGAGCCCGGCCGCGTCGGCCTCGGGCGCCTCGCCCAGCGCCTTCCCGGCCCGGCGCAGCGCGCCTCCGTACAACGGCCCCGAGGCGCCACCGGTCCTGGACACGATCGCCCGCCCGGCCGCCATCAGCAGCGGACCGGGGGCGGCGTCCGGCGGGAGCACAGTAACCGCGGCGGCGAACCCCCGCTCCAGGTTGAGTCCGTGGTCCCCGTCACCGATCGCCGCGTCGAGCCTGGTGAGCCGCTCGGACTCCGTGGTGACCAGAGCGGCGGCACGGCGGATCCACGCGGCGAAGAACTCCCCGTCCATCAACGGCCCCACCGCAGGCCGGGCGTCTCCACGGGGGCGTCCCACAGCCCGGCGAGCTCGGGCGTCAGGCGGCAGACGGTCACCATGCAGCCGGCCATCTCCAGGCTCGTGACATAGTCGCCGACCAGCGACCGCGCCACCGTCACGCCATGGCCGGCGAGCCAGTCGGCCGCCGCGGCGTAGGCGATGTACTGCTCGAGCAGCGGGGTCCCGCCCATCCCGTTGACGAGCACGAGCACGTCGGAGCCGGACAGCGGCATGTCGGAGTCGATGGCCGACAGCGCCGCGTCGACGATCTCGGCAGCGGTCAGCCGCTTGGTCCGCTCGCGCCCCGGCTCGCCATGGATGCCGACCCCGAGCTCCATCTCGTCCTCGCCCAGGGTGAAGGTCGGGTCTCCGGCGGCGGGCACCGTACAGGACGAGAGCGCCACCCCGAACGAGCGGGTGCGCTCGTTGACCTCGCGCGCGGCGGCGGCCACCTCCGCGAGCCCGGCCCCCGCCTCGGCCAGCGCCCCCGCGATCTTCTCGACGAACAGCGTCGCACCGGTCCCCCGCCGGCCGGCGGTGTAGGTGCTGTCCTGGACGGCCACGTCGTCGTCCACGAGGACCGAGACGACCTCGACCTCCTCGTCCTCGGCCAGTTCGGCCGCCATGCGGAAGTTGAGGACGTCGCCGGTGTAGTTCTTCACGATGTGCAGGACGCCCTCACCGCCGTCCACGGCCGTGGTGGCGGCGAGGATCTGGTCGGGGACGGGCGAGGTGAAGACCTCTCCGGCGCAGGCGGCGTCGAGCATGCCGAAGCCCACGAACCCGGCGTGCAGCGGTTCGTGGCCGGAGCCTCCGCCGGACACGACGCCGACCTTGCCGGCGCGGGGCGCGTCGCGCCGTACGACGATGCGGGCCTGCGCGTCGACGCGCAGACAGGGGTGCGCCGCGGCCAGGCCGCGCAACGCGTCGGGGACGACTTCGGCGGGGTCGTTGATGAGTTTCCTCATGGAACTCTCGTACTCTTCTTCGCCGCCGAAAGCCATACCCCCGGGGGATCGGGCCCGTCCGCCTCCCGGCCTACCGGCCGGCCTGACCGGCGCGCCCGGGGTCAGGGCCGCTCCGGCCGTGCGCGTAGGCCGACCCGGCCAGCGCGTTGAACCGGCCGAGCATCCGGGCCAGGAGCTCGACGTCCTCTCGGTCCCAGGTGCCGAGCATCGTCCGGAAGCGCTCCTGACGGGCGGTGCGGGCGCACCCGAGCCGGTGTCGCCCCTCGGCGGTGAGGATCAGCAGGTGCGCCCGGCGGTCGACCGGATCGGGTGCGCGCTGGATCAGCCCGAGCTCCTCCAGCACTTTGAGCTGCCGGCTGATCGTCGCCTTGCCCACGCTGACGTAGTCGGCGAGATCACTGGGGCGTGCCGGGCCCGCCTCGTCGATCCGGATGAGCAGACCGTAGGCCCCGGGCTCCAGCTCGGGGTGGACCTTGCGGGCGATCTCCGCGGACATCGCCCGCCCACGGCGGAACATCACCCCGAGCTCGTGCTCCACGGCACAATAGGCCTCGTGCTCAGCGGCGGCCGCCGCGGCTTGCGCCTCGGTCACAGCCTGCCTCCTCACCGCACTCCTCTTGGGACAACGCTCAGGCCTGCGGCAGGGACTCCCCCTGGACCGCCTGAATTTCGATGTCCACCTTCAGGGTCGCGCCGATCACGTACATCCCAGCCTGCAGGACCTGGTTGAAGTTCATCACGAAGTCTTCCCGCCGCAGCTCGGTGGACGCGCGGAAGGCCGCACGGACGCCGCCCCAGGGGTCGGGACTCGTGCCGAGGTAGACGAGATTCAGATCCACCGGGCGGCTGACGCCGGCGAGGGACAGCTCCCCGTGCACGGTCCATCGATCGGCGCCCGTGGCGGTGAGACCGCTGCTGCGGTAGGTGATCAACGGATGGATTTCGGTGTTCAGGAAGTCGGCGTTGCGGAGGTGGTCGTCACGCATGTGGTTGCCGGTGTCGATCGACACCGCCTTGATCTCGGCGGACACGGTGGACTCCTCCACCGTCGTCCCGATGTCGATCCGGCCGCCGAAGTCGACGAACCGTCCGTGCACGCTCGTCATCCCCAGGTGCTGCGCGGTGGCCGCGACCACCGAGTGTGCGGGGTCGATGCTCCACGCACCGGGCGGCGGCAGTTCCGCACCGCCCGGGCGGCCGAGTACGAGCGTGCCGATGTCGGCGATACCCGCGGCGCTGGCGATGGCGGTGCAGGCCGTGGGCGCGTATCCGACCGCGGTGACCACGACGGTGTAGTAGCCGGGCTCGAGCGCCGAGTCGGTCTCGATCAGGCCGGCGGTGTCTGCTTCGGCGCGGGCGATCTGGCGCCCGGACATGTCGGTCACGGTGGCCACCGCGTGCTGCACGGCCCAGCCGTCCTTGGTCCGCACCAGGGCGCGCAGGCCACGCCGCCCGGTGGGCGTGCTCTCAGAGGCATGCGGGCTGATGGACATGGTGCTCCTGCTTTCACTAGCTAAGGGTGTCCCCCCGTGGCGGGGGTGTGCCTCCGGGCCGCCCCGCGCGGGGCGGCCCGGAGGCCTGGCATCAGTCGCGGGGGTGACCCAGCCACACGTCGTGCGAGTCCATACCCTGACCGGACAGGTTCAGGGCACTGGCCACCGGCGGGTAGCCGGTCGCGATGACGGTGTACTGGCCGCCGGTGAGGTCCGCGAAGGCGTACTCACCGTCGGGGCCGGTCGTCGAGACGCCGACCACGTTGCCGGCCGCGTCGAGCAGCGTGATCCGGGCGTCGGAGAGCGGTCCGCCGCCCTCGGCCCGGACGGTGCCGCGCACGCGGGCACCGGCCATCAGCCGCACGTCCTGCCGGGTCTGACCGCTGCCGGTGACCTCCACCGGGATGGCGGACGGCCGGTGTGCGGCGGCGCTGACCGCCAGGGTGTAGGACCCCGCCACCACGTCGCTGAAGGAGAAGCCACCGTCCGAACCGGTCTTGCCGGTCGCGATGACCTCGCCGCGCACGTCGGTCACGACGACCATCGCGTCCTGCACCGGCGCGCCGTCGGGGCCGCGGACGACACCCATCAGTCCACCGGAGCCGGCGAGCGACAGGTCGAAGTCGACCGGGTTGTCGCCGACCACGATGGTGGCCGCCTGCGGGTCGTGATCGCCGGCCGCGGCGATCAGGACGTACGTCCCGCTCCCGGGGGTGGACAGGCTGTAGTGCCCGTCCTCCCGGGTCGTCGCCCGGCCGAGCTGGTGGCCGCGGACGTCGATCAGCGTCAGGGCCGCGGACGTGACCGGGGCCCCCTCACCGTTGCGGACGTAGCCACGGATCACACCGCCGTCCTCGGGCCCGTCGATGCCACCGGAGGCCATCGAGGCGCTGGAGGCGTAGACCGGCTGCCGGCTCCGCTTCTGTGCGGTGGCGAGGGTCGTCTGCGCGCCGACCGTCACCCACTCGGGCTCCTGGCGCTGGGCGTGGTGACGGCCCCGCTTGGCCGCGGTGGCCGTCAGGTCCTCGTCGCTGCCTGCGCCCACCGGCGCCTGGCTGGTGCGCAGCGGCACCTCCTTGATGAACAGAACCGCGACCAGAGCGAGGAACGCGCAGGGCGCGGCGTAAAGGAACACGTGTCCGACGCCATGTCCGAACGCCTCCTGGACCGCGAGGCGGATCGGCGGGGGAAGCGTCGAGAGCTTCGGTATCCCGCCGCCGGTGCCCGAACCGTGCACGCCGATCTTGGCGAGGTTCTCGGCCATGTAGGTCCTGACCTGGCTGGTCATCACGGCGCCGAGTGCCGAGACCCCGATCGCGCCGCCGAGCGTACGGAAGAACGCGACCACGGAGCTGGCCGCGCCGAGCTCCTGCGGCCTGACCTGGTTCTGCACGGCCAGGACGAGGTTCTGCATGCTCATGCCGAGGCCCAGGCCGATGCAGAACATGAGGAGCGCGGCGATCCAGTACTGGGTGTCGTAGCGCAGGATGCTCATCACACCGAATCCCGCGGTGAGCAGGACGCCGCCCAACACCAGGAAGATCTTCCAGCGCCCGGTCCGGGTGATGATGCGGCCGGAGATGGTGGACGACAGCGCCAGACCGGCGATCATCGGCAGCGTCATCACGCCCGCCATCGTCGGGGACTTGCCACGGGAGAGCTGGAAGTACTGGCTCAGGAAGGTGGTGGCGCCGAACATCGCGACGCCGATCATGAGGCTGCCGACCACGGCGAGGGTGATCGTGCGGCTGCGGAACAGGTGCAGCGGCACGATCGGCTCGCTGCCCTTGGCCTCCACCAGGACGAACAGCAGTGCGAGGACCACGGCGGCGCCGATCATCGCGCCGGTCTGCCACGACAACCAGTCGTACTTGTCCCCGGCGAAGGAGACCCACACCAGGAGCAGGGACACCGAGGTGGCGATCAGCCCCGCGCCGAGCCAGTCGACCTTGACCTTCCGCTTGTTCACCGGGAGGTGCAGGGTCTTCTGCAGGACGATCAGGGCGATGACGGCGAACGGCACGCCGACGTAGAAGCACCACCGCCAGCCGAGCCAGGAGGTGTCGACGATCACCCCGCCGATCAGCGGGCCGCCGATGGTCCCGATGGCGAAGACCGCGCCCAGGTAGCCGGAGTAACGGCCGCGCTCCCGGGGCGAGATCATGACCGCCATGATCACCTGAGCCAGGGCGGTCAGGCCGCCGACGCCGACCCCCTGGATGATGCGGGCCCCGATCAGCATTCCGGCGTTCTGGGAGACACCGGCGATCGCCGAACCGGCGACGAAGATGACCAAACCGAGCTGGACCAGGAGCTTCTTGCTCATCAGGTCCGCGAGCTTGCCCCAGATCGGGGTCGAGATTGTGGTGGACAGAAGAGCGGCCGTGATGACCCAGGTGTACGTCGTCTCACTGGCGTGCAGGTCGGCGATGATCGTGGGAAGTGCGTTCGCCACGACCGTCGACGACAGGATCGCCACGAACATGCCGAGCAGTAGCCCGGAGAGCGCCTCCATGATCTCACGGTGTGACATCGGAGCGGGCGGCTCGTACGTCGGCTCCTGCACCTCGGCTGGTGCTGCGATTGCCATCAAATTCCTTTCGCTCCCGCAGCCGTGCGGGAGAGAGGTGCGGCGGGGGGCCGCCGCGTGTCGAAACTCGTGCGGAGTCTGGCTAGAAGGCGGGTGAGCTCGGCGATCTCTTCCTCGGTCCAGTCGTGGAGGGTCTCGGCCAGGACGTGTCTGGCCAGCTGAAAGGACTCCTCGGCCGCACGCTCGCCGTCGGACGTGAGCCGGACATACCAGGACCGCCGGTCGCGGGGATTCTGCGTGCGCTCGACAAAGCCACGCTCCTCCAAGTCCGCGATATGCCGGCTGATCACCGATTGATCGACCTCGAACAGCTCGGCCAGTTCACCGATGCGCACCTCACCGCAGCTGCAAAGGGTCCGCAGGACCATGAGGCCGGCGCCGGGGCCGCCGCGTGGGAGTTCGCGTTTCACCTTTTTGATGATCGCGCCTGCGCGGTTGAGCTGTACGAGGAGTTCACCGCAGCTGTCGTCAGACATACTGCCTCCATCTAGTTGCCTTCGGCAACCATAGAGTAATTTGGTTGCCGCAGGCAACTTTCAGGACGGGAGTGTGGTTGACACCACCTGAGGGGCTCAGCAACCTGAACACGTGCTCCCGCTCGACGTCCTGAAGGCCCTCGCCAGCGAGCGGCGCCTGCGGATCCTGGAATGGCTCAAGGACCCGGCCGCGCACTTCCCTCCGCAGGCCGACGGCGACCTCGAACGCGACGGCGTGTGCTCCATCTCGATCGCCGAGAAGCTCGGCGTGAGCCAGCCCACAGCCGCGGAGCATCTGAAGGTCCTCGCCCACGCGGGACTCATCGAGGGCAAGCGGATCAGGCAGTGGGCCTTCTACCGGCGCAACGAGAGGCGCATCGAGGAGGTCAGGCGCGCCTTCGCCGCGGACTGGTGACGGCGTCAGACGAGTCTACGCGAGGCCGCCCACCGCGAGAGCTCATGACGGTTGGACAGCTGGAGCTTGCGCAGGACGCTGGACACGTGCGTCTCGACCGTCTTCACCGAGATGAAGAGCTCCTTGGCGATCTCCTTGTAGGCGTAGCCGCGCGCGATGAGCCGGAGCACCTCGCGCTCACGCTGGGTCAGCCGGTCTAGCTCGGGGTCGATGGCCGGGACGTCGGTGGCCGCGAAGGCGTCCAGCACGAACCCCGCGAGGCGCGGCGAGAAGACGGCGTCGCCGTCGGCCACCCGGCCGATCGCCGCGGTCAGCTCGGGTCCCGAGATGGTCTTGGTCACATAGCCGCGCGCGCCGCCCCGTACGACCGCGATGACGTCCTCGGCGGCGTCGGACACCGAGAGGGCGAGGAAGCGCGCCGAGGTCACCCGCTGCAGCCGCCGCAGCACCTCAATGCCGCCGCCCCCCGGCAGGTGCACGTCCAGCAGCACCACGTCCGGCTCCGTGGCGGAGATCACGGCCACCGCCTCGTCGACGTCGCCGGCCTCGCCGGCCACCTCGACGGCGTCACCGAGCTCGGCCTTGACCCCCGTACGGAACATCTGGTGGTCGTCCACCAGGACCACACGCGTCATCCGATCCGCTCCCGCCCGCACACCCGTCGTCACGCGCGCCTCATCTCCAGCCGTACCTCGGTGCCCTCCCCGGGCGCGGTCCGGACAGTGGCCTTCCCGCCGTAGCGGCGCATACGTCCGATGATGGACCCTCGTACGCCCATCCGGTCCGAAGGGATCGCGTCGAGGTCGAAGCCCCGGCCCCGGTCGCGCACGAAAAGCGCCACCTCGTCTCCCTCGACCTCGGTGAAGACCGACACCGAGGGTGCTTCCGCGTACTTCGCCGCGTTGACCATGGCCTCCCGGGCCGCCTGCAGCATCGCCGCGAGGCGGCCGTCGAGCGTGCAGTCGCCCACGCACACCGTCTCGATCGGAACACCATGGTCGTCCTCGACCTCGCCGGCGAGCCTGCGCACGGCCGCGGCGAGCGTCTGGTCCGGGTCGGCGCTCGGCGTGTACAGCCAGCCGCGCAGCTCCCGCTCCTGCGAGCGGGCGAGCCGCTGCACCTCCCGCGGGTCGGCCGCGTTGCGCTGTATCAGCGTCAGCGTGTGCAGGACCGAGTCGTGGACGTGGGCCGCGAACTCGGCCCGCTCCTGCGACCGGATGCGCTCGCGCCGCTCGGTGTCCAGGTCCCGCCAGAGCCTCAGCACCCACGGGGTGGCGATGACCGCGACGCCGGCCAGGACGGCGGCCGTCGCGATGAGCACCTGGCGGGCCTCGTCGGCGCCGACCCGCTGGGCGACGTACGCGCCGATCCCGGCCATCACCAGGAGAGCGCCGAGGAGGCTGCGCAGCCACATCTCCCGCAGCGGGATGGTCGTGGTCCGCACCCATCGCCGCCGCTGGTCGGGGTCGGCCTGCTGCCACAGGATCGCGGCGCCGACGCCGCAGACGACGACCGGCCACAGCGCGACCTGAACCGCCCCGGAGGCCCAGGTCGCCAAGGACAGCCCGGCGCCCAGCGCTCCGTAGGCGGCGAGCTGCGGCCAGTCCCGAGGGCCGGCCGGTTCGCCGTCCTGCGGCACCAGGACCCAGAGCGCGATGTACGCCGCCAAGCCCAGGCCGCCGGCGACCATCAGCAGGAGGAACGCCAGCCGGACGATCACCACGTCGAGGCCGAGATGCTCGGACAGTCCCCGGCAGACGCCGGCGCAGACGCGTCCGGCGGCCGGCCGGCCCAGACTGTCCGGCCGGTCGGCCCGCTGTGCTGTGTCGGCCATCCGTCTCCTCACGCGCGCCGTCGTCGCATCGATGGTCACACGTACGGAGTCGCGGCGGTATCGGGGACGGCCCCTGATCATCCGGGGCCGGCCTCAGGGTCGGGTCAGGGGTCTCCCCGATACCGCACCCGGACCAGCGCGGCCACGATGGGGCCATGACCGAACCCAGCGCTGACCCGGACGCCGCCCGGCGTCTCCTTCGGCCACGCGAGGGCCGCATGGCCGCCGGCGTCTGCGCCGGGCTGGGCCGCTACACCGGCATCGACGTGGTGATCTTCCGCGTGGGGTTCCCCCTGCTGGCCCTCGCGAACGGCCAGGGCGTCCTGCTCTACATCGCCGCCGCGCTCCTCATGCCCGAGGAGGCCGGCAGGATGTCGCCCGGCGAACAGCTGCTCAGACGGCGCTTCGACGGCGACACGGTCCTCGTCGTCCTCGGTGCGCTGCTGGGTCTCGGGGCTCTCATCACCGCCGCCGGCGGTGGCCTGTCCGGCGGCGCGCTGACGGCGGTGACGGTGTTCGCGCTCGTCCTGCTGGCCGCGCACGCCCGCAAGGTCGACTTCGCGGACGTGGTCCGCACGCTCCCGGAGCGGTTGCGGGGCCATCCGCCGGACTGGTCAGCCCCGTCGGGGACCCCGAGCCCGCCGGTGTCACTGCGCAAGACAGGCCCACTGCCGGACGGCATGATCGACCTGGCCACGCTCCGGCCGGCGCCGGGCGAGTCCGGCCGCCCGTACGACCCCCCGGCCGGCGCCGCTGAGCCGCCGGCCTCGCCCGCGCACGGTTGCGCGAGCCGTCCCGCGTCCGTGCTCTCGTCGGTGACCTTGCTGGTCGCGATGATGGCGGCGGCCGCGGCGATCCCGGTGGCTCATGGCCATCCGGTCACCGGGGTCGTGCAGATCGCGGCGGCGACCGGACTGGCGGTCGTGGGACTGGGCCTGGTGGCCGGCTCGGTCTTCGGCCGCGGCCGCGGCCTCACGGTATGGGGAACAGTGCTGTCGCTCGGCTTGATGACGACGTCCGTCGTCGCGGAGGCGCCCGTGAACGGCAGATTCGGCGATGTCGTGTGGCGTCCGGTGGACGCGACCCGGTCAGAGCAGTCCTACAAGGTGACGGTCGGCGGGGGAAGGCTGGACCTCACCGCTCTGCCGCTCGGCCCCGGCCAGCGCATCCGGGTCAACGGCCAGATCATGATGGGCGAGCTCCGGGTGTCGGTGCCGCGTGGCGCCCGGGTCGAGCTGCACCTCAAGGCCGGACTCGGCGACGCCACTGTGGACAAGCGCCTGACGAGCGGCCCCAACGCCAAGGTGACCGAGGTGCTCGAGCCGGACGGACGTCCGAAGAATCCCCCGACGATCGAGCTCCACCTGCGCAGCACGGTGGGCGACCTGGAGGTGACCCGTGCGTAGGCACCGGTTCGACGTGGCCTCGCTGCTCGCGGGGCTGCTGTTCCTCGCCGTCGCGGGGGTCTACGTGGCCGGCGGCCTCTCCGGACGTACGGTCGTCTCGATCGCCATGCTGGGCCCGGCGGTGTTCATCGGCCTCGGCGTCGTGGGCCTGCTCCGCGTGCTGACCCGGGCCGGCCGCGAGCCCTGAGGCCACGGCGGCCGGTGCCTTTCGTCAGGCGCCGCGGACATGCAGCGTGATGGCGTAGGTCGTCCCGGGGTTGGCCAGCTCGCGGACCCGGCCGGGCGGACCGTCGGAGCCGGGCGGCTCGCCGTCGCGGGCGAACACCCGTACCCGGTTGGGCCGCAGCGGCCGCTCGTTCGCGCCGTACGGGCTGACCGTCACCTCGGTGAGCTCCCCCGCTACAAGCA
>JAOPYH010000454.1 GCA_025964715.1 Streptosporangiaceae bacterium | reverse complement strand
CTTGACAACGACCAGCTGATCGGAATGCACGGCAACGACGAGCGCATCGGCGTCGAGGCGCTCCGGAAGGGCACCGAGTTCATGTACACGCTCTTCGACCGCTTCCGGGTCCGCTAGCGGACCCGGAAGCCGCACCACGGCGGTGGCGTGCGGCCGGGCTCCGGCCCTCCGCAACCCGTGCCGAGCGCCGATGTGAGCGCGGAGGACCCGTACGGTACGGCTCGCCGTGGGGCGGGGCGCCACTAGACTCGGGCGATATGGCAGGCCGGATCCGCGATGAGGACATCGCACTCGTACGGGAACGGTCGCCGATCGACGCGGTCGTGGGGGATTACCTCCAGCTTCGCAACGCCGGCGGCGGCAACCTCAAGGGCCTGTGTCCCTTCCACGATGAGAAGTCCCCGTCCTTCAACGTCACCCCCGCCAAGAACCTCTGGTACTGCTTCGGCTGCGGCGAGGGGGGCGACGCCGTCTCGTTCCTGCAGAAAATGGAGCACCTGTCCTTCGCGGAGGCCATCGAGCGACTGGCCGCCAAGGCCGGTGTCCAGCTGCAATACGAAGAGGGCGGTTACACGCCGCGCCGCGACCAGGGCCAGCGTGCCCGGCTGGTGGAGGCGCACCAGGCCGCGGCCGACTTCTACGCCGGGCAGCTCGGCGGCCAGGAGGCGGCCATCGGCCGCAGGTTCCTCGCCGAGCGCGGATTCGAGCGGACCGACGCCGGGCGTTTCGGGGTCGGTTACGCGCCGAACGAGTGGGAGGCTCTGGTCCGGCACCTGCGCGGCCGCGGGTTCTCGGACAAGGAGATGATCGCCGGCGGGCTCGCCAAGGAGGGCCGCCGCGGGCCGATGGACCGGTTCCGGGGACGGCTGATGTGGCCCATCCGGGACCTGAGCGGCGACGTGATCGGGTTCGGCGCCCGCAGGCTGCACGAGGGGGATGACGGCCCCAAGTACCTCAACACCCCCGACTCGCCGATCTACAAGAAGAGCTCGGTGCTGTACGGCGTCGACCTCGCCAAGAAGGAGATCGCGCGCAACGGCCAAGCCGTGGTGGTCGAGGGCTACACCGACGTGATGGCCTGCCATCTCGCCGGTGTCGGCACCGCCATCGCTACCTGCGGCACCGCCTTCGGCGACGAGCACATCAAGATCCTTCGCCGGCTCCTGATGGACCGGGACACCTTCGAGGGCGGAGTGATCTTCACCTTCGACGGCGACTCCGCCGGCCGGCGGGCCGCGCTCCGGGCCTTCGAGGACGACCAGAAGTTCGCCACCCGTACATTCGTGGCCGTACAGCCGGACGGACTCGACCCGTGCGACCTTCGGGTCAAGCACGGCGACTCGGCAGTTCGTGATCTCGTCGCGTCCTGCGCGCCGCTGTTCGAGTTCGCCATCCGCAGCACCATCGATCGGCACAACCTCGAGACCACCGAAGGCCGGCTGGCCGCGCTCGACGCGGCGGCGCCCGTCGTCGCGGGCATCAAGGACCGCGCGCTGCGCCAGATGTACGCGGTCAATCTGGACCGTTGGCTCGGCATCATGAACGAGGACTTCGTCCTGCGCCGGGTGCGTGAGTTCACCACTCGCGGCAACGGGGATCAGTCAAGGGACGGGGCACGGGGTCGCACGGCACCGGCGCGGCCGGCCCGGCCGGCCTACGACCCCCGCCACCCGGACGTGCAGCGGGAGTGGGAGACGCTCAAGCTGGCGGTACAGCGGCCCGCGATGCTGGGCCCGGCCTTCGACGCCCTCTCGGCCGAGGCGTTCGTGGCGCCGCCGCACGCGGCCGTACGGGAGGTCATCGCGGCGACCGGCGGCGTGGGCGCCGCGGCGGACGCGGCCGAGTGGGTTGCGCGGCTGCGGGAGGCCGCGCCGGACGACGAGGTGCGCGGCCTCATCACGAAGCTCGCCGTGGAGCCACTGCGGTCCGCCGGAGATTCGGATGACCGATACGCGGCTGAATTGCTGGCACGAATTCAAGAGCGGCAGATCACAGGGGAAATAGGCCAGTTGAAGTCCAAACTCGGTCGGCTGAATCCGGTCGAGCACCAGGAGGATTACAACCGCCTATTCGGTGATCTTGTGGCGCTTGAGCAGCGGAGACGCGTGCTCGGAGAACGCGCGATCGGGTCACTGTAGGCGCTTCCCCCAAATTGGGGACTGTGATCCGGCGTCACCTTGACGCACACTGTCATTGTGGGCCCTACGGTGCTACCAAGCCAGGCGCCATCGGTTGAGCAGGTGGCGGAACTCGTCGCACGCGGCAGAGAACGTGGCGGCGTGACGGTCGATGACGTCGCTGCCGCGATTGATCGTTCGGGCTTGCCGGCCGACACGCTCGAGCGCGTCGTCCGGCTGCTCGCAGACCAGGGGGTAGAGGTCCTCGAGTCTCAGCACGAGAGCGAGGAACTCACGCGACCCGACGAGGGAGACCTCGGCAGGCGAGCGTCGACGAGCGACCTGGTCCGTATCTACCTGCGAGAAATCGGTCGCGTACGGCTACTCAGCGCACAAGATGAAGTCGAACTCGCGAAATCGATCGAGGCGGGATTGTTCGCCGAGGAGAAGATGGCAAGGGCGGCGATCATCTCCCGGGCCGAGCAACTCGACCTCGAAGTCCTAGCCCGCGACGGCGTCCGGGCCAAGCAACGCCTGACCGAGGCCAACCTGCGTCTGGTGGTGTCGATCGCCAAACGCTACGTCGGCCGCGGGATGCTGTTCCTGGACCTGATCCAGGAGGGCAACCTCGGGCTGATCCGCGCCGTCGAGAAGTTCGACTACGCCAAGGGCTACAAGTTCTCGACCTACGCGACGTGGTGGATCCGGCAGGCCATCACCCGGGCCATCGCCGACCAGGCCAGGACGATCCGGATTCCGGTCCACATGGTCGAGACGATCAACAAGCTCGTACGCGTGCAGCGTCAGCTCCACCAGGACCTCGGGCGTGAACCGCTGCCCGAGGAGATCGGCGTGGAGATGGGCCTGTCTCCGATGCGTGTCCTGGAGATCCAGCGGATAGCCCAGGAGCCGGTGTCCCTGCAGTCACCCATCGGTGAGGAGGACTCCGACCTGGGCGACTTCATCGAGGACGCCGACGCGGTGGCGCCGGTCGAGGCGGCGGCCTTCATCCTGCTGCAGGACCAGCTCGAGGACATCCTCTGCACGCTGTCCGATCGTGAGCAGCGCATCATCCACCTGCGCTTCGGGCTCACCGACGGCCACCCGCGGACCCTCGAAGAGGTCGGCCGGGAGTTCGGCGTGACCAGGGAGCGCATCCGGCAGATCGAGTCCAAGACACTGGCGAAGCTGCGGCACCCGTCCCGGGCGCAGACACTCCGCGAGTACCTCGAGTAGGCGGACGCGAGGCGGCGCCGGGCCGATTCGGCTTGACGAAGTTAGGTTAGGTTTAGCTAAGTTAGGCACACCTAACCGCAAAAACTTCAGTCTTGGAGCCCCGATGCGCCCTGCACACGCTCTCGCCCTGGCCGGCGCCACCACGGTTGCGATGTCCGTGCTCACCGGGTGCGGCGCGGACGGCTCCCGGATGGAGAACAAGGGGCCTGCGGCTCCCACGGTCACCGGCCAGGCGGGCCCGCCCGCGCACGGCGTCGATCCCCGGCTGGCGAAGGCGGTCACCGACTACAGGAGCTATGTCCGGCAGCAGGTGGACGAGACGATCGCGCAGACGGACAAGTTGGTCGCGGCCGTCAGGAAGAAAGACCTCGGCGAGGCCAAGGCTCGCTATGCCCCCTCGCGGGTGAGCTGGGAGCGGATCGAGCCGGTGGCCGAGTCCTTCGGTGACCTCGACCCGCGCATCGACGCCCGCGAGGCCGACCTGGAGAAGGGCCAGAAGTGGACGGGCTGGCACCGCCTGGAGAAGGCCCTGTGGAGGACCAAGTCCCTCGAGGGCGAGGAGCGCTACGCCGACCGGCTCCGCCAGGACCTCGGCGAGCTCAAGGCCAAGGCGGGCGCGCGGACGCTGGAACCTGCGATCACGCCCGCCTCCATGGCCAACGGCGCCAAGAGTCTCCTGGACGAGATGGCCACCGGGAAGGTCACCGGTGAGGAGGAGGCGTTCAGCCATACCGACTTGTTCGACTTCGCCGGCAACCTGGACGGAGCTCGCAAGGTCTACGAACTCCTCAGGCCGGTGGTTCAGGACAAGGACGCCACCCTGGCCGCCACGCTGGGCCAGGAGTTCCAGGACGTCGCCGGCCTGCTGGCCCAGCACAGGCAGGGCGCGGGATACGTCTCCTATGACACGGTCGGCACCGCTGACCGCAAGGAGCTCGCCACCGCGGTCGACGCGCTGGCCGAGCCGCTGTCCAAGCTCGCCGCAGTGGTCGGCGGATGACGGCCGAGCGGCCGGAGCCTGCCCGTTCCGCCGGGTGCGTCAGCAGGCGCAGGCTGCTGGGCCTGTCCGGGGCCGGCGTGCTGGCCGGTGCGGCGGCCGGCGCGGGCCTGATGACTGCCGCGCGGGCCCAGGGGGACAGACCGTCGGCCGCGGACGGTGCCGTGCCCTTCGTGGGCCGGCACCAGGCCGGCATCGCCACGCCCGTGCAGGACCGGGTGCACTTCGCCGCGTTCGACGTGGTGACCGAGGACCGGGCGAGGCTCGTCGGACTGCTCAAGGACTGGACCGTCGCCGCCGCCGCGATGACGGCCGGCCGACCGGCCGGCGGCGGCGCGGTCGGCGGGGTCGCGCAGGCGCCGCCGGACGACACCGGCGAGGCGCTCGGGCTGCCCGCGTCCCGGCTGACCCTGACCATCGGGTTCGGCCCCTCGCTGTTCGAAGCCGCCGGCAAGGACCGGTTCGGTCTGAAGGACCGCCGGCCGCCGGCCCTCGTGGACCTGCCGCACTTCGCCGGCGACAACCTGGACCCCGATCGTGGCGGCGGCGACATCGCCGTCCAGGCGTGCGCCGACGATCCGCAGGTCGCCGTGCACGCGATCCGCAACCTAGCCCGCATCGGCTTCGGCGTGGTGCGGGTCCGCTGGTCGCAGCTCGGCTTCGGCAAGACCTCCTCCACCACCCCGGACCAGCAGACCCCCCGCAACCTGATGGGGTTCAAGGACGGCACCGCCAACATCCCGGGGACCGACACGGCGCTGCTGGATCGGCACGTGTGGGCGGCGGCCGGGGACGGCTCGGAGTGGATGGCCGGCGGGTCCTACCTGGTGGCCCGGCGCATCCGCATGCACATCGAGACCTGGGACCGCGCGTCACTGAGGGAGCAGGAGGACCTCATCGGCCGCGACAAGGGGGAGGGCGCCCCCTACGGCCGGACCCGGGAACGGGATCCGGTCATCCTGGACAGGATGCCCCGCAACGCACATGTGCGGCTGGCGCACCCGGCCAGCAACGGCGGTGCCCGGATCCTGCGCCGCGGCTATTCCTTCACCGACGGCACGGACGGGCTCGGCCGCCTGGACGCCGGCCTCTTCTTCCTCGCCTACCAGCGTGACCCTCGTACCGGCTTCATCCCGCTCCAGCGCAACCTCGCCACCGACGCGCTGAACGAATATCTGCAGCACGTCGGCTCGGGCATCTGGGCCTGCCCGCCCGGTGTGGGTCAGGGCGGGCACTGGGGCGAAGGGCTCCTCGGCTGATGCTGGCACAGCCGCGGTCAGCGGACCGGCCCTTGGGCGCGGTCGGCCCGGATCCGCGTGATGACGTCCTCGGCGGCGGTCTTGATCGCCTCGAGCTCACGGAGGTACGCCCAATAGTCCGGGTGCGCCCCGGTCAGCCGGGCGGGAGCGTCCTCGAGCCGGGCGACGAGGGCGTCGAGGGTGCGGACGTGCTCCGGCGCGGGCCCGCCAGGGTCTGTGAGAGCCATCTTCTGTGCGTCCCGCACCGCGAAGCGGGCCTTCTGTGCGGCCTTCGCGGGATCCGCCGCGGCCGCGTCGAGATCCGCCAGCCGGCCGGTCACGGCGGCCGCCCGGCGATCCGCCGCGGTCAGCTCCGTACGGGCCGCGGTCACGGCCCGCTGCGCGGCCTTCCAGTCCTGCCGGACGGCGAACGCGTCAGCTTCGCCGATCCGCTCCCGCGCTCGGCCCACGCCGTCCTCGATGGCGCTCTGGGCTCCCCTCAGCTCCTCCCAGCACGCGCGCGAATAGCGGCGTACGAGCTGGCTCATCGCCGCGGCGGCCGGTTCGGCCCGGCCCGCGACGACATCGACCCGGGTGCGTACGGCCGTCAGGGACTTGCGGATGTCCTCGGCCATCCTGGGAAGTGCGAGGGCGCCGTCCCGAGCCTTCGCGGCGAGCCGGCGTACCTCGTCGGCCTGGTCGAGCGCACCGCTGAGGCCGAGGCCGCCGAGTCCCCGGGAGCCGAGCACCTCCAGGGCGGCGCGCGCCGCCGCCAGATCGGCCCCGGCGTCGTCCGGCCGCAGACCCGCCGCGGCGGCCTGGGCGATGGCGCTGTCGGCGGCGGCGATGAGCTCGCGCGCCGCGGTCAGCCTGCGGGGGAGCTCGTCGAGTCCGGCCTCCAGCGAGGCCAGCTGTGGCGCGAGGCGTCCGGCGAACGCGTTCAGCTCCCCGGTGAGGGCCGTGAGGCGTTCGGTCACGGCGATGAACGCCCGCCGCGCGGCGTCGTACTCGCTGGGCGAGCGGCCGGGATCGTCGAGATCGTGGGCGTCGACGATGGCGATGTAGGCGGCCGCGGCCGCGTTGGCCGACTCGGCCAGCCGGGTGAACTGGGCTCTCGGCCGGGCCGCGGCTCGGCTGTCGAGGTCGGCGAAGACCGTCAGCCGCCCGTCCACGTAGCGCTGAGCCTGATCCATCTCATAGAAGGCGGCCGCCGCGGAGTCCTTCGCGGCCACGGCGTCCATCGAGGCATCTCGGCCATGGCCGTGTCTGCGCTCGCCCGGTCTGTGCACCGGCACCCCTCTCGGTCCACTAGGTAGTTTCGCGCAGATCGCGCCCGTACTCATCCTCCTATCGTGCTCTTCGTACTCGGAATCCCTAAGGCCACGAATGGAACCGGTAGCATCGCCCGGACGTCTGAGTCTCGGCATGGACCATGTCAAGCGGATCATCTGGAGGCACAGTGGGAGTCAGTCTCACCAAGGGCGGGAACGTCTCTCTCACCAAGCGTGCTCCGGGCCTCACCTCCGTCACCGTGGGTCTGGGCTGGGATGTGAGGGTCACCACAGGCGTGGACTTCGACCTCGACACCTCCGCGATCGTGCTCGACGAATCAGGCAAGGCCCTGTCCGACGCGCACTTTGTGTTCTTCAACAACCTCCGCACGCCCGACGGCTCCGTCGAGCATTCCGGAGACAACCTCACCGGTGCCGGTGAAGGTGACGATGAACAGATCAAGGTCGACTTCGCGCGCATTGCGGCCCAGGCGCATCGCATAGCCTTCGCGGTCTCGATCTACGAGGGCGATGCCCGGGGTCAGAACTTCGGGCAGGTGCGCAACTCCTTCATCCGGGTGGTGAACCAGGCCGACGAGTCCGAGCTCGCCCGCTATGACCTGAGCGAGGACGCGGCTACGGAAACTGCCATGGTCTTTGGGGAGTTGTACCGGTATCAGGATGAATGGAAGTTCCGCGCCGTCGGGCAGGGCTACGCGTCCGGTCTCGCGGGGATCGCGCTGGACTTCGGCGTGAACATCTGAGGATCGACGGAACGTTCGGCAACAGAAGGAAGGCTACCGATGGGTGTTTCGCTCGCAAAGGGCGGGAACGTGTCGTTGACGAAGCAAGCCCCCAACCTGACAGCGGTTCTGGTCGGCCTGGGTTGGGACGCCAGGGCCACGACCGGTGCGGATTTCGACCTCGACGCGTCCGCGTTGCTGCTGGCCTCCAGTGGCAAGGTGATCTCTGACCAGCACTTCGTGTTCTTCAACAACCTGAGGAGCCCGGACGGGTCGGTGGAGCACACCGGCGACAACCTCACCGGCGAGGGTGAGGGAGACGACGAGTCCATCAAGGTCGATCTGGCCTCGGTCCCGGCCGAATGCCAGCGAGTCGTCTTCCCGGTCTCGATCTACGAGGCCGACACCCGGGGTCAGAACTTCGGGCAGGTGCGCAATGCCTTCATTCGCATCGTGAACCAGGCCGACGGTTCGGAGTTGGCGCGCTATGACCTCACCGAGGACGCGTCCACAGAGACGGCCATGGTGTTCGGCGAGCTCTACCGGCACGGCGGCGAGTGGAAATTCCGCGCGGTCGGCCAGGGATATGCCTCCGGCCTGGCCGGGATAGCAATGGACTTCGGCGTCAATGTCGGATAAGGAAATGAAATTGAATAGATCTGTCGTGGCCGGCGCCGAGCGAAACCTGATCGCATGATCGCTCGCACCTTCGGGTGGTCTTTTGCCATCACGGTTTTGGGGTTGCTCGCCGCGCTGCTGTACGACGGACCGTCGGGACTGGTGCTGGTCGCCATTCTGGCGGTGCTGGAGATCTCGCTGTCATTCGACAACGCCGTCGTGAACGCCAAAGTGCTGGATCGGATGAGCCCGTTCTGGCAGAAGATCTTCCTGACCATCGGCATCGTGATCGCGGTCTTCGGCATGCGCCTGGTGTTCCCTCTCCTGATCGTCGGGATCACCGCGAAGCTCGGCCCCATCGAGGCGATCAACCTGGCGCTGAGCGACGGGAATACCTACGCGCACAAGCTGCACGAGGCCTACCCGATGATCGCCGCCTTCGGGTCGATGTTCCTGCTCATGCTTTTCCTGGACTTCGTGTTCGAGGAGCGCGCGGACAAGTGGCTGGCCTGGCTCGAGGCCCCTCTCGCCCGCATCGGAAAGCTTGATCAGCTCTCGGTCGTGGTGGCCCTCGTCCCGCTCGTCGTGGTGTCGGCCTACTTCGCCGACAAGCCGAGTCAGGTGATGGTCGCCGGGGTGCTCGGCATCGTGACCTACATTCTGGTCAACGGTCTCGGTGAGCTCTTCGCGGAGGCGAGTGAGGACGGCGACGAGGAGGGGGACGAGCCCAAGGCGCGTTCGGGGCCGAACGGTCTCGCCCTCGCGACGGGCAAGGCGGCGTTCTTCCTGTTCCTCTATCTCGAGGTCCTTGACGCCTCGTTCTCCTTCGACGGCGTCATCGGGGCGTTCGCGGTCAGCCAGGACCCGATCATCATCGCCCTCGGGCTGGGTGTCGGCGCCATGTACATCCGGTCGCTGACGGTCTACCTCGTCCGCAAGGGGACTCTGCATGAGTACGTCTACCTCGAGCACGGTGCGCACTGGGCGATCGGCGCGCTGGCCGTGTGCATGCTGGTGAGCATCGGGACCCACGTCTCCGAACTCATCACCGGAGGCACGGGCGCGGGCCTGATCATTGCGGCGTTCGTGAGCTCGGTGATCCGCAACCGCCGGGTGACCGGGCGCGAGGAGAGTCCCGGCGGGGACAAGGAACTTCAGTCCAGCAACATGTGACCAACTGCGACGAGAAGGGATCGGGCGATGTCGGTATCGCTGCAGAAGGGCCAGCGGGTTTCGCTGACCAAGTCCGACGGCGGCACACTCACCCGGGTCCGGATGGGGCTGGGCTGGGACGCCGTTGCAAAGAAGGGCCTGTTCGGCAAGGCCCGGGCACAGTCGATCGACCTCGACGCCTCCTGCCTGCTGTTCGGCCTCGACGGGTCGCTGGTCGACGCGGTGTGGTTCAGCCAGCTGCAGAGCACGGACGGCTCCGTCCTGCACACCGGGGACAACCTCACGGGTGCGGGCGAGGGCGATGACGAGTCGATCAAAGTCGAGCTGCCCGCGGTGCCGGCGTCCGTGACTCAGCTCGTGTTCACCGTCAACTCCTTCACCGGCCAGGACTTCTCGCAGATCGAGAACGCGTTCTGCCGCCTGGTCGACGAGACGACCGGACAGGAGCTCGCCCGCTATGACCTCAGCGGTGGGGGGCCGCACACGGCGCAGATCATGGCCAAGGTGTCCCGGGACGGCCAGGGCTGGTCGATGACCGCCATCGGCGTCCCCGCGTCCGGCAAGACCTTCAAGCAGATGCTGCCCGCGGTTGCCTCCCACCTATAGCCGCCGCAGCCGCGTGGGATGTGGCCAGGCCGCCTCGGAGGAGGGTCCTTCGTCAATGCGGCACTTCGACCACATCCCACGCCGGCAACGTGACAGGCTCTTTCACCGGAGCCCGCAGTCCTTCAGCCGGGCCAGCGACGCGGAGACCCTCGCCGTGGCGCTCGGGGCCACTCTCTACAGTCCCGCGACCCGGCCCGATCTCGGCGCGGTCCTCCGCAAGAGCGGGGCGCGGGGCATCACGAGCATGGTGATGTGCCTCGAGGACGCCGTCCCCGATGAGGACTTGGTCGGCGCCGAGCACAATCTCGTCGAGCAGCTCCGCGGGGCCTATCTCGACGGGGCCGCCGGGCCGTTGCTGTTCATCAGGGTGCGCGCGCCCGAGCAGATCCCCGATCTGACCCGCAGGCTCGGCGCCGCCGCCGAGCTGGTCAGCGGATTCGTGCTGCCGAAGTTCGCCTCGCCCTGCAGCGGCGCGTTCCTCGACGCCGTCGAGGACACCGCCATGGCAACGGGCCTGCGGCTCTTCGCCATGCCCGTGATCGAGAGCCGGCAGGCGGCGTACCGCGAGACGAGGGCCGACACCCTCGACGAGGTGGCGGCTCTGCTGGCCAAGCATCGTGAGCGTGTGCTCGCCGTACGCCTCGGCGGCACGGATCTGTGCGCCGCCTATGGGCTGCGGCGGCCCCGGGACCTCACCATCTACGACGTCCATCCCGTCGCCGGTGTGATCGCGGATGTGGTCAATGTGCTCGGCCGGGCCGATGGCACCGGATTCGTGGTGACGGGTCCGGTGTGGGAGTACTTCTCCGCCGGCGGGCGCGGCGCCGGGTCCCGGCCGCGGCCGACGTCCTTCGACGGCCGGTCGGCCACACTCCTCAGGGAGCGGCCGGTCACCGCGGACCTGGACGGTCTGATCCGAGAGGTCCACCTTGACAAGGCCAACGGTCTCACCGGCAAGACGGTGATCCACCCGAGCCACGTGGCGGCCGTGCACGCGATGTCCGTGGTGACCCATGAGGAGTTCTGCGACGCCACCGACATCGCCGGCGAGGACGGCGGCGGCGCGATGGCCAGCAGCTACGCCAACAAGATGAACGAGGCCAAGCCGCATCGAGCCTGGGCCGAGCGGCTGCTGCTGCGTGCGCGGGTGTTCGGGGTCGCCGCCGAAGGCGTCACGTTCCAGGAGTTGCTCGACGCCGCGGTGGCCGAGTGAACCACTGGCCTGGTGAGTGGGTCACGCAACGGTTCGGCGTGCGGCTCGACGACGGCGACCGCCCCGTCGGGGTGGGTCTCGCCGATCTGCTCGGGCTGGCGGTGCGGCGCAATCCGCGCCGCGCCCACCTGCTGGTGTCGGAGGTGCTCGGGAAGCACGTACCCACCGACCCGCGGCTGGTCAGAGGTGCCGGGCTCTTGCTCGGTGAGCTCGTACGGGCGGCGCTGTCGCGTGACCCGGCCACCGAGGAGGTGGGGATCCGCTTCGGCGGGACGCTGGCCGAAGCGCTCAAGGGCCGCCCGGAGGCCGCCACGGCGCTGCGCGACCGGCTGCGCGCACCGGGCCCGGCCCTCGATGCCCTGGTCCTCGGATACGCCGAGACCGCCACCGCGCTCGGCCACTGCGTCGCCGACGCCCTCGGCGGTGCCCACTACCTGCACTCCACCCGCAGGCGCGTCCCGGGTGTGGCGACCTACGGCGCCTTCGAGGAGGAGCACAGCCACGCGACGAGTCATCTGCTGCTGCCCGGCGACACCCGGCCACTGCGCTCGGACCACCCGGTCGTGCTGGTCGACGACGAGATCTCGACCGGGACCACGCTGCTCAACACCATCCGCGCCCTGCACGCCGTCCGGCCCACGCGGCTGTACGTCGCCGCCGCGCTCGTGGATCTGCGCGGTCCCGCGGAACGCGCCGCCATGGACCGCCTTGCCGCCGAGCTCCGCGTGCGGGTCGAGGCCGTCGCGCTGGCCACGGGATCCCTGCTGCTGCCCGGCGACGTGATGGAGGCCGCGAGCCGGCTGGTCGCGTCCGCCCGCGACGCGCAGGCCCCGGCCGCAGGGGAGCCGTCCGGGGCCGCCGCGGTGCGGCGGGTGTCCTTGGGGTGGCCGGCGGGACTTCCGGACGGCGGGCGGCACGGGTTCGCGCCCCAGGACCGGGGCCGGCTGGACAAGGCGCTTCCGGCGATGGCCGCCAGGGTCGCCGACGCGCTGGCCGAGGCGGCCGGAGGCGATCCCTCGGGCCGGGTGCGCCCGGGGACCCGCGTGCTGATCCTGGGCTTCGAGGAGCTGATGTACGTGCCGCTGCGGCTCGCCGAGTCGCTCGCCGACCGGCTCGGCGACGTCGAGGTCCGCTACTCCACCACCACGCGTTCGCCGGTGCTCGCCGTCGACGAGCCCGGCTATGCCATCCGCACCAGCCTGGCCTTCCCCGCCCATGATGATCCCGCCGACGGGCCGGGGGAGCGTTACGCCTACAACGTCGCGCCGGGCACGGACCCCGCCCGGGGGTTCGACGCGATCACACTGGTCGTCGACGACGCCGCGGACACGCCTGAGCTCGCCGATGGCCTGCTGGCCCGGCTCACCGAGCTCGGCGTGCCGGTGATACTCGCCGTCGTGCCCTCCCATCGACCCGTACCCCAGGAGGCCCGGCCGTGAGCACCCGCACCCTGCCGCGGCCGCTCCGCGGACCCGACTTCGGCAGCTATTCGGCCGAGGAGGTCGCGTGGCTGCTCACCGATCTTTCCGACGTACGGCTCGAGGCGCCGGCCGAGGAACGGGAGGAGGCCATCCAGGGAGGACGAGCGCACTACGCCGAGTCGCTGCCGGTGGAGTACCAGCCCAGCCCGGACTACCAGCGGCTGTTCCATGAGGCCCTTGAGGCCTCGGCCGCCCGGCTCGCGTACGCGGTCGGCGTCATCACCGAGCTCATCCTCGCCGAGCGCGGGCCGCAGGCGGTGCTGGTCTCGCTGGCCCGTGCGGGCACCCCGGTCGGCGTGCTCGTCCGGCGGTGGGCTCGGTTCGCACATGGCCTGGAGCTTCCGCACTATGCGGTGAGCATCGTGCGCGGCCGTGGCATCGACTCGGTCGCGCTGCGCTATCTCGCCACCCAGCACGACCCGGCCACCGTGATGTTCGTGGACGGATGGACCGGCAAGGGCGCCATCACGCGGGAGCTGGCCGACGCGGTGTCCTCCCACGCCGTCGCGACCGGCCGTCGGTTCGGCGCCGACCTGGCCGTGCTGGCCGACCCCGGCCGGTGTGTGCGCATCTTCGGCACCAGGGAGGACTACCTCATCCCCTCCGCGTGCCTGAACTCCACCGTCTCCGGCCTGGTCAGCCGCACGGTCCTGAACGACCGGCTGATCGGTCCGCAGGACTTCCACGGCGCCAAGTTCTACGCCGGGCTCAGCGCGGCGGACGTGTCCGGCCGGTTCCTCGATGCGGTGTCCGCGCGCTTCGCCGAGGTTGCGGGCCAGGTGGCGGAGGACTGGCCGGCCCTTGCGGAGGCCGACCGGACGCCGGACTGGTCCGGCTGGGCGGCGGTACGGCGGATCGGCGCCCAGCACGGCATCGCCGACCTCAACTTGATCAAGCCCGGGGTGGGGGAGACCACCCGGGTCCTGCTGCGAAGGATCCCCTGGAAGATCCTCGCGCGCGCCGACGCGGGGGAGGAGCTCGACCACATCCGGCTGCTGGCGCAGGAGCGGGGCGTGCCGGTCGTGCCGGTGGACCCGGGCACGCTTCCCTACGCCTGCGCGGGGCTGATCCGTCCCGGTTACACGCGGACGGATCCGGTTCGATGAGCACATGCACCCTGAGCACGGTCGTGTGCGCCGATCTCGACCGTACGTTGATCTATTCGGCCGCCGCGCTCGCCCTGTCGGGCGCCGACCCCGAACTGCCCCGGTTGCTGTGCGTGGAGCTCTACCAGGGCCTGCCGCTGTCCTACGTCACCGAGGCCGCGGCGGCCGGCCTGGAGCTGCTGGCGGAGGCGGCCACGCTCGTGCCGACGACCACTCGTACACCGGAGCAGTACGCTCGCGTGCACCTGCTCAGGAAGCCGCCGGCCTACGCCATCTGCGCCAACGGCGGTCACCTCATCGTGGACGGGGCCGACGACGGCGACTGGGCCGCGAGCGTACGCGCCCGCGTCGCCGGCTGCGCCGAGCCCGCGGAGGTCTTCGCCCACCTGTCCGAGGCCGGCGGCCCGTTCGTCCGCATGCTGCGCACCGCGGCGGGCCTGTTCTGCTATGCGGTCGTCGAACGGGCGGCGCTGCCCCCGGGGTGGGTGGCCGACCTCACCGCCTGGTGCGCGGAACGCGGCTGGCGGACGTCGCTGCAGGGCCGCAAGGTCTATTGCCTGCCGAAGCCGCTGACCAAGGCCGCCGCGGCGGCCGAGGTCGCCCGGCGGGCCGGCGCGGACCGGCTGCTCGCCGCCGGTGACTCGCTGCTCGACACCGAGCTGCTTGAGGTGGCCGACGCGGCGATCAGACCTCCGCACGGAGAACTCGCCGAGTCGGGGTGGATCTACGACGGTATGACGGTGAGCCGGGCCGGCGGCGTGGCCGCGGGTGAGGAGATCGTCGGCTGGCTCCTGGAGCGGGCACTCGACCCCGGAGCCGTCCCGTCCGGCGGCCCCTGGCGCCGGCGTCTGTCGCCCTTTTGATGGATACGGTTGGTTCATGCCGCTCTCGCACAAGGGATCCTTCGCAGCGTCCATCAAGGGGGCGCTCAAGCGCGGCCGCCTGCCCGAGGAGGTAGGGCGGACCCTGGAGCTGCACCGGGCCGAGCGGATCCTCGCCCACGCGCCCACGCGAGGTGGATCGTACGCCGTGGCGACGTCCACGGCCCTGCACCTGCCGGCGGGCGAGGCGGCGCCGGGGTTCGTGCGGCTGCCCTGGGACCGGATCGAGCACGCCTCGTGGAAGGACGGCTGGCTGCACGTCTATGAGCCGGGCGGGAGGGCGGAGCACCACGTACGGCTCATCGAGCCCGGATCAGTGCCCGAGACCGTTCGGGAACGCGTCACCTCCACCGTCGTGGTGGACCACCAGGGCCGGCTCGCGGAAGGTGGACGGGTGCGCATCGTGGGCCGGCGTGGGGCCGGCGGTGACGAACTGCACTGGGCCTTCGTGTTCGAGCCCGGCCTTGACGCCGAAGACCCCGGCCTGCGGGCGCAGGCCGAGGAACTGCTGGCTGATCTCCGCCGCCAGACCGGGCTGTGAGCGATTCGCCTCAGGGGTAGCGCGGCGGGGTCGGCTCGGTGGCCCGCGGCCTTGGCACCTCGCGGTCGCCGGGACGGCACACGCCCGGGACGCGCTCGCCGAAGGCGTCGTACAGCTTGGCGTTGACCTTCTCCCGGGCCGTGCAGGCGACGGCGCCCGCCTGCTCCCGGAGCAGCCCGGCGACCTCCTGCACGGTCGGACTCTCGCCGATGCGCCGGGACAGCCGTTTGATCTGCTCGTAGCGCTCACGGCCGGCACGGGTGCCCAGCAGATAGCCGACTGCCGCGCCGACGACGAAGGTCGCTCGGTACTTCATAGCCCACCCCTAGTGCCGGGAATACGCGCCTAGCCATACCCAACAGTGCCCAGACCAGCCCGGCGAAGGTCGCCGATGCGCGAAGACCGGCCCGCATACGCTAATCTAGAGCCCGCCGGTGAGTTCTGCACAGCACCTCGCCCGCGATCCCGCGTAGCTCAATTGGCAGAGCAGCCGGCTGTTAACCGGCAGGTTATTGGTTCGAGTCCAATCGCGGGAGCTTCGCTTCACGCACATAGACGCAGGTCAGGCCCCGATCCTCTCGCTGAGGACGGGGCCTGAGTCGTCTTGCGTGACTAACTGCGTGACTACCGGTTCGGATCCCCACCGGGGAAGATCCGGTCCATCGCGGTCGCGCCGTCCTCCATCACAGGCCGGATCTGGTGCCGGTAGACCGTCTCGGTGACGTTGGTGCCGCTGTGGCCGACCAGGCGAGCGATCTGCTCGAGCGGCATCCCGTTGTCGGAGAGCAG
>JAOPYH010000449.1 GCA_025964715.1 Streptosporangiaceae bacterium | reverse complement strand
GTCAGTGGTCGAACCTGCCCCGCTTGGCATCGGCCACCAGGGCGGCGAACGAACCATCCGTCACGGTGAGGTGACCGAGTCCGGGGTTCTTGCTGTCCCTGATGCCCACGGCGGCGTCACCCAGCCGAGAGACCTCCACACAGTCTCCGCCCTGGGTGGTGGAACGGCTGCTCTTTCGCCATGCCGGGATGCTCATTTCATGCTCTCCATCAGCCGGGCCAGCAGACTCCGCGAGGAGTCCTCGGGCAATGCCTTTGCCCCGATCCGGTCGTACCTTACTGCGAAGGCCCGCACCTCCGAGCCCGGCAGGATGAGCCTCCCGCCGTTCGGTGCCTCTACGAAGGCCACGTCCCCCTCACGAACCGTGATCACCTTGAACGCGCCGTCCATGCCCTGGTGAGCGCCGGCCGACCAGGGGATCACGCGGATGGTCACATGCGGGACGTCGGCGATCTCCACAAGCCGGGCCAGTTGTGCCCTCATGATGTCCGCGCCGCCGACCCGGCGGTGCAGGACGGCCTCATCGATCAGAACCCAGGTCTCGGCAGCGTCGCGCCCGGTCAGGATCTCCTGCCGGGCCATCCGGGCAGCGACCGCGGCGTCCAAGTCGGGGATACGGCCCGCCAGCAGGCAGACGCGGGCGTAGTCAGGGGTCTGCAGGAGGCCCGGCACCAACTGCCCTTCGTAGATTTTCAGCATGCTCGCCCGGGCTTCGTACGCCGTGTACTGCCTGAACCAGTCAGGGTCGTGGTTCAACCGGGCATAAGTCAGAATCCGGTGAAAATGGCCTTTTGTGGCGAAGTGCTTATCAAGCTCTCGGCACTGCCACTCTGTCGGCGGACGAAGTCCGGCCTCCACGTTGTTTACCGTTTGTTTCGCACAGCCCATGATCTTGCCCAGCTGAGGCTGCGACAGCCCGGCCTCGAGGCGATATCTGCGCACGTCGAAGGCCAACCAGTCCCAGAGCGAGTTCATCGGGTCGAGCTTATCGGCGAGGCCCATGCGCATCCCCTGAAGTAAACAGCGTACGCCTTTTCCCTTCCAAAGATAGCGCGCAAACGCCATTCTGGGGCCGAATCGGCAGTCATCGCCTGAGAAGAAGTGATGCTCACAATGACCTATGAAGAGATCGACAGCCCTATCACTCGGACATATCTGGCCGTACCGGACTCAGTCGGCATCGCGCGTCACCTCACGGGAACCGCGCTACATACCTGGGGCCTGGGTCATCTGGTGGAGGACACCACGCTCGTACTGTCAGAACTGTTCACCAACGCCGTGAAGGCCAAGCCGTATGCCGAAGTACGCCTCAGGCTGCTCCGCCTGCCCGGCGTCGTCGCGGTCGAGGTGTGGGACAGCTCCCCGGAGCCTCCCGTACGCAGGAGCGCCGACGACGAACTACAGAGTCCTGGCGACGACGATCCCGGTGGCCGAGGTCTCGGCATCGTGGAGTTCCTCGCGCACGGGTGCGGGTGGCGTCCCGAGGACGGCGGCAAGGTCGTCTGGGCGCTCATGCCGGTCACACCGCCGTGACCGGGAACCCGTACCACGCCGGGACCGATGGGCCCCCGCGCTACGTCCGGGTGACCTCGTGGCAGCCCACGTCAGACTGTCGCCGTTCGGCCAGGTCGTACGGATCGACCGGGGCGCCGGACGGCTCGGAACCCATCGGAGCCGCATGGTCGTAGAGGGGATAGATGAACCCGTCCATCTTGTCGCAACGCGCCGGGGCCGGAGACCGAGTCGTCCAGGACAGCCACAGCCTGATCCCAGAAGGCGCGCGTTCTACGAACACCTCATCGGTGCGGCGCACCACCACACGAATCACCGAGGCCGGTCTCCCGGGCCGATGCACGGCGTAGACGAGGTTGTAGTCCATCTTCACGGTGACGCCGCGCACTCCGGCCGACGTGGCCTTCCGCACCGTCGTGGCCCCGCGGACCTTGATCACATGACCGGTCTGCTGGGCCGTCTTCGGCGCGAAGCTGGTGAGCCACCAGCGTGTGTTCTTCTTCAGGTCGCGGCTGCCGAGGTTCCTGAGCAGATGTCGCCGCTGGTCAGGGTCCAGGACCTTGGCCAGGCCGTCCGGCCTGCCCTTGAACAGGGTGTCGGGATCGAGGTTCGCCGCGACGAACATCTTCTTCACCTGGACGAAGGCGAGCGCCATGTCCGAGGCGGAAAGGCCGTTCATCGCCTTGGCCGGCGGAAACTTCACCCCGGCCTCCCCGACTGCGTAGCTCGCCGCGGGCGACCCGGCGAAAGGATTATCCGGGCTGATCTGCGGGGCCCCGGCGACGTCGAGGCGGGGAGCGGTCTGCCGCCACGGCCGTACGTCCCACACCGCCGCAGCCATCACCGCCACGACCAGAGCTCCAGTCAGCGCGCTGGCCAACGTCTTGGACCGCCCCCCGGCGCGGTGCCGCGGGTCGCGCCACTGCGGGACCATCGCCCGGCGCCGGCGCCTCTCGGCCCGCCGCTCCGACCGGCGACCTCGCCACCGGCTCAGCGGCCCGGGCTGCCGCGCTCGCTCACGGGCCGACGGCTCGGTGAACGCGGCCCCTCTAACGAACTCCTCACCAAAGCCGCCAGCCGGCTCCGCGGGATCCAGATCCACAGCCATCAGTTGTCCAGTTCTCCGGGCCGCTCGATCACTGATCCCGTCCGCGCGTTGCGACCTACGCCGCGTTCGTCGCCGGAAGCGTAGATGCAAGATCACTTCGCGGCAACCGCACCGGCGATCAAGGAGAACGCGTGGTCAATGACCTGATGTGGCCAACGCGGCGCCGTGCGGCCGCACGTCGGAGGCTAGGCTTCGTCGGCACCGCGGTTCCGTGCTCGCCGCGACCACAAGAGCGGCGACTCGCCAGAGAGAGACCTGACAGGTGGCTGGACAGCGACTGCGCGAATCCGTGCTCGGTGCTCTGGTCCGCTGGGTCTATCCGCGGGTCGAGCCGGAGCTCAGGTGGGTCCGCCGCGAGCTGCCCCATGGCGGGACGGCGGTGGATGTCGGCGGCTGGTTCGGCCCCTGGACCTCCCGCCTCGCCCGGATCGCGGATCGGGTGGTGACCGTCGAGGCCGCACCAGAGCTGGCGGCGCACCTGCGGCGGGTGTTCCCGGACGTCCGTGTGGTGCACGCCGCGGCGTCCGACCAACCCGGTGTGACACGACTGTGGGTCCCGCCGGGCGGGGCGATGCGGGGTACGTCCTCGGTCCAGTCCGGCGACGGTACGTCGGTGACCGTCCCGACGATCACGATCGACAGCCTGGCGCTCGAGGACGTCCGCTTCATCAAGCTGGACATCGAGGGCCACGAACTGCGCGCCCTGCAGGGAGCCGAGAAGACCGTTCGCCGGGACCATCCTCTCGTCCTGATGGAGCTTGAGGAACGCCACCAGCCCGTCCTGCCCGTGGTCGGCCTCCTGGCCGCATGGGGTTACACCGGCTACGTGATGCCCGGCCGTACCTGGGTTCCGCTGGCGGACTTCGACCTGATCGAGCACCAGCAGGCGACGGTGCGTCGCGTCGGCCAAGGCCTCCTGAGGCGCGTGATCTGGCCGCGCCCCCGCTACGTCAACTCGGTCCTGTTCAGGCCCGCACAGGCGTCCTGGCCCCACGGGATCTTCCGAGCCGGGCGGGAACCCTAGACTCGGCGGCATGGCACGGGCGAATGACGAGGTGGCGGAGCTGCTGCAGGAGCTGGCGGATCTCCTGTCGATCACCGGTGGCGAGGCCTTCAAGGTCCGGGCGTACGAGAAGGCCGTGCGTGCCATCGCGGGCCATCCCGAGGACGTGGCCGACCTCGACCTCGCCGGGCTGAAGAAGATTCCGAACGTCGGGCAGGCGATTGCGAAGAAGATCCTCGACTATCAGGAGACCGGGACCATCCGGCAGGTCGAGGACCTGCGCACGCAGATCCCGGCCGGAGTCCGCGCCCTCACTGCGATCCCGACGCTCGGCCCCAAGAAGGCTCTGGTGCTGTACGAGGAGCTGCGGATCACCTCGGTCGCCGAACTGGCCGAGGCGATCGACCAGGACCGGCTCCGCGATCTCAAGGGCTTCGGAGAGAAGACCGAGGAGAACATCCTGCGCGGGATCGCGCTGATGGAGCAGGCCGGCGACCGGTTCCTCATCGACGCCGCGATGGAGCTCGCCGACGAGATCGTCTCGACGCTCCAGGACGTCCCCGGATGCCGGCGGTGCGCCTACGCCGGATCGCTGCGCCGGATGCGGGAGACCATCGGAGACGTCGACATCCTGGCCGCCTCGGACGACCCCGGTCCGATCATGGAGACCTTCGCGTCCCAGCCGTTTGTCTCCGACGTCATCGCCCGCGGCGGCAAGAAGACCTCGGTCCGCACCACCAAGGGCCTGCAGATCGACCTGAGGGTCGTGCCCCTGGAGTCCTGGGGCGCCGCGATGCAGTACTTCACCGGGTCCAAGCAGCACAACGTGCACATCCGGGAGATCGCCGTACGGGCCGGGCTCAAGCTCTCGGAGTACGGGTTGTTCGAGGCCGAGTCCGGCGATCTGATCGTCTCCTCGACCGAGGAGGAGGTGTACGACCGGCTGGGCCTGCCGTGGATCCCTCCGACGATCCGGGAGGACCAGGGTGAGATCGAGGCCGCGCTGAAGAATGAGCTCCCCCCACTGGTGCGGGTCGAGGATCTCCGTGGCGATCTGCACTCGCACACCGACCTGACGGACGGCCTCGCGACGCTCGAGGAGATGACCGCGGCCGCGGCCGGCCGCGGGCTGGAGTACTACGCGATCACCGACCACGCTCCGAACCTCTATATGCAGCGCATGACGGACGAGAAGATGCTCGCCCAGCGCGAGGCCGTCCGGGAACTGCAGGCGCGCCATCCGGACCTGACGCTGCTGCACGGCACCGAGCTGAACATCGACCCGGCCGGCGGCGTCGACTGGCCCGCCGAGTTTCTGCAGGGCTTCGACCTGTGCGTGGCCTCGGTGCACTCGCATTTCACCCAGGACGGCGCCGAGATGACCCGGCGGTTCATCGCCGCCTGCGAGAACCCGTACGTGAACATCATCGGGCACCCCACCGCGCGGGCCATCGGCAGGCGGCCGCCGGTCGAGGCGGACTGGGACGAGGTCTTCAAGGCCTGCGCCCGTACGGGCACCGCGCTGGAGATCAACTCCTTCCCGGACCGGCTCGACCTGCCGGCGGACCTGGCGCGCAGGGCCAAGCGGCATGGCGTGAAGTTCTCGGTCGACACGGACGCGCACGCCGTCGGCCACCACCGCAACATCAGGTACGGCGTCGGCACCGCCCAGCGTGCCTGGCTGACCCCGGACGATGTGATCAACACCTGGCCGCTCGACCGGCTGCGAGCCTTCCTCCGCAAGGGCCGGTAAGCCGGGCACGAGACGCCGGGGTGGCTACCGGCCGGCCAGTCCCGCGACGGCGACGCCGGTCTCGATCCCCCGCCCGTCCGGGGTCGCATCGCGGCCGTCCGCGACAGCAGGCGGCGTCCCCCGGTCACGGAGGCCGAACAGCACCCGTAGCATGGCGATCCACATCAGGGCCGAGCCGAGCATGTGCAACCCCACCAGCGGAGCCGGCACACCGGTGAAGTACTGCACATAGCCGACGACGCCCTGCGCGAGCTCGACCGCCATGAGCTCCGCCGCACGCCGCCGCAGCGCGCCCGGCGCGCCGGCCCTGCGTAGTCCGATAAGGAGGGCGATCGTCAGCAGCACCGTGATCCAGGCCAGAGTGCCGTGCACGCGCGCCACCTGGTCGATGTGGAAGCCGAACCTCGGGGCATGGTCGTCGCCCGCATGCGGTCCGGTCCCGGTCACCACCGTGCCCGCCGCCAGCAGGAGCACCACGACCCCGCCGAGGACATGGGAAAGCCGGCGCAGGCCGGGGCCGACGAGCGGCCTCGGGGTCTCGTCGGCCTCGCTCGCCCGCACGTGCAGCCATACGGCGGCGAGGACGAGCGCGGCCGACAGCATGTAGTGCGACGCGACCGCGGCCGGGTGAAGATGGACGAGGACGGTGATGCCGCCCAGAACCGCCTGCGCCACCACGCCGAGCGGCTGGACCGCGGCGAGGCGCACCAGGTCGCGCCGCCGGGGGGTGAACCGGAGCGCGGCGATGAAGACCGCCACACCTACCGCCAGCACCAGGAAGGTGAGCGTACGGTTGCCGAACTCGATCGCCATGTTGACCGGCGAATGGTGCGGGTTCGAGGTCGGCACGAGACTGTCCCCCGTGCACCTCGGCCAGGTCGGGCAGCCGAGCCCGGACCTGGTCAGCCGGACGACACCGCCGCTGACGATGATGCCGGCGTTCACGATCACCCCGAGGAGGGCGAGCAGCCGCATCGAGGCCGCGGTCGGACGCCACACGACGTCCCGGAGTCTTATCAGAGGATTCTCGGACTGCACCACGGCAGCCATCGTATGAGCACCTGCGGGTGCCCGGGATCCGGCCCCACCCTAGGGCGGGTCCACGCCTATGGGCAGGTTCACTCCAGGAGGGGGCGGTAGAACCCCGACGCCTGCGGGCCCGCCCACGGCGGCATGACCGGACGGGGCGGCGTGCGCAGGAAGGCCTGCCTCGCCAGCCGCATGAGCTCCAGAAGGGCGTCACGCCGCTGCTCGAACTTGGCGGGGTCGATGGTGCCCCGTTGGGCCCGCCGGTGCAGCAGCGCCAGCTCGGTGGCGGCGAGCTGGAAGTCGGCCATCGCCCGCGCCGCCGACCGGCCTCCCACGGCGCGGGCCCAGCGGCGGGCGGCTCGGCGGGCCGGGAGCCGGCCGAGCATCCAGACGTCCTGCGGGGTCACCAGGCCGGTGTCGTAGTACAGGGGCACATAACGGTTGATCAGCTGGACCGTACGCCGCCGGTCCATGATGATCACGATGATCAGCAGGAGGAGGATGAAGAGGTCCAGGAGATAGACCACGGCCAGCCCGGTCAGGCCGAACGCGCTCGCGCCGTTCCACAGGCCGTGCAGCAGCATCGCCGCCAGCAGACCGGCGATGGGCGCGAGGACCCGGCCGACCCCCCGGTGGGTGGCGGCATAGGCGACGCCGAGGCCGGTCATCGAGGTGAAGAGCGGATGGCCCAGCGGCGAGAGGACGCCCCGGCCGATGAAGACGCCCTGTAGTTGCGCGGTGCCGCCCTGGTCGTAGGCGCGCATGTAATAGGTGACGTTCTCCATCATGGCGAAGCCGATCGCCACGAGGGCGGCGTAGACGATGCCGTCAACGAATCCGTCGATCTCGTCCCGCCGGAACCACAGGAACCCGAACAGCACCGCGCCTTTGAGCGACTCCTCCACCAGGGGCGCTCCCAGCGTGGCGCTGACGAAGTGGCCCTTGGTCTCGCCGAAGACGGGGACGGTGACATAGATCATCCCCAGTGTGTTGAGCACCAGGGCGCCGAGCACCGCCACCCCGGCGCCCCACATGAAGGCGAGGATGAGGTTGCGGGCCGGCTCGGGCTCCAGACGGTCCAGGCACAGGACCAGTGCGACCAGGAGCGGCACCGGCAACAGGGCCAGCAGCAGCCCCACCCCGAACCCCCGGCCGCCCAGGACGGCGTCAAGGCCCAGGGCCATGAGGGCGCAGGCGGACGAGACGATCAGGCCGATGATCAGGCCCACCGGCGGGCGGCCCGGGATCCGCCCCTCGAGCACGGCTTTCGGATCAACACTCGCCATAACGCGAGCGTAGTCCAGCTTGTGGGGACTTGACCGGCTAGCTGAGCCAGTTCAGGACGAACGGGTCCACGGCGACGGCCGCGAAGAGCAGAGCCATATAGACGTTGGAGAGATGGAAGAAGCGCATCGGACGCAGTGTGACGCCGGTGGCACCCGCCCGGGCCCGGTTGAGCAGCCGGTGCACCTCGGCGAGGATCACCACGCCCAGCACGATCGCCACGATCCCGTAGAACGCGCTCATCCCGGCCACCGGCCACAGCACCAGGGAGCAGAGCACGGTCGCCCACGTGTAGGCGAGGCTCTCCAGGATCACCCGGCGCTCGGTCGCCACCACCGGCAGCATCGGCACCCCGGCCGCGGCGTAGTCCTCGCGGTAGCGCATCGCGAGCGTCCACGTGTGCGGCGGCGTCCACAGGAACACGACCATGAAGAGCACGAACGGCGCGACGGCGAGCGAGCCGGTTACCCCGGCCCAGCCGATCAGGACCGGCATGCACCCCGCGATGCCGCCCCATACGACGTTCTGTGACGTACGGCGCTTGAGTAGCAGTGAATAGACGAAGACGTAGTAGAGGATCGCCGTCACCGACAGCGCGGCCGCGAGCACGTTGACCGCCAGCAGGAACCCCAGTGTCGACAGGACCGCCAGGACGACGCCGAAGGTCAGCGCCGCCCGAGGCGTCACCTCGGCCCGGGCGAGCGGACGGCGCCGGGTGCGCCGCATCTTGGCGTCGATGTCACGGTCGATATAGCAGTTGATCGCGTTGGCCGCGCCGGCCGACAGGGTGCCGAAGACGAACGTCGCCAGAGCCGTGCCGAGGGGCGGGAGCCCCTTGGCGGCGAGGAACATCACCGGTAGCGTCGTGATCAACAACAACTCGATCACACGCGGTTTGGTCAGCGCCACGTAGGCGCGCAACAGCGCGCCGACCGGCCGTCGGCCGGACGGGCCGGTTCTGGGCTCCACCGGCTCCGTGAGCGCCTCGAAGGGCACTTCTTCGGCCCGGTCGGCCGCGAGCTTGTTACTCAGCAACGTCACAATGGGTCCAGGTCCACCTAAGCGCCATGCGATGCCCCCGCGACTCGCTGGGCGACGCGCTCTCTCGATCCTGCCGCAGCCGTTCCTGCCGGCCGCGCACTCACTGTAATGCCGACCTGTCAAGGGTCGCGCATCGGGGGACTGGACGCGCCGATCCCGCAGGTCCCGGGGCCGCGGTCCCCCGGGTGACCGGGCCGGATCCGGGGGCCGGCGGGCCAGGACCGCACCACCCGCCACATCCCCCGCGCGGGTGGGTTAGCGGCCGGGACGATCGGGCAAGGGTCGGATTGCAACGTTTGCGTGACGGTGCAGTGGACCGACGACCGAGGCGGCACTTGGATAGGGTCGGTTGCGAGACGTGATCGCCGCCGGCGCCGCCGCCGGGCACCCGCCGGCCGTCGCGACTGTGGCCGGTCGTCGGCGCGGTTCCGCGACGCGCGACATCACGCGAAACACCGGTCTTGAAGTGAACGGGTCACGATGGTTGCACATGTCGTTCGAGAGGAGCCTGAGCCTTCGGTGAGTAAGGACAGCAGTAAGGACAGCAGCACGTTCGAGTGGTCCGACCTGGATCAGCGGGCCGTGGACGTGATCCGCGCCCTTGCGATGGACGCGGTGGAGGAGGCCGGCTCGGGCCACCCTGGCACGGCGATGAGCCTCGCACCCGCCGCCTATCTGCTCTTCCAGCGGTTCCTGCGCCACGACCCGACCGATCCGAACTGGCCGGGCCGGGACCGGTTCGTGCTCTCCGCGGGGCACACGAGCCTCACCCTCTACATCCAGCTCTACCTGTCCGGCTACGGGCTCTCGCTCCAGGACCTCAAGTCCCTGCGCAAGTGGGGCAGCCTGACGCCGGGGCACCCGGAGTACGGCCACACGGCAGGTGTGGAGACGACCACGGGGCCGCTCGGCCAGGGCGTCGGCAACGCGGTGGGCATGGCCATGGCCACCCGCCGGGAGCGGGGCCTGTTCGATCCCGACGCCGAGTCCGGCAAGAGCCTCTTCGACCACAACATCTGGGTCTTCGCCTCGGACGGCGACATGGAAGAGGGCATCAGCCACGAGGCGGCCTCGCTGGCCGGCCATCAGCGGCTCGGCAACCTCACCATGCTCTATGACGACAACCACATCTCGATCGAGGACGACACCAAGATCGCGTTCTCTGAGGACGTCGTCAAGCGCTACGAGGCCTACGGCTGGCACGTACAGCGGGTCGACTGGACCGAGGGCGGCGCCTACCACGAGAACGTCGAGGCGCTCGCGCGGGCCTACTCCGCCGCGCTCGCCGAGACCGAGCGGCCGTCCTTCATCGCACTGCGGACCATCATCGGCTGGCCGGCGCCGACCAAGCAGAACACCGGCAAGGCGCACGGCTCCGCGCTGGGCGCCGAGGAGGTCGCCGAGACCAAGCGGGTCCTCGGGCTCCGCCCGGACAAGTCCTTCGACGTGCCGGACGACGTGCTCCAGCACGCCCGCAAGGCCGTCGAGCGGGGCCGGGAGATGCACGCGGAGTGGAACAAGCGTTTCGTGGCGTGGCGCGCGGCCAATCCCGAGCGCGCCGCCGAATACGACCGGATCTCCGCGCGGCGGCTGCCTGATGGCTGGCAGAAGAAGCTGCCCGAGTTCGAGCCCGGCAAGGATCTCGCCACGCGTGCGGCCTCGGGACAGGTGCTCAGCGCGATCGGGCCGGTGCTTCCCGAGCTCTGGGGCGGGTCCGCCGACCTCGCCGAGAGCAACAACACCACGATGAAGGGCGAACCGTCCTTCATCCCGGGCGACCTCGGGACCGGGTCGTTCCCCGGGAACCGCTACGGCCGTACGCTGCACTTCGGCGTACGCGAGCACGCCATGGGGGCCATCCTCAACGGCATCGCCGTGCACAACGGCACCCGGCCCTACGGCGGCACGTTCCTGGTCTTCAGCGACTACATGCGTCCGGCCGTACGCCTCGCCGCGCTGATGCGGCTGCCGGTGACCTACGTCTGGACGCACGACTCCATCGGCCTCGGCGAGGACGGCCCCACGCACCAGCCGGTGGAGCATCTGTGGTCGCTGCGGGCCATCCCGGGCCTGGACGTCGTCCGGCCGGCGGACGCGAACGAGACAGCGATCGCGTGGCAGACGATCCTGGAGCACACCGACCGTCCCGCGGGCCTGTGCCTGACCCGGCAGCAGGTCCCGACGTTCGATCGCTCCCAGGTCGCCAGTGCCGGCGGCGTCGCCCGCGGCGGCTACGTGCTGGCCGACGCGGGGAACGGCGCGCCGCAGGTCATCCTGATCGCCACAGGCAGTGAGGTGCAGCTCGCCATGGCCGCCCGGGACACCCTCGAGGCCGCCGGCACCCCCACCCGCGTCGTGTCGATGCCCTGCGTCGAGTGGTTCCTCGGCCAGGACGAGTCCTACCGGCAGACGGTGCTGCCGTCAGCCGTGCGGGCGCGCGTGTCCGTGGAGGCCGGGATCGCTCTCGGCTGGCGCCAGTTCATCGGCGACACCGGCGAGTCGGTGAGCCTTGAGCACTTCGGCGCGTCGTCGGACCACAGGACGTTGTACGAGCAGTTCGGCATCACCCCGGAGCGCGTGGTCGCCGCCGCCCGGTCCAGCCTGATCAGGTCCGGCATCGGCGGGCGGGGTCACACGACGGGCAACTGAGCGGGAGAGGGCGATGAGCGGTGAGCCGGCGAGTGCGCGTTCCGGCTCACCGCGCGCCTCGAGCCGGGCCGAGGGAAGCGCGCACACAGCAGCAAGGAACGAGGCGAAGGAAATGAGCAACGAGAACCTGCGGCGGCTGACCGAAGCGGGCGTGTCCGTCTGGCTGGACGACATCAGCCGTGAGCGGCTGCGCACGGGCAACCTCGAGCAGCTGATCCGGGAGAAGCACGTCGTCGGGATCACATCGAACCCGACGATCTTCGCGAAGGCGCTTGGCAAGGGCTCCGCCTACGATGGCCAGGTCCGCGACCTGGCGGTACGCGGCGTGGACATCGAGGAGGCGGCCCGGGCCATCACGACCTACGACATCCGCTGGGCGGCCGACGTGCTGCGACCGGTCTACGACCGTACGGATCGCATCGACGGGCGGGCGTCCATCGAGGTCGACCCGCGGCTGGCCCAGAACACCGAGAAGACGATCGCCGAGGCGCGGGCCCTCTGGTGGCTCGTCGACCGGCCCAACACCATGATCAAGATCCCGGCCACCCTCGCAGGTCTGCCGGCGATCACCCAGGCGTTGTCCGAGGGCATCAGCGTCAATGTCACGCTGATCTTCTCCCTGCAGCGCTACGAGGCCGTCATGGAGGCCTTCTTCGAGGGCATGGAGAAGGCCAGGGAGGCCGGCCACAACCTGTCACGGATCTCCTCGGTGGCCTCGTTCTTCGTCAGCCGGGTCGACACCGAGATAGACAAGCGGCTGGACAAGATCGGCACGCCGGAGGCCAAGGCACTGAAGGGCAAGGCCGGCGTGGCCAACGCCCGGCTGGCCTACAAGCGGTTCGAGGAGAAGACCGGCACCGACCGCTGGAAGTCCCTCGAGCTGGCCGGCGCGCGCCCGCAGCGGCCGCTGTGGGCCTCGACCGGTGTGAAGGACCCCTCCCTGCCGGACACCATGTACGTCGAGGAGCTCGTGGCGCCGGGCGTGGTCAACACGATGCCGGAGGCGACGCTCGACGCGTTCGCCGACCACGGCAACGTCCGGGGCGACACGATCCGGCCCTACTACGACGAGGCCCGCGAGCAGATGGCGGCGCTGGAGCGGGTCGGCGTCGACTACGACGACGTCGTGCGGGTCCTCGAGGAAGAGGGCGTGGAGAAGTTCGAGACGTCCTGGAACGAGCTCCTCGCGACCATCCAGAAGGAGCTGGAGGACAAGGCGTGACGCCGGACCGGCCGCCCGCGGACGGCCGCGGAGGCCGCCGGTGACGTCGGTGGTGGCCGCCGGAGGCGTGGCGGTCACCATCCGTGACGGGGTCGCGGACACGCACACCGTCCTGGACCGGCTCGTCAGTGACGGGGTGCCCGGTGCCCTGGCCGCCAAGAACGCGCAGCTGTGGGGCCCGGAGGCCGCGCCCGAGGCGACCCGGCGGCTCGGCTGGCTGGACCTGCCCGAGTCGTCACGTTCGCTGGTCCCGAGGCTCGTCGAGCTCAACTCGGCCGGCTTCGGGCGCGTGGTGCTCGCCGGGATGGGCGGAGCGTCGCTGGGAGCCGAGGTCATCGCCCGCACCCATGGGGTCGAGCTGACCGTCCTCGACACCACCGACCCGCACCAGGTCGCGCCCGTGACCCGGGATCGGCTCGAAGAGACCATCGTGGTGGTGTCGAGCAAGAGCGGCGCGACCATCGAGACCGACAGTCACCGGCGTATCTTCGAGCGGGCCTTCGAGGAGGCGGGCATCACCGGCGAGGCGCTGCGTGAGCACTTCCTCGTCGTGACCGACCCCGGCTCGCCCCTGGAGGCGACCGCACGTGAGGCGGGCTACCAGGTCGTGCTCTCGGACCCGGACGTGGGCGGCCGCTTCAGCGCTCTGACCGCGTTCGGCCTGGTGCCGAGCGCGCTCGCCGGGGCCGACGTGGCCCGGCTGCTCGACGAGGCGGCGGCCCTGTCCCCCGGGCTGCGCCGGCCCTACGACAATCCCGGCCTGACCCTCGGCGCGGCCCTCGGCGCGGCAGCCCTCGGCGGCCGCGACCGCCTCGTGATCGCCGACCACCGCTCCGGAATGGTCGGCTTCGGGGACTGGGCCGAGCAGCTGGTCGCCGAGTCCACCGGCAAAGACGGCAAGGGCATAGCGCCGGTGGTCGTGGAGGGCGTGAACGCACCGGGCTTCGAGATCGTCGACGGCGCGGTGCGGCTCGTCCTCGAGGGCGGGCGGACCCAGGACGCCGGGCCCGCGGGAGCGGCCGGCCTGAGCGTGTCCGGGCCGCTCGGCGCGCAGTTCCTGCTGTGGGAGTACGCGACAGCGGCGGCCGGCCGGGTCATCGGCATCAATCCGTTCGACCAGCCGAACGTCCAGGAGTCCAAGGACAACACCGCGGCGTTGCTGCGCGGCGCCGCGGACGGAACCACGCCGACGATAATCGCGGCGGAGCCGGCCCTGGCCGTGGGTGCGGTCGAGGTCCACGGTCGCGCGGATCTCCTCAAGGGGGCGAAGGACCTCGGGGCCGCCCTGGACGCGCTGCTCGCCGCGGTGCCCGAGCGCGGCTACCTCGCGGTGATGGCCTACCTGGACCGGCTGGGCGACGCGGACGCCGCGCAGTTACGCCCGCTGCTGGCCGCCCGCGCGGCGGAAATCCGCAAGACCGCCGCCCCGGTCACCTTCGGCTGGGGGCCGCGATTCCTGCACTCCACCGGGCAATATCACAAGGGCGGCCCGCAGAGGGGGGTGTTCCTCCAGATCACCGGAGCCGTGAGCGAGGACGTGCCGGTGCCCGGCACGCCGTACACCCTCAAGGCGCTCCAGCTGGCACAGGCCTTCGGGGATCTGCGCGCTCTCCGGGCACGAGGCCGTCCCGCCGTCCGGGTGCACCTGCGCGACCGGGCCGAGGGTCTGCAGCAGCTGCTCCAGACCCTCAAGGCGTGACGGGCGCTCCCCGTACCAGCGAAAACCGCTTCGCCATGGGCTCGCCGCCCCGCGCTGCAGATCACCGGTAGGCTAGATCACCCGGCACGCCGCGAGATAGGTGAGTGGGTCGCGAGCCCCGTTCTCTCCTGAAACGATTAGGGCTGAGGAGGGAACGTTGTCTGGGTTCGATGTGCTCACCCGTGGTGAGGTGCTGGATACGGCGCTCAAGGCCCGCGATCACCTGATCTCAAGCGGCATTCCAGCCGCGCTCGCGAACAAGGACGCCCGGCCGTGGGGCTCCCTGCCGGTCGACCAGGGCAGGCTCGGCTGGCTCGACCTGCCCGCGGCGTCACACGATCTGCTGGCCCAGATGGAAAGCCTGGTCGCCGAGGTCCGCTACTCCGGGCTCGACCACATCGTCCTCGTGGGCCTGGGCGCGGACGGGCTCGCGGCACAGGCGATCATGGACGCGGGCGGGGGCCGAGACCCGCGGGGCGGGCTCACCCTCCTCGACGGCGGAGACTTCGCGGTGCTGGACCAAGCGCTCGAGCGGCTGGATCGCACCCTCGTCGTCCTTTCCAGCAAGGGCGGCGACACGATCGAGGGAGACGCCTATCGCCGCGTGCTCGTCCAGGCCTTCCGCCGGCACGGCCTGTCCGAGCCGGAGATCGCCGCGCGCTTCCTGGTGCTCACCGACCACGGCACCCCGCTGGACGAGTTCGCCCGCCACCGCGGCTACCGCCTCGGCCTGACCGACCCGGAGCTCCCCGGCCATTTCGGCGCGCTCTCGGCCTACGGCCTGGTCCCGGCCGTCCTCGCCGGCACTGACGTGGTCCCGCTGCTGGAGCAGGCCACCTCGGCGTTGTCCTCATTGAGCAGCGAAGAGGACAATCCGGGCCTGCTCCTCGGCGCCGTGCTCGGCGGCTGCGCCCAGCAGCCCGCGGACGGCGTGACCCGGGACAAGCTCGTGCTCCGCGAGGCGCCCGGGGGCTCGGCCATGTCCGCGTGGGTGTCACAACTGCTCGCGACCGGCACCGGCAAGCGCGGCCGCGGCATCCTGCCGCTGGACGCGGCCGGGCTGCCAGGCGCGGACGTCTGCGCCGACCTGCACGCTGTGGCGATCAATCCGCAGAGCCCGGCGGCCACCGACGCCGACACCTCCCTGTGGGCCCCGGCGGGGGCTCAGTTCATGCTGTGGGAGTACGCAACCGCCGTGGCGGGCTGGCTCATGGGAGTCAACCCGTTCGAGACGGCCGCCGAGGTGATCAAGGAGGCGGAGAGCGACGCGGCCGGGATGCTCCGCCACGCCGGACACGGCCCGCTGCCGACCGGGCAGCCGTCCTTCGTGGACGGGGAGATAGAGGCCTACACCGAACCGGAGGGTTTCGTCTCCTACGACCTCGCTTCGGCCGTCGGATCTCTCTTGCGCCGGGTGCCGGACAACGGCTATCTGTCGATCCTGACCTACCTGTCCGGCGACTTCTCCGGTCGCTACCTCGCCCCGGCGCTGGCGCGGCGCATCGGCCGCCCGGTCACCTACGGCTCCGGCCCCGGCTATCTGCACAGCACCGGCTCCTATCACAAGGACGGGCCGCGCAACGGAGCGTTCCTGATCATCACCGGCGCACCCCTCGCGGACCGTCCGGTGCCGGGCAGGCCCTACACACTCGGCAAACTCCAATTGGCACGGGCACTGGCCGATGTCCGGACGCTGCGCCGCCGCGGCATCCCGGTCCTCCGGCTGCACCTGCGTGATCCCATCGAGGGGGCCGGGAGACTGATCGACATCGCCCGGGAGACCCGATGACGGGCTTCGCCACGGTCAGCGCCGGAGACGTGCGGATCACGGCGCGCGGCGCCGTGCGCGATGCGGCGGAACGGACCGTCGGGCGGCTGTGGATCGACGAGATCCCGGTCCGTCTCGCCTCCGAGGACCGCACGCTGTGGCAGCCGGAACCGCAGGGGTGCTGGCCCGCACAACCCGGCCCGGCGCGGGCCCTGCTGCCGCGCATCGGTGAGCTGGTCCGCCGGGCGCACGACGCCGGGCTGACCGAGGTGGTGGTGCTGGGTCGCGGCCCGCAGGCGCGGGCGGCCGATCTCATCTCGCGCGCCGGTCGGGTCGACCGCCCGGCCCCCATGCCGGGTAGGCCGGCGGCGCGGCTGACGGTCCTGGACGGGACGGACCCCGGGCCACTGCTGCGACTGGCCCACGACGCCGAGCGCCTGCTCCGTACGATCGTGATCGTCATCGCGCAGGACCCGGGCACGGACGCCCAACGCCGGATCCTGGCCCGGATGCTCCGCGACAAGGGGTTGCCCCCGGCCGAGATCGCCCGCCGGTTCGTCCTCGTCGGACGGCCCGGGGGGGCCCTCGCCGAACTGGCCCTGGCGGCCGGCCACACCCTCGTGGAGGTCGACGGCGCCGCCCGAGGCCACGGGCAGGTGTTCGGCGCACTGTCCCCCGCCGCGCTGCTGCCGGCCGCGCTGGCCGGCGTCGATGTCGCGGCCCTGCTCGACGAGGCCACGCAGGTGCTGCCGTCGCTGACCCGGCCGGAGAACAACCCGGGCCTGGTCCTCGGCGCGATCCTGGGCGGATGTGCCCGCACCGGACGCGACAAGGTGGTCCTCGGCGACTTTCCGGCCCGGCTCGCCGGGCTGGGCGCGTGGGTCGCCCCGCTGCTGACCGGCGCGACCCAGGGCGGCCTCCTGCCCATCCTGCAGGACGGCGGGCTGCCCCTCGCACCGGCCGACGACCTGTTCCAGATCATCCTCGACGGCCGGCCGCATCAGGACGACGCGACCGTCTGCGGGCCACTGGGGGCGCAGCTGGTGGTCTGGGAGTACGCCGCCGCGGTCGCCGCGTATCTGATCGGCGCCGACCCCTTCGCCGCCGGCCGTGCGGCCGCCGGAGACGGGGCGAGTCCCGCCACGTGGCCGCCGGAGGACGATCAGGCGGGCGTGCCACGGCCGGCGTTCACGGTCGGGGCGGCCGCGGAGCTCATCGAGGTCCATGCCGACGAGGAGGTCCTCCCCGACCTCAAGGACCTCGACGGGGTGCTCCGTGCGCTGATGGACGCTATGCCCGAAGACGGATACTTCGCCGTGATGGCCTATATGGACCCTGACGGGGTACAGGGCCATGGCGGCGGTGTGCGGCGGCTCGCAGCCACGCTTGCCGCCCGGTGCTCCCGGCCGGTGTTGGCGGAGTTGCGCCCGTTTCAACCGGCATTCCCCAACGACGTGATGGAAAAGGGCGTATTTCTGATCCTGACCGGGAACGTCACGCATGACGCAGCTGTTCCAGACAAGCGATACCGGCTGAGCGAGCTGCAGCTCGCCGAGGCGCTCGGCGCCGTACGGGCCCTGACCCAACGGGACCGGCCCGTCGTCCGTCTCCACCTGCAGAACCGCTGGACCGGCATCACCACATTGCTAGAAGCCGCTCGAGGAGGGGCATGAGTTCGCCCACCCACAGACAACTACAGCAGTCCGGAGCGGTCTCCAACCCGTTGCGGGATCCGCGGGACAAGCGGCTACCCCGCGTCGCGGGGCCGTGCATGTTGATCCTCTTTGGCGTCACGGGGGACCTCGCCCGAAAGAAACTGCTGCCGGCAATATACGACCTGGCCAACCGCGGCCTGCTGCCCCCGGGGTTCTCCCTGGTCGGCTTCGCCCGCCGTGACTGGGAGAACCAGGACTTCCGCGAAGTCGCCTTCGAGGCGGTCAAGGAGAACGCCCGGACCCCGTTCCGCGAGGAGGTCTGGGAGCACCTGTGCGAAGGCATGCATTTCGTGCCCGGCGAGCTTGACGACCCCGAGGCCTTCGACCGGCTGGCCGAGGCGGTCCGGGACCTCGACCGCACCCGCGGAGCCGGGGGTAACTACGCGTTCTACCTGTCCATCCCGCCCAAGCTCTTCCCCGTGGCGATCGAGCAGCTGCAGCGCAGCGGCCTGGCCGCCAGCGAGGACGACGGCTGGCGCCGGGTGGTCGTCGAGAAGCCGTTCGGCCATGACCTGGCCAGCGCCGTCGAGCTGAACAACCTCATGCACGGAGTCTTCCCCGAGGAGTCGATCTTCCGGATCGACCATTACCTCGGTAAGGAGACCGTGCAGAACATCCTGGCGCTGCGGTTCGCCAACACACTCTTCGAGCCGGTCTGGAACCGCTCGTACGTCGATCACGTGCAGATCACCATGGCCGAGGACATCGGCATCGGAGGCCGCGCGGGCTACCACGACGGGATCGGCGCGGCCCGGGACGTGATCCAGAACCACCTGCTCCAGCTGCTCGCGCTGACCGCGATGGAGGAGCCGACCTCCTTCAACGCCGAGGCCGTGCGGATGGAGAAGGCCAAGGTGCTGTCGGCGGTGCGGCTTCCCAAGGATCTCGACCTCTGCACCGCCCGCGGGCAGTACGCCGCCGGCTGGCAGGGCGGGGTCAAGGTCAAGGGCTACCTCGAGGAGGAGGGGATCCCGGCCAACTCGACCACCGAGACCTACGCCGCGATCAAGCTCGGCATCGACTCCCGGCGCTGGGCCGGGGTGCCGTTCTACCTGCGCACCGGCAAGCGGCTGTGCCGCCGCGTCACCGAGGTGGCGGTGCTGTTCAAGCAGGCTCCGCACCTGCCGTTCTCCGAGACCGACACCGAGGAGCTGGGGCAGAACGCGCTGGTCATCCGGGTGCAGCCGGACGAGGGCGTGACTCTGCGGTTCGGGTCCAAGGTCCCCGGCACCTCGATGGAGGTGCGCGACGTGAACATGGACTTCGCCTATGGCGAGTCCTTCACCGAGGCCTCCCCCGAGGCCTACGAACGACTGATCCTGGACGTCCTGATCGGCGATCCGCCGCTGTTCCCCCGGCAGGAGGAGGTCGAGCTGTCCTGGATGATCCTCGACCCCATCGAGGATCACTGGGCGCGACACGGCAAGCCGGAGCAGTACCCCGCCGGGGGATACGGGCCAGAGTCCGCCGACGGGCTCATGGCCCGCGACGGACGCGCCTGGAGGAGGCTCTGACATGCACGTCGATCTCACGCAAACCACGACGCGCCGCATCCAGGAGTCGCTGCGCCAGGCCCGCCACCTCATGGGCGGGCCCGCGGTCGGCATGGTCCTGACCCTGGTGATCGTGGCCGACGAGTCGGCGCAGTACGACGCCGTACGGGCCGCCACCGAGGCGGCACGCGAACACCCATGCCGGATTCTCACCGTCATCTCAAGGGATCCCCGCGGCAGCTCGTCGCGGCTGGACGCCGAGATCCGGATGGGCGAAACCGGCCCGGGCGAGACCGTTCTGCTGCGGATGTACGGGCCGCTGGCCAATCACGCCGACTCCGTCGTGATGCCCTTGCTGGTGCCCGACACTCCGGTCGTGACCTGGTGGCCGGGCTCTGCCCCGCAGGTGCCCGGCCGAGACCCGCTAGGGGCACTCGCCCAGCGGCGGGTGACCGACGCCTACCCGGCGCAGGACCGGCTGGGCACGCTGGCCCGGCTCGCGCAGGCCTACCGGCCAGGGGACACCGACTTCTCCTGGACCCGTCTCACGCCCTGGCGCACGCTGCTGGCGGCCGCGCTCGATCAAAAGCACGGCGAGGTCACGGCCGGGGCGGTCGAGGCCGAGCCGGAGAGCCCGAGCGCCGAGCTGCTGGCCTCGTGGCTCGCGATGCGCCTCGCGGTGCCGATCAGGCGGACCGTCTCCGCGGGCCCGGGGATCACGTCCGTACGCCTGACGACCACCGAGGGCGAGGTCGCGGTGACCCGGCCGGACGGCCGCGTGGCGAACCTGTCCTGGCCAGGCGAACCTGAGCGCCAGGTGGCACTGCACCGTCGGCCGATGGCAGAGCTGCTGGCCGAGGAGCTGCGCCGGCTCGACCCAGACGAGGTCTACAAGGAGTCGGCCGCCTGGTTCGCCAAGCATCTGGCCGCCTCCTCCGAGGACGAGGCCGGTAAGGCGCCGACCTCGTGAGCCCACCGGCCGTGTTGATCCATCGAGACCAACAGGTGCTGGCGAAGGCGGTGGCGGCACGGTTCGTGACCCGGCTGGTGGATGTCCAAGCCGCCCGCGGCACGGCCTCGGTGGTCCTCACCGGGGGCGGCGTCGGCATCGCCGTGCTGCGGGAGGTCGCCGCCACCGGCGCCCGGGACGCGATCGACTGGCGCAAGCTGGACATCTGGTGGGGCGACGAGCGCTTCCTGCCCTCGGGGCATCCCGAGCGCAATGAGACGGCGGCGCGCGAGGCCCTCCTCGACCATGTCGACGTCGACCCGGGGCGGGTGCATCCGATGCCGGCCGCCGACGGACCGGACGGGGACGACCCCGAGGCGGCCGCGGATCGCTACGCCGACGAGCTGCGCGCCGCCGCCCGCCCCGAGGATCACGGGCCGGTGCCGTCCTTCGACGTGCTGATGCTGGGCATGGGGCCGGACGGTCACGTCGCGTCGCTGTTCCCCGGCATGCCGGCGCTCTACGACGAGCGGCCCGTCGTGGCCGTACGGGGCGCGCCCAAGCCCCCACCGATCCGGATCACTCTCACCTTGCCCTCGATCCAGGCCGCCAAGGAGGCATGGATCATCGCCGCGGGTGAGGAGAAGGCCCGGGCGGTCCGGCTCGCGCTGTCTGACGCCGGCCCGGTGCAGGTGCCGGCGGCGGGCGCCCGCGGCCGGCTGCGCACGCTGTTCCTCCTCGACCGCGCCGCCGCCGGCCAGCTGCCCCCGGGCATCGAGCGGATCGCCTCCCCCTGATCGCCGGCTCCTGAGCCCTGAGCCTTGCCCGTCCTCCGGGCCGGCTCAGGGCGACGAGCCGTCGGCGTTCGAGGGTCGCTCGGGCCATTCCGGAGCGGGCTCGCCCTCGGGCACGGCAACGCGGAACAGCCGCAGCTGCAGGGCGAGCGCGGCGTAGTAGCCCACCAGAGTGGCGAGCTCCACCACCCCGGACCGGCCGAGGACGGCCACGGCCTCGACGTACAGCGGGTCGCCTACGTCGCCGTCCACCGCGAGCTGCCGGCCCGCCTCATGCACTATCCGCTCCCGCACGTCCGCGAGCACGGGGTCACGCCCGCACCTCAGCGCGGTCAGCTCCGCCTCCGTGAGGCCGGCATCGCGGCCCAGCAGCTCATGTGCGTACCACTGGAAGTCCGAACGGCTGTGCGCGGCCACGACGAGCGTCGCGATCTCGCGTTCCCGCGCGGTGAAGCCGGTGCGGAATCGCAGCGCTGCCCCGAGCTCCTGGAGGGGCAGGCCCACCGGGGGGCTGTAGAGCATCGCGTTGAAGGGCCCGTGCAGCCGGCCGGCGTCGTCCGCGTAGCGCAACAGCTTCGGCCGCTCCGCTCGGGATCCGCCGGTAATGGCGCCGTACACCTCCCGCTGTGACTCGTCGAGGAGCCCGGGGTCCAGCAGCGGCAGCCGGCGGGACGGCCGATGGTCGCGGGTCCCGCCAACGTCAAGGTCCATCACCTACGGAACGCTAGCGGGTCCCGGGCCCCTACGCCTTCCACCAGGCCGGAAACCGAAACGGCCCGCTCACGGCGGTGTAGCCCTCCCGTAACCGATATAGGCGAATCTTTGCAGTGACAAAGCCCAAAGGGGGGGACCATGCCGCTTTTGCGTTTCCGCACCCAGATAGAGGACCGTCCGGGTCGGCTGGCCGTGCTGACGGCCGCGCTGGCCGCCAGGAGGGCGAACATCCTGGAGCTGTCCGTGCAGGTCGACACCGACGGGGTGGTCGACGAGTTCGTTGTGGACGTCCCGCCGCACACCGACGGCCAAGAGGTCGCGGAGGCACTGGAGAGGGCCGGCGGGACCCGCGTGGCCGTCGTGGCGGCCCGGCCCCATGAGCTCATCGACGAGCCCACGCGCGCTCTGACCCTCGCGGCCCGGCTGCGCTCGGATCCACGTGGGCTGCCGGAGGCTCTGGCCGAGCTGCTTCGCGCGGACATGGCCGCCTGGGTGTTCGGGGCGGCCGCGGAGCGCGAGGAGCCCGACGCGCTCACCGTGCCGGTCGGCCCGATGCGGGCGGTACAGCTACGGCGTGACGGTCTGCCGTTCACGATGACCGAGGCCGCGCGCGCGACCGCGCTCGTCAGGGCGGTGTTGCCGGACCCCGGCCGTACCGGCGCGGCCGGCCGGATGCCGCGGCTCATATCGCTGCGCGACGGGACGCAGATCGTCGTACGGACTATCCAGGAACGGGACACCGCCGCCGTACGGGCCATGCACCAACGCTGTTCGGCGGAGAGCCGCCGGCTGCGGTATTTCGGCGCCAAGCCGGCGCACGGAGTGATGGAGGCCTTCTGTGCGTCCTCGCACGGGCTGACACTGGTCGCCGAGGGGCCGGACGGGTCGATCCTGGCCCTCGCGCACCTGATGCATCTCCTGGACCCGGGCGTAGCCGAGCCGGCGTTCCTCGTCGAGGACCATTGGCAGGGACGCGGACTCGGCCGGGCCCTCGCGGAACTGCTGCTGGAGACGGCCCGGGAAGGAGGGCTGGTTGAGCTGCGCGCCACCGTGCTCAGTGAGAACGCGCGGATGCGCGGGCTGCTCACCTCCTTTGGCGGACGGGTCCGCCGCGCCTCTCACAGGGGCGTCGTTGAGATCACGCTAGGGCTCGACGGCAAGGTGGCACGCCGGCCCTCGGCCACCACGGTCCACCGCCACTGAGGTTCGGCGGGCGCGACGGGCCGCGCGCGCGCTGGTCGCGGGCCCTGGCACGATGTCGGTGTGACCGGCATCTATGACCACCCGTGGGCTTATGAACTGGCCTGCGACTTTCGCGACGTCCCACATGAGGTCGACTCGGTGCTGGGCTGGTGCGCCCGGCACCGACCCCCGGTTCGATCGGTGCTCGAGCTGGCGGCGGGCCCGGCCGAGCACGCACGCGAGTTCGCCCGTCGCGGGATTTCCGCCACCGCTCTGGACCTGAGCCCGGCGATGTGCGACTACGCCGCGGACCAGGCCGAGCGGGCCGGGGTGCGGCTCGACGTCGTCCGGGCGGACATGACCGACTTTGAGCTGGGCCGCCGGTTCGACCTGATCGTCACCATGCTCGACTCGACATCGCACCTGATGACGTTGGACGCTCTCGTCGCCCACCTCGACCGGACCGCCGCCCACCTGGCCGCCGACGGGCTGTACGTCCTCGAGATGAGCCATCCCGCCGACCGGCTGACCGCGAATCCGACGGTGAGCACCGGCTGGGAGGTCGAGCGCGACGGCGTCCACGCCACCGTCCGCTGGGGCGAGGCCGACGACCGGCTCGACCCCATCACGCAGACCGCCGACGACCACGTCACCATCGCCGTCACGACCGGAGGCGAGACCCAAGTGATCACGGACGTGGTGCCCTACCGCTTCTGGACGGCCACCGAGCTGACCGCGGCCATCCGGCTGTCCGGTGCGCTCGAGGTGGTGGAGCGGCACGGCGACTTCGCCGAGGACGTCCCGGTCGACTCCCCGGAGGCATGGCGCATGATCACCATGTTCCGCCGGTTCCCGGGCGCGGGCTGCGGGGCTCAGGGGGCCGGCGCCCACTCCGGCATGGGATAGGCCCCGAGCAGCGTGCGGACCTCTGCCGCGATGCGGTCCAGACCCTGACTCCAGGAGCGCGGCCGCGAGCGCCTTGGCGTTGGCCACGATCCGGTGCGCGTACGTGGACAACTCCGGCGCCGCGGCCTCCTGCAGAGCGACCGCGATCGCGGCGGTGGGAAAGCAGAACGGCCCGGCCACCCTCGCGATGTGGGGACCAGGCCGTACCAGGAGAACCTCAGCCCTTGGCCGCGGCCTCCATGGCCGCGCGCACGGCCGCGCGCTTCCGGCGAAGCTTGGCGAGAGCCTCTTCCAGGATCGCCTCGCCGTCGGCGTCGCTGCGCCGCTCCTTCACATAGGCAAGGTGTGTCTTGTAGGGCTCGGTCTTCGGCGGCGCCGGAGGGTTCTGCGCGTCCTGGCCCGCAGGCAGCCCGCAGCGCGGGCAGTCCCACTGGTCGGGTACCGCTACGTCGTTCGCGAAACTCGGGCGGGTCTCGTGCCGGTTCGCGCAGTGGAACGACACCCACACCCGGGGAGCGGACTCCCCTCGCTCAGCCTCTCCCATCGGGCCGGCGCCGACACGGCTGCCCCGAATGGCGTTGCCACTTCCCACGGACTACTCCTCGCTACTTCTGCCGCGGCCACCCGTCCCCCGGTGGCGCGGCGATCACATTACTCGGGACTGACTCAGTGGGACTTCAGAAGGATCCCGAGGACCACGATGGAGGCGAACCAGATGACCCCGGTTCCGACCGTGAGCCGGTCGAGGTTGCGCTCGACCACGGACGAGCCGCCCAGCGTCGACGAGATCCCGCCACCGAAGAGGTCGGAAAGGCCCCCGCCCTTGCCCTTGTGCAGCAGGACGAGCAGCACCATCAGCATGCTCGTGATGATGAGCACAATGGAGGTTGCGATGATCACAGTTGTTCAGCGCCTTCTCTGGGCCACCCCGTGTGCACGGAGTTCTCGGTATTCAGGACGACGGCCGAGTGGTTTACCCGTCCGCTATGAGGGTACGACGGCGGGTCGCCCCTGTTCAGCAAAACCCGCAGTCAGACCAGCAGATCACGATACCGGCAGATCTTGACGAACTCACCCGGGTCCAGGCTCGCACCGCCGACAAGAGCGCCGTCCACGTCCGGTTGCACCATGATCCCGGCGATGTTGTCGCTCTTGACCGATCCTCCGTACAGGATACGTACGTGATCGGCCAGATCGCCGCCATATAGCTCGGCGAGCCGGGTTCGGATGGCCGCACAGACCTCCTGGGCGTCCTGCGGGGTCGCCACCTCGCCGGTGCCGATGGCCCACACCGGCTCGTAGGCGATCACGATCTTGCGCGCCTGCTCGGCCGGGATGCCGTCCAAGGCCCCCGTGACCTGTGCGAGCGTGTGCTCGACCTGCCGTCCGGCCTTACGGACCTCGAGTCCCTCACCGACGCAGACGATGGGGACGAGGTCGAAGGACAGTGCCCGCTTGGCCTTGGCGTTCACCAGGGCGTCGTCCTCGTGGTGGTACTGACGGCGCTCGGAGTGCCCCACCAGCGCGTACGTGCAGCCGAGCTTGGCCAGCATGAGGCCGGAAACCTCACCAGTGTAGGCGCCACGCTCATGCGCGGAGACGTCCTGTGCCCCGTAGGTCAGCCTGAGCCGGTCCGCGTCGACCAGCGTCTGGACGCTCCGGATCCCGGTGAACGGCGGCAGCACGCTGATGTCGACCGCGTCGTAGTCGGCCTCCTTGAGGCCGAACGCCATCTTCTGCACCAGGGCGATCGCCTCCAGGTGCGTGGAGTTCATCTTCCAGTTGCCGGCCATGAGGGGCTTGCGCCCCGTGGTCTGCGGCGAGGGCTTGGCCATGGTCAGTCCTCCAGAACCGAGAGACCGGGGAGCGTCTTGCCCTCGAGGTATTCGAGGCTCGCTCCGCCACCGGTCGAGATGTGCGAGAAACCGTCCTCCGGCAGACCGAGGGACCGTACGGCCGCGGCGGAGTCACCGCCGCCCACGACGGTGAAGGCGGACGAGGAGATGAGAGCCTCGGCGACCGCGCGCGTGCCCTCGGCGAAGGCCGCGAACTCGAACACGCCCATCGGGCCGTTCCAGAACACGGTCTCGGTGTCGGCGAGCCGGGCGGCGAACAGCTCCCGGCTGCGCGGGCCGATGTCGAGCCCCTGCCGGTCGGCCGGGATCGCGGTGGCGTCGACGACCTCGTGCTGGGCGTCTGGTGCGAAGTCCGTGGCCGCGACGACGTCGACGGGCAGCACAAGCTCGACCCCGCGCTTGCCGGCCTGCTCGATGAACCCGCGGACCTGGTCGAGCTGGTCCTCCTGCAGCAGCGACCTACCGACCTCGTGACCCTGGGCCTTGAGGAACGTGTAGGCCATGCCGCCGCCGATGACCAGCCGGTCGACCTTGGTCAGGAGGTTGGCGATCACGCCGAGTTTGTCGGAGACCTTCGCACCGCCGAGCACCACCACGTACGGGCGGCGGGGTTCGCTCGTGAGCCTGCGCAGGACCTCGACCTCGGCGGCGACCAGGCCGCCGGCCGCGTGCGGAAGCCGCTGCGGCAGGTCGTAGACGCTGGCGTGCTTGCGGTGGACGGCGCCGAATCCATCACCGACGTAGAGCTCGGCGAGACCCGCGAGCCGGTCGGCGAACACACCGCGCTCCGCGTCGTCCTTGCTCGTCTCACCGGGCTCGAAGCGCAGGTTCTCCAGCAGCGCGACGTCTCCGTCGCCGAGCGACTTCGCCGTCGAGGCGGCGGACTCGCCCACCACGTCGCCGGCGAACGCCACGTCGGCACCGAGCAGCTCACCGAGACGCGCGGCCACCGGCCGGAGCGAGAGCTCGGGCTTGATCTCGCCCTTCGGGCGGCCGAGGTGCGCGCACACGATGACCCGGGCGCCGCGGCCGGCGAGCTGACGGATGGTGGGCACGCTGGCGCGGATCCGACCGTCGTCGGAGATCTTGCCGTCCTCGAGCGGGACGTTCAGGTCGGACCGGACGAGGACCCGCCTGCCCCGCACGTCGAGATCGTCAATCGTCCGCATCGGACTCCTTCTCAGCAATGAAACGCCGTGATCTCGCGGTGCGCTGGGCGCGACCCCGAGATCACGGCGGGATGAGGCGGTTGACTAGATGCCGGCGCCGACGAGCTTGACCAGGTCCACGAGGCGGTTGGAGTAGCCCCACTCGTTGTCGTACCAGCCGACGACCTTGACCTGGTTGCCGATCACCTTGGTCAGCCCGGCGTCGAAGATGCAGGACGACGGGTCGGTGACGATGTCCGAGGACACGATCGGGTCCTCGGTGTAGGTCAGGATCCCCTTGAGCGGACCGTCTGCCGCCGCCTTGACCGCGGCGTTGACCTCTTCGGCGGTGGTCTCGCGGGCCAGGGTCGCGGTCAGGTCGGTCGCCGAACCGGTCGGCACCGGCACCCGCAGCGCGTAACCGTCGAGCTTGCCCTTGAGCTCGGGCAGCACCAGGCCGATGGCCTTCGCCGCGCCGGTCGAGGTCGGCACGATGTTCAGCGCGGCGGCCCGGGCCCGGCGCAGGTCCTTGTGCGGGGCGTCCTGCAGGTTCTGGTCCTGGGTGTAGGCGTGGATCGTCGTCATGAGACCACGCTCGATGCCGAACGTGTCGTTCAGCACCTTGGCCATCGGGCCGAGGCAGTTGGTCGTGCACGACGCGTTGGAGATGATCGTGTGCGCGTCGGCGTCGTAGTCGCCGTCGTTGACGCCCATCACGATGGTGACGTCCTCATTCTTGGCCGGCGCGGAGATGATGACCTTCTTGGCACCGTTCTGCGCGTGGACCTTGGCCTTCTCCGCGTCGGTGAAGAATCCGGTGGACTCGATCACGATGTCGACGCCGAGGTCGCCCCACTTGAGAGCGGCCGGGTCGCGCTCGGCGAAGACCTTGATGGTCTTGTCGCCGACGACGATCTCGTCCTCGGTGGCCTTCACGTCCTGGGGCAGGCGGCCGAGAATACTGTCGTACTTGAGAAGGTGGGCGAGCGTGGCGTTGTCGGTGAGGTCGTTGACCGCCACGACCTCGACGTCGGCACCGCTGGCCTGCAGGGCGCGGAAGAAGTTACGGCCGATCCGGCCGAACCCGTTGATGCCTACCCGGATGGTCACCGAACTGATCTCCTCGTACTCGTCTCGCCCGGATGACCCGGGACCGCTGACAGCCTGACACCAGGGTGTCCCCCATCTGTGACCTTACCGAACCGCCGGCGCCGTTCCGCCCATCAACGGCCGGGGAGTGGCGCCCGGCCCGCGGACGCGGGAGCAGGGGCGCCGTGGTGAGACAGGCGTGTCGTTGTCCTGGAAGGTCAGGGGGCGAGCATGTCGGCCGTGAGATTGGCCTCGGTGCCCGGCAGGCCCTGGTCGCCGGCGCGCTTGTCGGCGAGCGCCAGGAGCCGGCGGATGCGCCCGGCGATGGCGTCCTTGGTCAGCGGTGGCTCGGCCAGCTGCCCGAGCTCCTCCAGCGACGCCTGCTTGTGCTCCAGCCGCAGCCGCCCCGCGGCGACGAGGTGCTCGGGCGCCTCACCCTCGAGGATCTCCAGCGCGCGAGCCACCCGGGCTCCGGCGGCCACCGCGGCGCGCGCCGACCGGCGGAGGTTGGCGTCGTCGAAGTTCGCCAGGCGGTTGGCCGTGGCCCGCACCTCCCGGCGCATCCGACGCTCCTCCCAGGCGAGCACGGAGTCGTGCGCTCCGAGCCTGGTGAGCAGGGCCGAGATGGCGTCGCCGTCCCGGACCACGACCCGGTCGACGCCGCGCACCTCCCGGGCCTTGGCATGGATTTTGAGCCGCCGGGCCGCGCCGACGAGCGCCAGCGCCGCCTCCGGACCCGGGCAGGTGACCTCCAGGGACATCGACCGTCCCGGTTCGGTCAGCGAGCCGTGTGCGAGGAACGCCCCACGCCATGCCGACTCGGCATCGCAGGCCGCCCCCGAGACCACGTTCCTGGGCAGGCCGCGGACGGGCCGTCCGTGGTTGTCCACCAGGCCGGTCTGCCGGGCCAGCGACTCGCCGTCGCGGAAGACCCGGACGACGTACCGGTTGCCCTTGCGCAGCCCGCTCGCCGCCAGCACGACCACGTCCGAGGTGTGCCCGAACACCTCCGCGACGTCCTTGCGCAGACGACGTGCCGCGGCTCCGGTGTCGAGCTCGGCCTCGATCACGATCCGCCCGCTGACCAGGTGCAGCCCCCCGGCGAACCGCAGCAGCGTCGACACCTCGGCCTTGCGACAGCACGGCTTCATGACGGACAGCCTGCTCAGCTCGTCCTTCACCACGCCGGTCATCGCCATAGATGCAACTCCTCCCCCAGAGTGAATCGCCCGCTACAGGCAGTCTCGTGGATCGCGGCTCGCCCGTGCGTCAGTCGAGAAGATCTGTACGAAGGCATGGGCCAGCCGTGCCGGATCGTGCCTGGGCGATCCGTCTTCCGCGGCGACGTCGGTGAGCACAAGCGTGCCGCCGAGCGCCTGTACGGCCTTGTCGAGCGCCCTTGGATCCTCGACGACGTCGCGGTCCGCAAGGACCACGTCGACACGGAGGTCGGGCGCATGCGCCTGCAGCACCTCGAGATGGGTGTGCGGCGAGAAGTCATCGGTCTCCCCGGGCTGCGGCGCGAGATTCAACGCGACGATCCGGCGCGCCCGGCTCTTGGTCAACGCCTTGGCCAGCTCCGGCACCTGCAGGTGCGGCAGCACGCTGGTGAACCAGGAACCGGGCCCGAACACCAGCCAGTCGGCGTCCTCGATCGCCGCGAGGGCCTCCTGGCAGGCGGGCGGGTCCGCCGGGATCAGCGAAACGCTGCGTACCTTTCCGGGGGTCTTGGCGCAGGCCACCTGCCCGCGGACCCACGTGACGTCACGCGGCCGCGCGGGGTCGGCGCCCTGGACCTCGGCGACGATGTCCAGGGGCACAAGGGTCATCGGAAGCACCCTGCCCTGGGCCCCGAGCAACCGGCCGAGCCACTCGAGCCCGACGACGGGGTCCTCGAGGAGCTCCCAGAGCGCGACGATGAGCAGATTGCCCAGAGCGTGCCCACGCAGGTCGTCCTGGGTGTGGAATCGATGCTGCACCACCCGGCTCCAGGTCCGGCCCCAGTCGTCGTCCCCGCACAGCGCGGCCAGCGCCATCCGCAGGTCGCCGGGCGGCAGCACGCCGAGCTCGCGCCGCAGCCGCCCACTCGACCCACCGTCGTCGGCCACCGTGACGATGGCGGTGAGCCGATCGGTGACGGTGCGGAGCGCGGACAGCGAGGCGTACAGCCCGTGGCCGCCGCCGAGGGCGACGACCTTGGGAGCATTCACTGGTGTCGTTCGTCTCCTTGCTCGGGGGTCGTGCGGCGCCCTGCCCGTGTCCGTCTCCACATCCCCCGGCCTACTCACGGCCGAGGTCACGATGCGAGACCCGCACCTCGATGCTCGCGTCGCGAAGCCGGCCGGCCAGCTGCTCGGCCATGGCGACGCTGCGATGCTTGCCCCCCGTGCAGCCGACGGCCAGCGTGACGTAGTGCTTGCCCTCCCGCTCGTAGCCTTCGGCGAGCAGGCGGAGCACCTCGGTGTAGGCGTCGAGGAACTCCTTGGCCCCGCGCTGGCCGAGCACGTAGTCGCGTACGGACTCGTCACGCCCGGTCTTCGGACGTAGCTCTGGCACCCAGTGCGGGTTGGGCAGAAACCGGCAGTCGACCACGAGGTCGGCGTCGACGGGCAGGCCGTACTTATAGCCGAACGACACCACCGTTGCGCGCAGGCTGGACTCTCCGGTGTCATCGCCGAAGAAACCCACGATCTTGGCTCGCAGCTCGTGGACGTTCAGGCCTGTGGTGTCGAGCACCAGGTCGGCCTCGCCTCGCACCTGCCGGAGCACCTCTCGCTCACGAGCGATTCCGTCGACCAGCCGCCCGTCCCCCTGCAGCGGATGCGGACGCCGCACGCTCTCGAACCGGCGGACAAGTTCGTCGCCGCCGGCCTCCAGGAACACCACCCGGGGGCGTACTCCGCGCGCCTCGAGCTCCTCGATCGAGGAGTGCAGGTCGGTGGTGAAGGCGCGGCTGCGCACGTCCACGACCACGGCGATGCGCGGAACCGCGCCCTGGAGCCGCCCCCCCAGGTCGGCCATGGTGGCCAGCAGGCCCGGTGGCAGGTTGTCCACCACGAACCAGTCGAGGTCCTCCAGCGACTTGGCCGCCGTGCTCCGGCCCGCGCCGGACATCCCCGTGATGATGACGATGTCCGGGATCTGTGTGCTCCCCGTCATCTCGATGTCCCCCTATCTCCGAGCCGACCGTGCAGCGCCGCCGCGATGGATTCGGCCGTATGGCGCCCGATGCCCGGAACCTCCGCGATCTGGTCCGGCGTCGCCCGCTTGAGGCGCTGCACCGAGCCGAAGTGCTTCAGCAGCGTCGTACGCCGTGTGGGTCCCAGACCCGGAACGTTATCGAGTTCGCTGGCCGTCATGGCCTTGGAGCGACGGGCTCGATGGAAAGTGATCGCAAACCGATGGGCTTCATCTCGCATGCGCTGGAGCAGATAGAGCCCCTCGCTGCGCCGCGGGAGGATGACCGGGTCCTCTTCCTCCGGGATCCAGACCTCCTCGAGCCGCTTGGCCAGACCGCAGACGGTGACGTCGTCGACGCCGAGCTCCTCTAGTGCGCGCTGCGCGGCGGCCACCTGAGGGGCACCGCCGTCGACCACCACCAGATTGGGTGGATAGGCGAACCTGCGTGGCTTGCCGGTCTCGGGATCGATGGGCTGATGAGCGCCCGCTTCCACAGCGCTCGGAGGTCCGTCGGCGCTCTCGTGCCCATCGGCGCTCGGGTCACCATCGGCGCCCTGGTCACCGTCGCCGAACCCGTACGAGGCGAGGACCCTGTCGGCGGACTCCGCCGCCGGCTCCCGGTCGCGTTCGGCGGCATAGCGCTTGAACCGGCGCGTGATCACCTCGTGGATCGAGCGGACGTCGTCCTGCCCCTCCACTGCGCGGATCTTGAACCGCCGGTATTCGCTCTTGCGGGCCAGTCCGTCCTCGAAGACCACCATGGACGCCACCACGTTAGTGCCCTGCAGGTTCGAGACGTCGTAGCACTCCATGCGCAGCGGGGCCTGGTCGAGACCGAGCGCCTCCTGGATCTCCTGGAGGGCCTTGCTCCGGGTGGTGAGGTCGCCGGCCCTGCGGGTCTTGTGCTGCTTGAGTGCCTCGTGGGCGTTACGGGCGACGGTCTCCATCAGCGCCTTCTTGTCGCCCCGCTGCGGAACCCGCACGTGTACGGGACCGCCCCGCTGCTCGCTCAGCAGCTCGGTCAGCGCCTCTGGCTCCGGGGGCTCGGCGGGCACCAGCACCTCACGGGGCACGGACTCGCTCTCGCTGTAGGCCTGCAGGAGGAAGTGCTCCACGAGATCGCCCGTTTCGACCTCCTCGACCTTGTCTACGACCCAGCCGCGCTGGCCGCGGATGCGCCCGCCCCGGACATAGAAGACCTGCACTGCGGCCTCGAGATGGTCCTCGGCGAGTGCGATCACGTCGCAGTCGGTGTTGTCACCGAGCACCACCGCCTGCTTTTCCAGCGCCCGGGCCAGTGCCTGGATGTCGTCGCGCAGCCGCGCCGCCCGCTCGTACTCCTCGACGGCGGCGGCCTGGCGCATCTCTCGTTCGAGCCGCTTGATGAACCGGGTGCTGTTGCCGGCCATGAAGTCGCAGAACTCCTCGGCGATCAGCCGGTGCTCCGCCGCGGAGACGCGCCCGACGCAGGGCGCCGAGCACTTGTTGATGTAGCCGAGCAGGCAGGGGCGCCCGGTCTGCTGCGCGCGTTTGAGGACCCCGGGCTTGCACGTCCTGATCGGGAACACCCGGAGCAGCAGGTCCACGGTCTCCCTGATCGCCCAGGCATGGGAGTAGGGCCCGAAATAGCGCACTCCCTTGCGCTTCGCCCCGCGCATCACCATGACGCGCGGAAACTCCTCGTCGAGTGTGACCGCGAGGTAGGGATAGGACTTGTCGTCGCGATAGCGCACGTTGAACCGTGGATCGAACTCCTTGATCCACGAGTATTCGAGCTGGAGCGCCTCCACCTCGGTGCCGACGACGATCCAGGTAACGTTGGCCGCGGTCTGCAACATCGTCTGGGTGCGCGGGTGCAGGCCTGCGAACTCGGCGAAGTAGGAGTTGAGCCGGGAGCGCAGGTTCTTGGCCTTGCCCACGTAGATGACCCGGCCATGCTCATCGCGGAATCGATAGACCCCCGGCGATTCGGGAATGGACCCGGGGGTGGGCCGGTAGGTCGCCGGATCTGCCACTATGCCAGCCTAACGGGATCCGCCGACGGTTCCACCGCGCCCGGAGGCACCTGCAGGCCGTCGGCTCTGACCCGGATCTCGTTCGAGGTCCGTCGATCCATCGCCGTGTCACCGCCATCGGGACGACGACCTGGCTGATCCTTCGGATCGCCAACGCACTCAGTGACCCGGCCCTGAGCGCAACTTTCCAGGGGTCAGGGCGATCGGAGCGGACTGCTCGCCTCGGCGGGCGCGGCCGGCCTTTCGTCGGGATCGCGGCCCGTCCGATGCTCGGCAATATCTTCGCCGGGATCCAGCTGGCCTTCAGCGACGCGCTCCGGCTCGACGACGTCGTGGTGGTCGAGGGCGAATGGGGGCGGATCGAGGAGCTGACGCTGACCTACGTCGTGGTGCGGACCTGGACGAACGCCGGCTGATCCTGCCGGTGTCCTACTTCACCCAGCGTACGGAGCTGCACGCGTTC
>JAOPYH010000412.1 GCA_025964715.1 Streptosporangiaceae bacterium | reverse complement strand
CGTCGATGTGAACGACTTCCCGAGTTTCCGGCAGGTGCCGGACGCGGCGGCCCGGGTGGCGCGGGCGTGCTCGAGCTGGCGCGTACGGGCGGGACCGTGCCGAGCGCGGCTGCCGGCGCCCGCCAATGCCGCGGCCCCCGGAAAGACTTCCGGGGGCCGCTGTCACTACCGCGCGTATTACTTGGCCTGCTGGACGAAGGTGTTGGTGTAGGTCTTGCTGACGTCGACCTGGTGGCCCTTGACGGCCGGGGAGAAGCTGCTGAGGACGCTCAGGACGGTCTTGGGCCCGTCTGCCGGCATCAGGCCGTCGGGGCTGTACATGCCCTTCTCGTTCTGCAGCGCGGTGATGTACGCGGCCTTGCCGACGCCGCTGTAGTAGCTGGTCGGCATCTTGTCGGCGATCTCGGCCGGGCTGTGGGTGTTGATCCATTTCATCGTCGCGACGAAGGCGTTGACCACCTTCTGCGCGACGTCCTTGTGGCTGTTCACCCAGTCGATGGGGAAGTACACGCAGGAGGCCGGATAGGTGCCGCCGAGTGCCTTGCGGGCGCCCTCGGCGGTCCGCATGTCCACGAGCGGCTGCGCGAGGTGCTTCTGCATCAGAGCGGTGATCGTGGGCTCGGTCGTCATGCCCGCGTCGATCTGCTTGTGCTGCATCGCCGCGATGAAGACCGGGCCGGCTTCGACCGGGACCGAGGTGCTCTGGTTCACCGGGACGCCGGCGCGTACGGCCAGGGCCTTGGTGATGAAGTTCGTGGAGGAGCCCAGGCCGGTCACGCCGAGGCGCTTGCCCTTGAAGTCCGCCGGCGACTTGATCTGGCCCGCCTCGTCGGTGCGGACCATCTCCACCTCCCCGGGCGCCTGCAGGAGCTGGACGACCGACTCGGTCTGCTTTCCCTTGGCCTGCAGGTCGACGTTGTGGTCGTAGAAACCGACGACGCCGTCCACGTTGCCGGCGAGCATCTGGTTCTCGGCGTCCACACCGGCCGGCTCGTCCGTCAGTTCCACGTTCAGGCCCTGGGCCTTGAAGTTGCCGAGCCGCTGGGTCAGCATGGCCGGCAGGTAGATCTGCTTGTCCAGGCCGCCGACCATGAGCTTTACGGTCGTGGACGCGCCGGCTGACTTCTTACCGCCGCCCGATGAAGCGCTCGAGCCGCATGCCGAGGCCGATATGGCGAGTGCCGCCACGGTGGCACCGATGAGGGCGCTCTGTCGTAGGGACATGATGTATCTCCTTCTGGAGGGGGTGGCCCGCGCGTCTCGTCGAGGGATCGCCGGGGCGGGGGACTTTCTTTAAAGAGAGGGGTCCGGGTCGCGGTCGTTGGACGGGCGCCAGCCCAGCAGCCGTCGCTCGAGCAGACTGAGTAGGAACTCCGCGACCAGCGCCATCACCGCGACGAGCAGCGTGCCGGCGTAGACGCCATTGGGGTTGAAGTTGCCCTTCGCCTGGTTGATGAGCAGGCCGAGGCCGTGCTGGGCGCCGAAGATCTCGCCAACGACCGCGCCGATCAGCGCGAAGCCGAAGGCCACGTGGAGGCTGGCGATGATCCACGTGAACGCGGACGGGATGACGACCTGGGTGGTGACCTTCCACCCCGAGGCGCCGAGGATCCGGGCGTTCGCGATGAGGTTCCGGTCTACCTCGCGGGTGCCCTGGAAGGCGTTGAAGAACACGACGAAGAAGACCAGGACGACCGCGGTCGCGACCTTGCCGGGAATGGCCAGGCCGAACCAGAGCGCGAAGATCGCCCCGAGCACGACACGCGGGATCGAGTTGAAGATCTTGATGAAAGGCCCGAACACCGAGGCGAGGAACTGAACCCGGCCGAGGGCGACTCCGAGCACGATGCCGCCCACGGAGCCGATCACGAACCCGAGCACGGCCTCCTCGAGGGTCACCTGGAACTGCAGCCAGATCGACCCGACCTCGGTGCCGTGCTGGAACCAGTCGAGCAGTTGCGTCCACACGCCGGACGGCTGCCCGTACAGGAAGGTGTCGATCCACTTGTCGCGGGCTGCGAGCTCCCATGTGCCGAGGACGATGACCACCAGGACGATCTGCGTCGACAGGATGAGTGCGCGTCCGCGCAGCCGGTGTGTCCCTGCCGGCGCCGCCGCGGGTTCCGCCTTGCGGGCCGTGGCGTTTTCCGGAGCCGATGTCACGCTCATGCCGCCTGTTCTCCCGCCGTGCGGGCGTACGCCGTCTGTACCTCGTCCCGCAGCGACTCCCAGATCCGCTCGTAGAGCTGCACGAACTGTGGTTCGAACTTGATCTCCTGGACGCGGCGCGGCCGGGGGAGGTCGATGGGGAAGACGTCTTTGACCCGGCCCGGGCCGACTGTGAGGACGACGACCTTGTCGGCGAGCGCGATGGCCTCCTCCAGGTCGTGGGTGACGAAGATGACCGACGGCCGGGTGAGCTCCCACAGGTCGAGCAGTTCGTCCGACATGATCTGGCGGGTCTGAACGTCGAGCGCGGAGAATGGCTCGTCCATCAGCAGGATTCGCGGCTCGTTGATCAGCGTCTGGGCGAGTGCCACGCGTTTGCGCATGCCGCCCGACAGCTGGTGCGGGTAGTGCCCCTCGAATCCGGACAGGCCGACTCGCCGGAGCCAGTCCCGGGACCGCTCGACGGCCTCACGCTTTGCGACGCCCCGGAACAGCGGTCCGGCGGCGACGTTGCTCAGCACCGACTTCCAGGGGAAGACGGCGTCCTGCTGGAACATGAAGCCGACCCGCGGGTCGATCCCGGTGACCGGCTTCGCGCCGATTGTGACCGTGCCCGCGCTGACCGCCTCCAGGCCGGAGACCAGTGAGAGGGTCGTGGACTTGCCGCAGCCGGTGGGGCCGACCACCGCACAGAACTCGCCGGGCTCCACGAGCAGGTCGACGTCGCTCAGCGCGGTGTAGGTCGAACCGTCTGGGGTGCGGAATCGCTTGGTGGCGCCGCGTAGTTCGATCGGCGGTGTCGCCTCTGGCTGGGTCATGAGTCCTCTGTGTTCCGGAGAAGTTTTTGTGTTCCGGAGAAGTTAAGGACGTGTGAACGGCGGAGGCGATCCTTGTGTACGTTGTGCGGGATCTCAGGCTTTCCTACTGTTTTGTGCGTTTATATTATGGCGACAGAACGGACACAAGGGATGTTCGGCGTCCGGACGCTTGGCATACTCAACGCATGTGTCCCGCAGGTGGCCGAAAGCTGTCCACCCGTATCCTGACCAGCCAGCTCACCATTCTGGTGGCGAGCATGCTGGTCGGCTTTGTGCTGTTCGCCCATGAGGAACGCGCGAAGCTCGACGCGCAGTACCGGCAGCGCGCACTCGCCATAGCCCAGACCACCGCCCGGACGCCGGAGATCCAGGCGGCCATGGAGTACGGCGGTGCCGGCGACCTGGTCCAGACCACGGCCGAGCGGATGCGCCAGGCCTCCGGGGCCAGGTACATCGTCGTCCTGGACCTCAAGGCGATCCGGCACTCCCATCCCAACCCGAACCTGATCGGCAAACCGGTTGAGGAGCCGCTGATCGCCGCGGACGGGAAGGGTCACACCGGGACCGACCACGGCACCCTGTGCCACTCCGCCAATGGCAAGGCACCCGTCTACGGCGTGTCGGGGATCCTCGTGGGAGAGGTGTCCGCCGGCATCTGCGAGCACGCGGTGTCCACCGCGCTCTGGAGTGTGCTGCCGGAGTTCGGGCTGTGGATGTGCCTTGCGCTCGCCTTCGGCGCCGTCGCCTCGTACGTGCTGGCATGGCGGCTCAAACGGCGTACCTTCGGGCTGGAGCTCGAGGAGATCGCCGCTCTCCTGCAGGAACGCGAGGCGATGCTGCACGGCATCAAGGAGGGCGTCATCGCCTTCGACCGGGAAGGGCGGGTCACCATCGTGAACGATGAGGCGCGGCGACTGCTGCAGCTGCGCACCTTTACGCTCGGGCAGCGGCTCCCGGAGGTCATGCCGGCGGGGCGCCTCCGGGACCTCCTTGTCGGCGCGGAGGGCGGCCCCGACGCGTCCGTGCTGACCGACGAGCATTACCTGACGGTGAACCGGCGACCGGTGGCCCTGCACGGCCGGGAGCTGGGCGCGGTCGTCACCCTGCGGGACCGCACCGAGTTGTCCGGTCTGCTACGGGAGCTGGACAGTGTGCGCGGCCTGACGGACGCGCTCCGCGCCCAGCAGCATGAGTTCTCCAACCGCATGCACACCGTGGCCGGGCTGCTGGAGCTCGGCGACCGTGACGAGGCCATCGCCTACCTGACCACCGCGCAGGGCGCCGAGGCGGCACTGTCGGAGTCGGTACGGGAACGGATCGCGAATCCGCTGGTCGTGGGGCTCATCCTGGCGAAGTCCGCGGTCGCCGCCGAGCGCGGCGTCAGGCTGACGCTGACCGAGGACTCCTGGCTGGGCGACTCGCCTGCGCACGTGCAGGCGGTGCTCACTGTGCTGGGCAACCTCGTGGACAACGCCATCGATGCCGCGGCGCAGCCCGGACCGGCGGACCAGGAGGCGATGCCGGCCGCGGTGACGGTACGCGTCACCGACGGGGACGGCATCACGATCGTCGTCTCCGACACGGGGCCGGGCATCCCGCCCGGCCACGCCGAATCGATCTTCAGCGACGGGTACAGCACCAAGTCGGGAACGGCCGTGCTCCGCCGGGGGCTCGGCCTGGCGATCGTGCACCGGCTGGTCCGCCGGATCGGTGGCCAGATCCGGGTGGACGAGGGCCCCGGCGCGACCTTCACGGTGCAGCTGCCCGATGCCTCCCCCATGCGGGACCGGTTCGGTGGCGCGCTGGAGGACCGCGTGCACGGCACGCCCGCCGCCGAGAGAACGGGGACGATCACATGATCGAGGTGCTGGTCGCCGACGACGACTTCCACGTCGCCAAGATCCATACCGCCTACGTCGAGCGTGTCCCGGGGTTCGCGGTGCTCGGCCGGGCGCAGAGCGCGGCCGAGACGCTCGCCGCCGTCTCCGAGCTCCGTCCGGACCTGGTGCTGCTCGACATCTACCTGCCCGACGACAACGGCCTGAACGTCATTCGCCGCGTGCTGGACCGCGCCGCGGAGGAGGGCGCATCGCAGCCTCCGGACTTCATCGTGATCAGTTCAGCCCGTGACGTGGCGAGCGTGCGTACGGCGATGCAGCTGGGTGCGGTGCACTACCTGGTGAAACCGTTCGGGTTCGCGACGCTGAGGGACCGGCTCAGCGCGTACGAGGAGCTCCGCCAGCGGCTCACCACGCTGGACGATCAGGCCGACCAGGCGGACGTGGACGCGCTGTACGGACTGCTGCGCGGGCCTGCGATGTTGCCGCCCAACCTGCCCAAAGGCCATTCCGCGCCGACGCTCGAGCGGGTCCGCGACGCGGTGCGCTCGGTGCAGAACGACGTGTCGGCCGCCGAGGTCGCCGAGCTGGTCGGGATCAGCCGGCCGACCGCGCAGCGCTATCTCACGTACCTGGCCAAGCACGGCGTCGTCCGTCTTCGCTTGCGCTACGGCGTCACCGGACGGCCCGAACACCGGTACGGCACGACTCGCTGATGGGGTTCATTGGTGAGCGGTGGGTGAGGGCAGGGGCCGGTGGCCGAGGGCGGACAGCAGGCCGGTCATCGTGGCGATCTCATGGCGTTGGTCGGTGGCCATGAGGGTGACGAGGCTGCGTACCTGCGGGTTCGTCGCTGTGTGGGCTGCGGTGGTCATCATGATCAGGCCACCCTCATGGTGGCGGATCATGAGCTGCAGGAACCACACGTCCAGGTCCTTGCCCCTGGCCTCGCCCAGGCGATCGATCTCCTGAAGCGAGGCCATCCCCGGCATCGCGCCGTCGGTGGCGCGGTGGCCGCCGTGGCGTTGGTGGCCGGCGGTCATCCAGGTCATCGGTCGGCCGGAGGACACCTGGGGGGCGTTCCAGAGCGACAGCCAGCCCTGCAACTGGCCGATCTCCCTGAGCTGGTTGAGCTCGATCGCGGAGGCCAGCTGGGTCACCGACGGGCTCGTCCGGCCGAGGACCGCCTGGGCCATGGTCACGGCCTGCTGGTGGTGCACGATCATGTCCTGGCTGAACCCGATGTCGACCGCAGCGCCGGCCGGGACCCGCGCCGCCTTGGGCGCGGGTCCGGCGCCGGCGCCGAGCAGCAGCGTCGTCGCCGCCGCGCCGATGACCATGAACGCGATGGCCGAGAACACGCGCCCGGTCAGGCCCCCGGCGCTGCGCCGTACGTTCACCGCAAGGGGTAGGCGTTGTTGGCGAAGCGCAGCAGCAATGCGCCGTTGTCGTCGCACGACACCCACAGCCGGTCGCCGTCGAAGCGCGGCGGTGACATGCACCAGTCGGCGGTCATGTCCGTCTCGCCGATGTACGGCAGCGGCTTGTCAGGGGAGTTGGCGAGGATGTCGGAGAACGCCGTGCCGAACGGGACGAACGCGTGCGCGGAGTTGACCAGCAGCCGGCGCTTGCCGACCTGGGCGGGCGGGTTGAAGTAGGCGATCTCGCGGGGCCGCTTGAGGTCGCGGATGTCGAACACCCGGATCCCCGACTGCACCCAGCCGCAGGCAAGCGCCGTGGGGTCGGCCAAGCGGTCCAGGGTGCAGTAGTGGGAGTCGTAGCCGAAGATCCCGTTCTTGGCGGTGTCGGCGCCCCGCAGCTTCAGGTTCTCGGGCCGGTTGATCTCCAGCTTGAGCTGCCGGACGGTCGTGGGCCGGCGCTCGTCGGAGATGTCCAGGATCCGCACCCCGCCCGAGCCCAGCTCGTCGGCCGCCACCAGGTACGGCCTGCCGCGGTCGGTGAACGGGATGGCGTGCTGGGTGACCAGGCCATCGGTCCAGGTGGTGTCGGAGATGCGGCGCAGCTGCGGGTACGGCTTGCGGCGCTGGACGTCGCTGGCGTCGAAGGTCGTGATGCCGGTCGGGATGTTCGCGACATAGATCCGGTTGCCGTCACGGCTCACGCCGACGCCGTGGTTGGCCAGGCCGGTCGTCCCGTTGTAGACCACCCGCGGCCACGCTGGATCGGACATGTCCAGCGCCGCGATGGTGCCGCCCACCGTTCCTGTCGTCCAGTAGGTGCGGCCGTCGGGTGACCAGCTCGCCTCATGGCCGGGGAACGCCCCCGGTATCGTCAGCTTGGTCCCGTGGATCCCGTTGAGCAGCCGAGGATGGGCGCAGTCGGTCTTGACGTCGTACACCGAGACGAACAACCCGCCGGACAGGGCGCCGACCGACACCGCCGCGAGCAGCCCGCGGCCCTGGTGGACCTTGAGCGTCTCCCAGGTCCCGCCCAGCGTCGCCGGGCTGACCAGCGAGTCCGCCAGCCGCGGCCGGTGTGGGTCGGACATGTCGATGACGTTGACGCCCGTGTGCTTGGCCCTCACCGCGCTCGGCAGGATCGTCCCCAGGTACTGACACGTGCCATAGGACGCACCGACCGTGCCCTGTCCCTGGCCCTGGTAGGAGCCGAGCAGTTCGAGGTTGCACCGATAGCCCCGCTGGCTGCGGCCGCTGGTGCGGTCGGCCAGCGGGACCTGGCCCTGCAGGCCGGTCTCCGGCGCGGACCCGGACCCGCAGTCCGCCCGGGGCACCTTGGTGTCGACCGCGGCACCCGCCGCGGCCTGCCCGATGCCGCCGGCCGTCAGTGACACGGTGACCGCGACCCCGGCCAGCGCTCCGGCCACCCGCCTGCTGACGTGCCGCGTCCGGACAGGGCGTTGCTCGGTCACGGCCGGGGCACCGGCAGAGATCGGCGCACTCCAGCGGGTCCAAGGTCTCATGGCTGCTCCTCGACGGTATATTTCCCGCGAGTAACATAAGGGCTTAATTGATTAGACGGCAAGACCTGGGTCCCATCGGATTCCCGCAACGTCGGGGACGGCGAATCCAGCCACATTGCCGCCGAGCTGAGAACTTCTTCTACCATCTTCGACCTGCGGGAACGGTGGGATCAACCCGGTCGTACAAGGGATATGGCAGGCCTTTCCGCGCAGACGGAAATACGACCCATCGCATTGTGGACGGCCCCCGCCAGGCCTCCGTTGTAAGGCCTGTATGGCGAGAGATCAGCACCGCGATAACGCACATGGTCCTCAACGCCTGTCGGTCCCGGTCTTCGATCGCCGCCTGGTCGGGCGGAGAACTGCCGGGTGCCGCGGTGGGCGACGCTGAAGTGTCCTCACAGTAACGATCCGGTGAGGCACCGTCTAGCCGATCGGCTAGCTTCCTGGTAACTGATCGGCTAGTGAACGCGTGCGTGGATACTCCTCAGACGGCCGCCCAGCCGTTGTCGACCGGGAGGATCGCGCCGTTGATGTTGCTGGCGGCGTCGGAGGCGAGGAAGACGATCGCCGCGGCCTGCTCGGCGGCGGTGGCCGGTTTTCCGAAGTTGCGCGTGTAGGAGCCCAGGACGGTTGGACCGAGGGCCCCCTCGGTCATGGTGAGCTCGATGTTGGTCATGGTGGCGCCGGGGGCGATGGCGTTGACGCGGATCCCCTGGTCCCGGTACATCACCGCCAGCGACTTGGTCAGCCCGGCGATGCCGTCCTTTGAGACGGTGTAGGCGGTTCCGGCGGCGCTGCCGCGCAAGGACGCCTCCGAGGCGGTGAAGACGATGGAGCCCCTGCCCGCGACCAGCAGGTGCGGCAGAACGGCGCGGGTCAGCAGGAACGGCGCGGTGAGGTTGACGCGCAGCACCCGCTCCCACACCGCGTCGGCGACGTCGGCGGCGGCCGACATGTCGTCCATGATCCCCGCATTGTTGACCAGTACGTCGACGCCGCCGAGCTCGGCCAAGGCGGTGGCGACGACCTCGTCGACGGTCTTCTGCTCGCTCAGGTCCCCCACGACCGCGTGGGCCACCGCGCCCGTGGCGCGGATGTCCTGGACGGCTTGGGCCGCGCCGTCGGCGTTGACGTCGACGACCAGCACCTCGGTGCCCTGGTCGGCGAACTGTACGGCGGCGGCGCGGCCGATGCCCGATCCCGCCCCGGTCACGATGACTCTTCTGCCGGCCAGGCCGCTGGTGGTGTTCATAGGTGCTCCAGGTCTCCTTGGACGCATCGGGCGTTGGACCACGCCTGATCGATGGGCGCGCAGAAGACTAGCCGATCGGCTAGTTTCCTACTAGCCGGTCGGCTAGCTGGATCGCCACGTCGTACGGGGCCCAGGGCATGTTCCGCATGCCGGTCACCCCGACGGCCGCTTCGACGGGCCTGATGGTCAACGGCGGTCGCGGGACGTTGGTAGGGTCCCGGGGATGGCCCGGACAAGTCAGCGATCTGGAGCGGCCCGGGAGCGGCTGCTGGCGGTCGCCCTGGACCTGTTCGCCCGGTACGGCATCAGCGGCACCTCCCTGCAGATGATCGCGGACGAGCTGGGAGTGACCAAGGCCGCCGTCTACTACCAGTTCCAGACCAAAGAAGAAATCGTGCGGGCTGTGATCGCCCCGGCCCTCGACGACCTCACGAAGGTGACCGAGGCCGCAGAGGCACAACGCCGGCGGGCCGATCGGCTGGAGACCATCCTGTCCGGCCTCGTCGACCTGATCGTGAACAACCGCCGCCTGGCGGCCATCATGCAGGCCGACCCCGCCATCGGCCACCTCACCACAAGCCACCCCGCCATGCAGGCGCTCTACGACCGCATCACCCGCCTGCTCGCCGGATCCGGATCAGACGCCGAGACACTCATCAGCACGGTGATGGTCAGCGGCGGCCTGATGATCGTGGGCGCGGACCCGCGCCTGGCCCACATCGACGACGACACCCTCCGCCGTCACCTGCTCGGCACGGCCCGCCGCATCATGCGCCTCAGACCGCCGGCGCACTCCAAGAGGTGACCCGGCTCAGCCAAGGCTCTCTGGACGGACGACTATGGGCAGATAGCGCAATAGACCATCTGGCCGGCATCTCGTGCCCGGCGTGCGAGGCCGACTAGGGCGTGTCTCCCAAGTCTGTGAGCTGGACCGGCCCACGATCCAGGGGTGGGTCGTGGACCGGTGCTCTCGGATCGGGCCTTTGTTGCCATCGCAGTACGGCAAGGGACGCCCGTTCCGTGATCACCGGCAGGTGATCGAGGGGATCGTGTTCCGTTATCGGGCCGGGATCGCCTGGCGGGACCTGCCCGAACACTTCGGGCCCTGGCAGACGGTGTGGAAACGTCACCACCGCTTCAGCCTCGACGGCACCTGGGACGAGGTACTCGCGGTGCTGCAGGCCGAGCCCGACGCCGTCGGCGAGATCGACTGGCGGGTCTCGGTGGACTCCTCGAACTCGCGGGTGCATCACCACGGCGCGACCGCCAAGAGGTCTTCCCAGAACACCCCGAGCTACACAGGGGGGCCGGGCGCGGACGACCCCGGAGGCGTTGCGCGCGCACAAGGCCTACGAGCCATCCTGCTCTGGCTACGCACCACTTAAGAGACCTGCCCTAGCGGGGCTGCCGAGGGTCCGCGCTTCGCGCTGATCGCGGCCGGGGTGGCCGGCCTGCATCAGCTGCCTGGCCGATAGTTAGTGCGGTCGGCGTAGTCCTGCGATGAGGAGCTCGACCAGTCGACGTGCGTCGTAGTGGGGATCGCGGTCGGCGCCTATGCAGAGGTTCCCGACGCCGCGCATGAGCTCGTAGGCCTCCAGGTCGGATCGAATCTCGCCAGAACCGGCTGCAGCGTCGAGCAGCTGGGTGCACACGGGCACGAGGCGGTCGAGGAAGTAGGCGTGCAGCGCGTCGAAGCCTGCGTTGTCGGACTGCAGCACGGCAGCGAGTCCGTGCTTAGTGACCAGGAAATCAACGAAGAGGTTGATCCATCGCCCTAGTGCAGCGTGAGGAGTTGCGCTGGTCGCCAGCAGGGCTGGACCGGCCTCGGCGCAGGCCTCGACCTGGTGCCGGTAGACGGCGATGATGAGATCCGCTCGAGTCGGGAAGTGGCGGTAGATCGTGCCCATCCCGACGTCGGCCTTGGCCGCGATGTCGCGTACCGGCGCTTCCACGCCTGACGTGACGAAGACGGCCGCGGCCGCGTCGAGCAGAGTCTCCTCGTTACGCCGGGCGTCCGCCCGCTTGGACCGGGCTGCGTGCCCTGCGCCCTCGTCGCTGTCGTTTACCGCGCCGCTCCCTCCGCTACCGAGCTTGCCAAACGGAACAACGTTCCGTATCGTTACCGGAGCAAGGTTCCGTTTGCTCATGATGCCAGAGCAGGGGCCCGACAACCAAACCACGCATTGTCACCACGCAATGCCACCACGCTTCACCCGCAATGGAGGAACACGGTCATGCAGTACCGCACCTTGGGCCGCACCGGTGTGCAGGTCAGCTCCCTCGCGCTCGGC
>JAOPYH010000409.1 GCA_025964715.1 Streptosporangiaceae bacterium | reverse complement strand
CGGTACCCCGTCCGGGGTTGGCATGGCCCGTAGGCCACCACGTTTCCTGTCTCCCGGTGACGAGGTCGTGAGTCGGATCGAGGGCATCGGTGAGCTACGCCAGATCTGCGTCGACGCCGCCTGAACGAGATCGATGAGGAGGAACCATGCCCTTGCATCGTCTGACATCGGTGACGATCGGCGTGCCCGACGTGGCGGCGACCGCCGCCTACTACGCGGAGTTTGGGCTCACATCCACCGGTAACAGCAGCGAGGACGCCGCGTTCAGTACCCGCGACGGCGGGCAGCAGCTCAAGCTGGTGCCCTCGCCGACCCGCCGTCTGGTCGAGATCGGGGTCGGGGTCGATGATCCCGACGACCTCGAACGAATCGCCTCGTCGCTACGCCGTCTTGATCTCACGGTGAAGCGGGAGAACGCCTCACTAATCGCGGAGGAACCCATCGCCGGGTTCCGTGCGGTGGTCGAGGTCGCCGAGCCGCTGGCACAGGACGCGGTCACAGCCACGCCTTACAACGGCCCCGGCCGCATCGAACGGACCAACGACCGGGCCCCCGGGATCCTGCGAGACGGGCCGGTACGGCCACGGAAGCTGGGCCACGTGGTGATCGGATCCACCGATCGGGCGGCTACCCAACGCTTCTTCACCGACGGCCTCGGCTTCAAGATCAGCGACGAGGTGCTCGGTGTCGCGGCGTTCATGCGCTGCTCGACCGACCACCACAACGTCCTCGTGCAGCAGGCCCCGGTGAACTTCCTGCACCACACCTCATGGCAGGTCGATGACGTGGACGAGGTCGGCCGCGGCGCGATGGCGATGCTGGACGGCCACCCCGAGCGGCACACCTGGGGCCTAGGCCGGCACCACATCGGCTCGAACTTCTTCTGGTACCTGCAGGACCCCGCCGGCACCTTCAGCGAGTACTACTCCGACCTGGACTGCATCGTCGAGGACCAGCTGTGGGAACCCGGCGTCTTCGAAGGCGCACGAGCGCTGTTCGACTGGGGCCCGCCCCCACCCCCATCGTTCCTACTCCCCGAAGACGTCGCCGCCACCATGACCGGCGCACACCAACCCGGTTAGCCGCAAGCATGTGAGGTTCCTAGACGTGATTACCCACTCGGACAGCCCGACCGGACGGACCGTGCTGTGACCCCGGCCAGCCCTGACACCTCCGTGACCGCCCCTGCCGGAGCGCTCGAGGGCACCCGGCACGCGGGCGCCCTCGCCTTCCTCGGAATCCCCTACGGCCGCCCCCCGATCGGGCCGCTGCGATTCCGCCCGCCGGAGCCGGCGCCACGCTGGCCCGGCCGCCGCAACGCTACGACGTATGGACCATCTGCACCGCAGGACCCCACCGAGCCAGGCGTCCCACACATGCCCCTGCAGGTCGGCCCGACCAGCGAGGACTGTCTCTACCTCAACGTCTGGACACCAGCCGCCGACGGCCGGGCCCGGCCCGTGCTGTTCTGGGTGCACGGCGGCGCATTGACCGCCGGCTCCGGCTCTGAGCCGTTCTACCAGGGCGCCGCGCTGGCCGCGGAGCAAGACGTCGTCGTCGTGACCACGAACTACCGGCTCGGCGCACTGGGCGGGTTCGTCTACTTCAACGAGCTGGGCGACGACCGGCTAGCCGAAAGTGCCAACGTTGGGCTGCTCGACATCGTGCTAGCCCTGGAGTGGGTCCGCGACAACATCGAGGCCTTCGGCGGCAACCCCGGGTGCGTGACCCTCGCCGGCCAATCCGCCGGCGGCAAACTCGTGGCCACGCTCCTCGGAATGCCGCGCGCCGACGGACTATTCCACCGGGCCATCCTGCAAAGCCCGGGATCTCCCCATGCCTTCGAACGCCAGGAGGGCCAGGCGCTGGCCGAGGCATTCCTCCAGCACCTCGGGACAACAGACCCAGCACGGATTCTCACCGCGCCTCCGGAGGAGCTGTGGGGCGCGGCGCTCCCGCTCTCCAGGACCATGACGATGGGTCCCCCCGGCCCTCCGATCGGGCCGACGCTCGACGGTTCGGTCCTTCCGACCCAACCCCTGCGGGGCATTGCAGCTGGAGCAGCCCGATCGGTGCCCCTGCTCGTTGGCTCGACCACACACGAGATGGAGCTGCTGCTGCGCGGGTCCGGGCTCGACACCGCCGGTAGTGAGGTGCTGCACGGGCTCGCCCAGATGTTCGACGAGCCGCTACGCGCAAGGATCCTGCAGGCCTACGCGCCCGAGGCACTCACCGGGCTGTCCCCGTCCGCGCCGCACCCAGTGCCGGCGCTGCTCGGCGACCGGATGGTCCGCCTCGGCTGCGTGCGGCTGCTGGAGGCGCAGTCAGCGCACCAGCCGCGCAGCTTCGCCTACCTCCTCGAGTGGGAGACCGAGGTCGCGAGCGGGGCGACACACTGCATCGAGATTCCCCTGGTGTTCGCCACCACTTCAATCACGGACGTGGAGGCGCTGCTCGGTGCCGGCGCAGATGTCACCGAGCTGGAGCGGGTAGTGCGCCAGGCCTGGGTGGCGTTTATGCACACGGGCGACCCCGCACCGCCCGACGGCGGGATCTGGCCGGCTTACACCCCGGAGCGGCGGGCGACATTCCTGCTGGGGCGCAAGCCCGCGCTGCTCGACGATCCTTGGTCGGTACAACGGCAGGCGTGGGATGGCATCGAGGCCCCGGGTGGACCCCTGGGCGATCCCGCACCGCAATCATGACCGGCACGCCGCCGCTCAATCCGTCCCAGCCCGTGTGGACCCCGCCGGCTGAGTTGGTTGAGCGGGCCGCGATGACGCAGCTACGCCGCGACGTCGGCGTGGCTGATTACGACGCGCTGTGGCGATGGTCGGTAGACGATGTGGAGCGCTTCTGGCGGACGATCTGGGACCGATACGGAGTACTCGCAGACGGCGACCCGACCACGGTGCTGGTGTCGCACGACATGCCAGGGGCAGGTTGGTTTCCCGACGTCGCGCTGTCGTTCCCGGAGCATGTTTTCCGCGCCAAAGATCCCGACGCGCTGGCGGTCCAGCATGCCTCGGAGCTGCGGCCTCTGGCCGCGTGGACCTGGCGGGAGCTGGCGGATCGGACCGCGCGCATCCGGACCGGGCTACGGGCAATGGGCATACGGCGCGGCGACCGGGTGGTCGGCTATCTACCCAACATCCCAGAGACGTTGGCAGCGTTCCTGGCGGTCGCGTCGCTGGGCGCAGTCTGGTCGTGCTGCTCGCCGGACTTCGGCACCCGCACCGTGGTCGACCGGTTCGCTCAGATCGAGCCGACGGTACTGCTCACAGTGGACGGCTACCGCTACGGCGGCAAGGACTTCGCCCGCAGCGAGGTCGTGACGCAGTTGCAGGCGGCGCTACCGACCCTCCGACACACGGTATGGCTGCGCTACCTAGGCAGCGACAGCGCGGCCGCCCGAAGCGGATTGGTTGGAGAGGAGTGGGACGTGGCGTTCCCTCCGACGGAGGAGCAGCTCACCTTCGAACGCGTTCCCTTTGACCATCCGCTGTGGATCGTCTACTCCAGCGGTACGACCGGCGCGCCGAAAGCCATCGTGCACGGTCACGGCGGCCCCTTGCTGGAGCAACTCAAGACATGGGGGCTGCACCACGATCTGCGCGACGGAGACCGTGTGCTGTGGTTCACCAGCACAGGTTGGATCATGTGGAATTATCTGGTCGGCGCACTGTTGCAACCAGCGTCGATCGTGCTCTACGACGGCAACCCGGGCCATCCCGATCTCGGGGTCCTGTGGGACCTCGTCGAGCGCGCGGGGGTCGACTTCTTCGGCACTGGTGCCGCGTACCTGCACGCCTGTATGAAGGACGACGCTCATCCCCGCGAGGGTCGCGAGCTGGCGCGGCTGCGCGCCATCGGCTCCACGGGTTCACCCCTAGCGCCAGATGCCTACCGCTGGGTCCACGATCGGGTTGGAACACACATCTGGCTCTCCTCCGCCTCCGGCGGCACCGACATCGCCGGGGCGTTCGTCGGCGGATCGCCACTCGTACCGGTGTACGTCGGCGAGCTGCAAGCGCGCCTGCTCGGGGTGGCCGTCCAGGCGTGGGACGAGGCCGGGCGCCCGGTCGTTGACGAGGTGGGGGAACTCGTCGTGACCGAGCCGATGCCGTCAATGCCCGTGCGGTTTTGGAACGACCCCGGCGATGAGCGTTACCGGGGGTCGTACTTCTCGATGTACCCCGGGGTTTGGCGGCACGGCGACTGGATTCGCATCACCCCACGCGGCTCGGCCGTGATCTACGGACGGTCGGACTCGACGATCAACCGGGCGGGGATCCGGATGGGCACCGCGGAGATCTACGCCGCCGTACTCGCGGTGCCCGAGGTGGTCGACGCCCTGGTGGTCGACGTGCCGCCGCAGCACGGGACGGCGGAGTCGTGGATGGGGCTTTTCGTCAAGCTCGCCGACGGCGTCGGGCTGAGCGACGAGCTGGCAACCGAGCTGCAGCAGCGGATCCGCCGCGACTGCTCGCCCCGGCACGTCCCGGACGAGGTGATCGAGGTGCCCGAGGTACCACGCACACTCACCGGCAAGGCACTCGAGGTGCCCGTCAAGCGGCTGCTCATGGGGCGCGACGCACAGGCCGTCGTCAACCAGGACGCAGTCGCTAACCCAGCGGCGCTCGAGTGGTTCGTGCGGTTCGCGCGGGAGCAGGCCGCCAACCGCCGAGCGATCGTCGAGTGACCAGGTAGACCTCGTCGCGGTATTCGATTGAGCAGGAGAAACCGAAGGTGACCATGGAGAACGATCGATCCACCGTCGAGGTCCCGGTGCTGATCGTGGGCGCCGGCCCGGCCGGACTGACGCTGTCACTGTCGCTGTCGCGATACGGCGTGCCGCACATGATCATCGACAAACACCCGGGGACGGCGCACACTCCGCGCGCGCACATCATCAATCAGCGCACGATGGAGATCTACCGCGACCTCGGCATCGAGGATCGGGTCCGGGCGGTCGCCACCCCATCGGAGATGATGACCAACAATGTCTGGGCGACCAGCCTGGCCGGTCTCGAGCTAGCCCGGCTGCAGACGTGGGGTACGAGCGCTGACCGGGCCGCCGACTACCGCAAGGCCAGCCCATCGGGCATGTGCAACTGTCCTCAGCACATCCTGGAGCCGGTGCTGGTCGAGGCGATCACCGACGCGGCAGTGGCCGACCTGCGGTTCCGCCACGAGTTCTGCTCCCTAGACCAGGACGACGATGGCGTCACCGCCACGCTGCTTGACCGGAGCACCGGGCAGGAGCTCGTCGTGCGCAGCAAGTACCTGGTGGGCGCCGACGGCGGGCGCAGCCGGGTGGTGGAGCAGCTCGGCCTGCCGATGGAGGGACAGGGCGCCCTCGCCTCAGCGGCCAACGTCTGGTTCTCCGCCGACCTCACGGAGTACTGCGCTCAGCGGCCGGGGACGCTGTACTGGAACGCCTCGCCCGGACGGGACTACTTCATCGGAGCCGGCACATTCATCTGCGTCCGGCCCTGGGACGACTGGGTCATGCTGTTCATGTACGACCCGCAGACCGAGCAGGTCGACCCCGAAGATCACGACGCCCTGCGGGCACGAGTTCACAAGGTGATCGGGGACGACTCCGTAAAGGTCGACATCCACTCGACCTCGTTCTGGGAGATCAACGACCTCGTCGCGAGCCACTACGCGCAGGGCCGCGTGTTCTGCATGGGTGACGCCGTCCACCGGCACCCACCGTCGAACGGGCTGGGCCTCAACACGTCCACCGCGGACGGGTACAACCTGGCGTGGAAGCTCAGGCTCGTGCTCGAAGGCAAGGCCGCTCCGGGGCTATTGGACAGCTACAACGCAGAGCGTCAGCCGGTGGGCCGGCAGACGGTGGATCGTGCGCTGCAGAGCATCTCGGACATGGCCCCGATCCCAGCGGCGCTCGGCTTCCACCCCGAGCAGAGCGACGAGGAGGGCTGGGCAAACGTCGCCGTGCTCTTCGAGGCGTCCGACGCGGGCAGGGCCCGCCGCAAGGCGGTCGCCGAGGCGATCGAGCTGACCAACTACCAGTTCAACGCGCATGGCGTTGAACTCGGCTACCGCTATCGCGATGGCGCAGTCGTGCACGCCGACGATCCCGAGCCGGCGCCCGACCGCGATCCCGAGCTCTACTACCACGCCACCACCTGGCCCGGCGCGCGCGTCCCGCATGCGTGGCTGGGACGTGGGTTGGACCGAGTGTCCACGCTGGACGTCGTCGGGAACGGGCGGTTCGTGCTGCTCACTGGGATCGGAGGAGAGGGCTGGGTGGACGCGGCCAAGACGGCCGCGGAGCAAACCGGCGTCGACGTCGACGTAGTGTTCATCGGCGCCCGCGACGGCCTGCGCGACTCCTACGGCGAGTGGGCCCGGGTCCGGGAAGTCGATGAAACCGGGTGTGTGCTGGTCCGCCCGGATGCCCACGTCGCCTGGCGGTCGCAATCGTCTGATCCCGACTCGCTGGCCGAACTCTCGACGGTGCTCGCCCGCATCCTGGGCCTGGCTCTCGGGCACCCAGTGTCGCGGTAACCAGAGCCGCGCGGGCGGCGGCGGGCAGGTATCGACAAAGTCGAGGTCGGTGCTGGCGGCCCGGGAGCTGCCGCCCGGGCGGCTCGGGCGCCACCACTGGCCATCGCGACCGCCAGTGGTTGGCGAGCTCGGCATCTCCCATATCTGCATCGGTCGGGGGCGCCACTGGGCACCTACTAGCCCGGACACGCGCATCGCGCTACCGACACAGCATGGTCGACCGGCCGCCGGGGGTGTGACCTGCGGATTAGGCGGCTTGAAGCGGCGATCTGCGCTACAGCGGGTCGTGGGCCGGGAGGTGCTCGCTTCGCCTGTCTGAGCTCCGCCAGAGCCAACGAAAAACTTCTCGTGTGCTGCGTTACCACCAGCGCCCACACTCGTTGACACATTTGTCGGCAGTTTTGGACTTGCGCCCTAGGAGGTACGCCGTGGCTCGACGCAGAGTTGCGTCGGTCATAGATCCGCTCGGTGGCTTCTTCGCGATGAGCCTGGACACGGCACGAGCGGGCTTCCGGCGGCCGTTCCAGTGGCGGGAACTGCTCGAGCAGATCGTGTTCATCGCTCGGGTCTCACTGGTCCCGGCGATCATGCTGACCATTCCGTTCCTGGGCGTCGTTATCTTCTTGATTAACCAATTGCTGTTGCAAATCGGTGCAGTGGACATCAGTGGCGCCGGCGTTGGGCTCGCCGTTGTCCGAGAGATCGGTCCGCTCGCGGCGGTACTGATCGTCGCTGGCGCGGGAGCCACCGCGATCTGCGCGGATCTTGGGTCGCGGACCATCCG
>JAOPYH010000392.1 GCA_025964715.1 Streptosporangiaceae bacterium | reverse complement strand
GGCCGAGCTCTGGAAGCCGGGCCTGCAGGTCACCAGCAACGAGCAGATCAACCAGCTCTTCACGATGCACGGCACCATCATGCTGCTCATGTTCGCGACCCCGCTGTTCGCGGGATTCGCCAACGTGATCATGCCGCTGCAGATCGGTTCGCCCGATGTGGCGTTCCCGCGGATGAACATGCTGGCCTACTGGCTGTTCCTGTTCGGCAGCCTGATCGTCCTGAGCGGATTCCTGACGCCCGGCGGCGCCGCGAGCTTCGGCTGGTTCGCCTATGCGCCGCTGTCGGACGCGGTTCGTTCGCCCGGAATCGGCGGGGACCTCTGGGTGCTCGGCCTGACGCTCTCGGGTTTCGGCACGATCATGGGTGGCGTCAACTTCGTCACCACGATCTTCTGCATGCGCGCTCCGGGCATGACCATGTTCCGCATGCCCATCTTCGTCTGGAACATCCTCCTCACCAGCGTCCTGGTCCTGATGGCGTTCCCGGTTCTCGCCGCCGCGCTGCTGGCCCTGGAGGCGGACCGTAAGTTCGGCGCGCACGTCTTTGACGCGGCGCACGGAGGTGCCATCCTCTGGCAGCACCTCTTCTGGTTCTTCGGGCATCCGGAGGTCTATATCGTCGCCTTGCCCTTCTTCGGCATCGTGACCGAGATCCTTCCGGTGTTCAGCCGCAAGCCGGTCTTCGGTTACATCGGCCTGGTCGCCGCCACGATCGCGATCGCCGGTCTGTCGATCACCGTCTGGGCGCACCACATGTTCCCGACCGGCCAGGTGCTGCTGCCGTTCTTCTCCTTCATGACGTTCCTCATCGCGGTGCCCACCGGGGTGAAGTTCTTCAACTGGGTCGGGACGATGTGGCGAGGGCAACTGTCGTTCGAGTCGCCGATGCTGTTCTCCATCGGCTTCCTGGTGACCTTCCTGTTCGGAGGGCTGACCGGCGTCATCCTGGCCTCGCCGCCGATGAACTTCCCCGTCAGCGACTCCTACTTCGTGGTGGCCCACTTCCACTACGTCCTCTTCGGCACCGTGGTGTTCGCCATGTTCGCGGGCTTCTACTTCTGGTGGCCCAAGATGACCGGCAAGATGCTCAACGACAAGCTGGGCAAGTTCCACTTCTGGGTGCTCTTCGTCGGCTTCCACACCACCTTCCTGGTGCAGCACTGGCTCGGTGCCGAGGGCATGCCCCGCCGCTACGCCGACTATGCGGCCAAGTTCACCGGGCTGAACATGATCTCGACCGCGGGCGCCTTCCTGCTCGGCGCCTCGATGCTGCCGTTCTTCTACAACGTCTACATCACCGCGAAAAAGGGCAAGAAGGTCACTGTGGACGACCCGTGGGGCTACGGCGGGTCGCTCGAGTGGGCCACATCCTGCCCCCCGCCGCGGCACAACTTCACCTCGATCCCGCGGATCCGCTCGCCGCGGCCCGCGTTCGACCTGCACCACCCACATGTCGCGGGCAAGTCTGAGCTGCCCGCCGGGGCGGAGGGATAAGCATGCGAGTTCAGGCGTTCATGTTCTACGGCTGCGCCCTGTTCTTCCTGGCGGCAGACATCGTCTACTGGCTCTGGTCGGGGGACTGGACCGGCACGACCGCGATGGCCCTGGCGGTCGGCCTGGCCGGCCTGGTGGGCTTCTACATCCACTTCACCATCCGCAGGCTCGAGAAGGCCAACGCGGGCCGGCCGCTTCCTGAGGACGACAAGGACGGCGAGATCGCCGACGCCGCCGGCGAGCTGGGCTTCTTCAGCCCGCACAGCTGGTGGCCGCTGTTCCTCGGCCTGTCCGCGGCCGCGATCGTCCTCGGTCTCGTGTTCGGCTGGTGGCTGTTCTTCATCGGAGTCGCCGCTGTGCTGATGAGCGCGGTCGGTTTGGTGTTCGAGTACTACCGAGGTCAGTTCGCCCACTGATCCAGGGCAAGATCCGGCAAAGGCCGGCGTTCGCGCGAGACGCGGACGCCGGCCTTTTTCGTGGTGGTCATGTTCGAGCGATCACCCTCGCGGGAATGTGAGGTCACACGGGGGAAGGCACGTGCCCGGCCGGTGATCCGCCTCATGGACGCTATGGCCGGGGCGGGAGTCGGCCTGTGCGCCGGCACTGACCGGCACGGGCGGAAACGGGGGTTGCGGTGAAGCGCGGTGCCATCATGCCGGGGACTCGCCGTCGCAGGACGCGTCGGTTGGCGGGGATCGCACTGAGCGCGACGCTGCTGTCGGCCGGGGCGGCCTGTACGGGCGGAGACCGGAAGGACACGGGGCCGCTCGCCAGGCTCGCCATCAGTCCCGGGAACGGGGGAGCCAAGGTCGCGCCGGACAGCCCCATCATCGTCCAGGCCTTCGACGGCACGCTCCAGGACGTGACCATCACCACGAAGGGCAACAAGGTCGAGGGGGGCCAGACCGCCGGTGGGACCCGGTGGCAGTCGCGCTGGACTCTGGACCCCGGCACGAAGTACCAGGTGGTCGCCACCGCTCTGGGCCGGGATGGCAAGACCCGGTCGGTCACGAGCAACTTCACCACTCTGAAGGCCGACAACCCCATCGCCACGCGGATCGAGGCCCCCGCAGACCACGAGAAGGTCGGCGTGGGGATGCCGATCGTCCTGCACTTCAGCAAAGACGTGCAGAACAAGAAGGCGGTGGAGAAGGCCCTGGTGGTCCGTTCCACCAAGCCGGTCATGGGTGCCTGGCACTGGTTCGGCCCGCAGGATCTCGTCTTCCGCACCAAAGAGCACTGGCCGCGTCACACCAAGGTCGAGTTCCTCGCGCACATGAGCGGTGTCCGCGCAGCCAAGAATGTCTTCGGCGCCAGGAACCTGGACCTGAAGTTCGAGATCGGGGAGCAGCAGTCGAGTGTGGCCGGGGAAGACGACCACCAGATGGTGGTCTCGAAGAACGGTAAGACGGTCCGGACGATCCCGATCAGCATGGGCCGGGGAGGCATCACTAAGTACACGACCACGAACGGCAACCACCTGACCATGGACAAGGCACAGGCCGTCCTCATGGACTCCTCGACGGTCGGCTGCGGCCCGGGCTGTCCCGGCTACTACCGCGAGATGGTCTACTGGGCCGTACGGATCTCCAACAGCGGGGAGTACGCGCACAGCGCGCCGTGGTCTGTGGGCTCCCAGGGCAACAGCAATGTGAGCCACGGCTGCGTCAACATGAGTCCCTCCAACGCGATCTGGTTCTACAACTTCAGCCAGCGCGGCGACCCGTACAAGATCACCGGCACGGACCGGGAGCTGGAGCCGGACAACGGCTGGGGCTACTGGCAGCTGTCCTGGCCCGGCTGGCTGAAGGGTGGCCCACGGCCCTTCACCACCGACCGTCTCTTCTCGGCCCCGTCGGCCTCGGCTACGGCCACCCCGTCGACGTCGCTGACCCCGTCGCCGTCGGGCACGCCCTCACCCTCACCCTCACCCTCCGTGTCGGTGTCGGCGCGGCCGTCCGCGTCCGGTACCCCGACTGCGACCGCTACCGTTCGCACGCCCGCCGTCACCTCGGTCACACCGACCCGGTGAAGTGGGCGTCAGGCGGAGACGGCCGCACGGGTGTCGCGGATGGCGCCCGTGCCGCCGTGGTGCGGACCTGCACCCATCCCTCAGCGCCGCGCGAGAGCGGGCGGGTCGGGGCGCCCATGGATGCGAGCCCAGGTGCGGGCCATCGCGATCCGCTCGGGACCGCTCGGATGCGTCGCCCAGAGGAGGTACTCCAGGGTGTTGGGCCGCAGGTCGGAGAGGTTGCGCACGGACAGTGCGCGCTGCATGCGGGTGAAGGTGGCCGGGTCCCCGGTGAGGTCGAGCGCGTGCACGTCCGCGCGCGCCTCGATGCGCCGGCTGACGAGGTTCTGCACCGGCCCGGAGAGCTGGGTCAGCACGGTGACGGCGGCGAGCAGGAGTGCGACCGCGCGCGGGTCGGCCATGGCCGGCGTGCGGGGACGGATCTCACCCGTGGGCTCGATACCGGCGCGCGCGAGCAGCCGCCGTGACGTCATGATCAGGTAGAGGAGGCAGACCGCCATCGCGGCGCCCAGAGCACCGGCCAGCGTTCCGTGCAGCACATCGCCGCGCCGGGCGTGCCCCAGCTCATGCGCCACGATCAGCTTGATCTCGTCCGCCTGCCCGGTTTTCAGCAGCGTGTCATAGACCACGATCCGCCGGGTGGAGCCGAATCCCGAGACATAGGCGTTCAGGGCGGTCGTACGGCGAGAGGCGTCGGCCACGAGCACGTCCCTCACCGGCACCTGGTCGGCGGCGGCCAGACGCAGCAGCCCGGTCCGGACGGGCCCGGCCGGCATCGGCTTGAAGGAGTTGAAGACCGGCTCGACGGTGACGGGGTACAGGAAGGACACGGCCACCACGAGAGCGGCCGCGCCGAGGGCCGCGCCGGTCCACCAGTATCCCGGGAACCGCCGGACGAGCAGCTGCAGCGGGAGCAATACCACGACCCAGGTGATCACAGTGATCAGGAAGGCCTTCAGCTGGTCGACGGACCAGCCCGGCCAGCTCTGCGTGGACAGCCCGTGGTGGCGAAGCACCATCTCGGCCCAGACGTCGAAAGGCAGTCCGACGATCCGCAGCGTCGCGGGGAGGGTGACGGCGATGACGATGATCTGGAGCGGCCACCGGCGCATCGGCCGGGAGACCACCCCCAGCAGCCGGGCCCCGAGCGGGGTGAGACCGAGGAGGAGGACGGCGGCCAGGCCGGTCACCAGACCGAGATAGGCCGGCAGGTTGATCGCGATGTCGAAGGCGGACGAGCGGCTGATCTGCGCGCCGGTGAAATCCCGGCCCGGGTCGGGGCCGGCGGCGTCTCCGGGCACGCCCCCCAACGGCCGCCACGGCGTGGTGAGTGCAAGCGTGACGGCGAGCCCCGCGGCCAAAGCGGTGAAGGCCATCGCAGCCGCAACCCGGGACCTGTGCGGCGGGCCGGCCTGTGGCAGGTCGCTGCCGGATGTGCCGGCGTCCTCGATCTGGTCCGGATGCGCCTCGTGGCCGTCCTTCACCTCAGTTCCCTTCGCAGGTAGTCCCGCCACATCGCCACGAACCGGCCGCTGTCGACTCCGAGGACTTCGCGGAACACCGCGTCCTGCCGGTCACCGGCCGTACGGTACAGCCGCAGCAGGGTGGGCTCGCCGTACCGCTCGGCCACCATGCGGCAGGCGAGCCAGGCCGCTTCGTAGCTCTGCGGCAGGCGTGCGGACCCGCTGCCGAAGTCGGTGCGATCGGGGAGCCCGCGGGGCAGCCGCCCCCGGACGACCTCCCGGCGTAGTTCGCCGGCTGCGGATCGCACGCTCACGTGAACGTTCTTGTAGCCCACATAGTCGGCCAGGCCTTCGATCAGCCACATCGGCGTACGGCCGTCGCGGGCCGCGCCCGTGGCCACGTGGGTGAGCTCGTGGGTCAGCACGACGCTGCGCCCGAGGGCGTTCAGCCGGGCGAACGTCCCCGGCGAGATGACGACGCGGTCCTCGCCCGCGGCCCCTGTCTGAGGGTCCTGTGAAACGGTGGCGAGCGCGGCGATGCGCCCCAGGTCCTGGCCGCCGCCCACCAGGCGCTGGGCCTCGCGCTGTCCGTCGGGCAACAGCGCGACGGCGCGGCGGGGCCATCGGTCGCCCACGACTCCGGTGACCTTGGGGACGGCGGCATCGAGGGTCCGCGCGATCGAGCGCAGCGTCTTGGTGCGCGCCCCGGCGTCGGCCCCGCTTGAGTAGCTGCCGAGCACCAGGCTGCGCCGGCCGCGCACGACGCCGAGGCGCCCGAAATCCCAGATCTGCGGGTCGTCGCGGAGCCCCAGCGAGGCGCCGTCCCCGACGATGACCCATCCTGCTCCCGGACGCTGGGCGAAGGTCAGATACTCGGTGTGGGAGACCTCGCTGCGGTCGAAGCCACGCAGCCGATAGCGCAGGATCAGGCGCAGCGTCGAGCCGCCGGGCCCCGTCGCCACGGGCTCCGCCGTCGGCAGCTCCTGTCGCCACCCGCCCAGGGGCACCTTGGCCAGGTTGTCGAAAAGCCGCCCCTGCTCGGTCCGGAAGGCTTGCGGCGCCGAGATCACGGTGGCGAGAAAACCCGTCCTGTCGTGCTCGCGAACCGCGCGCGCTCGCCCCGCCAGCACGGCGTCGAGCGTCTGGCGATCCGGCCGGGCGGCGACGGCCGCCGCGGCCGGGTGGTCCCGCACTGGGCCCGTCGCCACGTAGCCGACACCCGCGACCAGGTTGAGTCCCGTCGCAACGGCGATCGCCGCGGCACGTAGCCGCGGCGATCGCAATGTGCCCGGGCGCGTGCTCACGGGCGGTGGGCCCGGTGGCTCAGCTCCATGGGCGCGATCCTAGTGCGCGCGCCGGATCACGCGGAGGCGGCGCCGCCGTGGCGCGTTTTACTTGGCGTAGTCGGGGTAGCCGTAGCCGACCACGAGCGACGTCGAACGCGTCTGCTTGGTGACGGAGTCGTCTTTGTTTCCTTCGATGGTCCGGATCCTGCCATGTCCGAGTTTCTTGGTCACCAGACCGACGTGGTCGATGTCGTCGACGCTGCTGCCGCCGCTCCAGGAGAAGAACACCACGGCACCCGCTTTGGGCTTGTGGCCCCATCGGCCATGCTCCTTGAACCACTGGGCATGCGCGACGGTCCAGGCGTCGTTCCCCATCTGTTTGTTGAACTTCAGCTTGTGGCCGAGCCAGGAGATGAAGATGGAGCACCAGGCGGCGTTCTTGTAGCCCTTGACGGAACCGCCGTCTCGCCTGACGGTGACCTTCGCCCGGTGCGATTTGGCGTACCACTTCTGGTACTTGGTGCCACCCCCATAGCCGTTGGTCTCGCTGACCCCGACCTGCTTCTTGGCCAGCTTGATGACATCCGCGGCCCGGATCAGCTCCGGCGACGCCGGGGCCGTGCCCCGCTTGGCATGGACCTTCGTGATGGCCCCTGCTCCTGCGCCTGCCCTGGCCTCGGACTTGGTCTCCGGCCCGGCGGCGACGTTCTTCAACGTGATGGCCGCGATCTGAGAGCCGGCGCTGTTGACCTTCCCGATGCTCGACGCGATCTCGGATTGGGGAAAGGTGGCCGACGACAGCTTGGGGGCGAAAGCCGTGCTCGACCCCGTGTCGGACAGGTGCGTGCCGGCCAGCGTCACGGCGAGCGCGAAGCCTGCGGCGAGGCTGCCGGCCAGCCGAGGCATCGCCAGGATGGGGGTTATGTGCTTCCCGGACATGGGCATTCGTGCTCCTTGCCTTCCATGCCGCCTACCGGGTTAGCTGTCGGGTTCGGGCGTGGAAGGTGCCCTACGGCCGGGCCCTCCCGATGGTGTACGGGAAGGGCCCGGCCGATTCACCCCGGCGGTGTTCCAGGTCATCCCTGTGACACCGCGATTGGGTCCCCGGCTCCGCGATCGCGGACTCGGCGGGGGACGCCCTGCGACAGGGACGTCCCGATGCGGTCAGATGGTGGTGAGAGGAGTTCGAGGCCGCGGAGAGGCGGCGGAGATCAGGACGGGCGGACGGCGCCCGCGAAGGTCTGCCGGCGGTAGCTGTCGAGCTTCACCTGCTGCACGTACGAGCCGCTATGGGGCGCGTGGATCATCCAGAGCTTCTTGCCTTTGCGCTTGGAGATGATGCCGACATGGTTTTGGCCGCTGAAGAACACGAGGTCGCCGACGGCCAGGTCCTTCCACGCGACCTTGTGGTCGAACTCGCTGTACTGCTCGTAGGTCACTCGGGGCAGGTGGACGCCGGTCTTCTTGTAGGCCCACTGGACCAGGCCTGAGCAGTCGAAGGCATGGGGGCCCGTGGCGCCCCAGACATAGGGCTTGCCTATTTGTTTCTTGGCCCTGGCGACGGCCGCCGCGCCTATCGTCAGCGGCTCGGCCGAATTCGGGACCTTGTGCTTGGCGGTGTTCCCCTTGATGGGCGGCGTTGCGAGGGCGGCCCTAGGGCCGGAAACGTGGGCGGCGACCTCCGCGACCTGGTTCGGTGCGGTGTCCGCCTGAGCCGGCTGGAGGGCTCCCGCAACCGGGAAGATCACCACGGTCGCCGCGATCAGGCCACCGGCGAGTTTCACTCGCCGGCCAAGGGATGGGGGGCGGTCATCTGCGTTGGGCAAGGGGTTAGCTCCTTCTTCCAGACGCCTACCGGGTTAGCTGACGGGTTCGGACGTGGAAGTCGTCCTACGGCACGCCTGGCTGGGAGAAGGCGCGCCGATTCACCCCGGGGGTTCTGCGCCGGTACGGCACCCCGACCGCGCACCGCTAAGGGAGGCGCGTAGAGGAGCTGAACCAGTGCAGAGAGTGGATCCCCGGCTCCGCACGGAGGCGGACTCGGCGTTGTCGCTGCGATCTGGGCGGGACTGGGCCCGCCCGCAGGACCGGCTGGACCTGGGCAGGATCGAAGCGACGCGAATGTGGGATTGTGCGCGGCCGACCCCGATATCGTGGCTGACCGTTTGTCGCGCTCCAGTGCGCTGCGCACGCATCCCGCGTGTCACGGTCCAGCCGGGTCGGTTGTTGCGTCCCGTGACACCTGGGGGGCGTCCCGAAGTGGACATACAGTACCAAACAACCCGAGTTATGCAATAGAGGGGCAAAAAAAACAACGGGCCTGGTCAAGCCAGGCCCGTTGTGTGCTTTGGCTCTGCTATGGACGTCCGGCGCCGTAGTAGTTCTGCCGGTAGTAACCGGACGTAATGTCCACGACCTCCACGGTCTTGCCGGTGCGCGGCGCGTGGATCATCTGGCCGCCCCCGACGTACATGCCCACGTGACCGAGGTTGTTGAAGAACACCAGGTCACCGGGCTGGAGGTCGCCGAAGGCCACCCGCCGGCTGGCGGCGTACTGGGTGTTCGTTGTCCGAGGCAGGTTCACCCCGCCGCTCCGCCACGACATCATCGTGAGCCCGGAGCAGTCGTAGCTGTTCGGACCCGCGCCACCCCACTGGTAGGGCTTGCCCTTCTGCGCGAAGGCGTACTGCAGCGCGGCCCGCGCCGAGCCGGTGGCCGGGCCGGTGTAGCTTCCGCCGACGGGGCCGGACCGCTGTGCGCCACCGAGCCGCTGCACCAGCCGCTTCTGCTGGGCGACGGACTTCTCCACGGCCTGCTTCTGGTCGCGCAGGTCCTTGGCCAGCGCGGCCACCTGGTCGTAAGCGCTCTTGGCCTGAGCCTGCTCCCGCTGCATCCGCTGCGCCACGGCCAGGAACTGGCTCAGCTGCGACGCGCGGTTGTCGGACAGATGCGTGAAGACCGCGGCCTGGTCCAGGATCGCCTGCGGGTCGGACGCGGAGAGAAAGCCGCTCACATCGCCTGTATCGCCGGACTTGTAGGCGGTCGCCGCCAGCTCCGCCACTTTCTGGCGCATCTGGTTGAACGAGGCCTGTTCCTTGCTCGCGGCCGCTCGGGTAACGGTGAGCTTCTTTTTGGCTGCCTTCAGGTCCTCATTGGCTTTGTTGTATTTCTCGACGAGCTTGTCAACCTGCTCGCTGAGTGTCTGGAGCTGCTTCTTGGCCTGCGCGAGCGACGGTTTGGGCTGCGCGTAGGCCGTCCCGGCGGGCATCGCCAGCGTCGCTGCGAGAGCGAGACCGGCCAAGGCCCGCAGCCGATGGGATCTTTCCTTGTTCACGGTTGCGGCACGCCCCCCTTCATCCACCTACTACAGCGGACGACATTAGTGAAGCGTCCCACGTGTCACAACCGATTCACCCGAACTTATGGGCTTTTTAGCCCCTTAGACCCCATCCGGCTGATCTATGGTCACGATGCCCGGGTCGCGGGCACGCTCAGCCGGAGCGGCGCAACGAGCCCGAGCTCGGCCAGGAGAGCGAGCGCGCGCCGCTCGCGCTCATCGATTTCCACTCCCGCTCCACCGGCCGGGGCGCCGAGCAGTGCCGTCACGACGCAATCGCCACAGTCCCTGTCGCGCAGCTCACAGCTGTCGCACTCGATCAGCACGGCTGTTCTCCGTCCCGGCCGGAGCTTCCGGCCTCGGAGGCGACGCTAGGCAGGGGTACCGACACAATGCCGGCCGCGACGGTGGCCGGGAGGTGGCTAGGACCTGCCGAGACGGCGCAGCAGGAGTGTGGACGGCGCCGGCCTGGCCTGGGCGCGCCGCGCCGCGTCCGCGACCTCACGGTCTGAGGACACCACGACGATGGCCCTGCCTTCGGGTTCGGCTCGTACGAGCTGTCCGATGAGATCGTCGGCGGTCTGGCCCGGGTGACTGAACAGAACACGGACGCCCCGGGGCGCGGCGATGGCCACCGGGGCGTCCAGTTCCGCGCCGTCGAAGACGCAGGTGACCTCGGCACGGGTCTGCGCGGACAGCCCGCCGAGACCGGACAGAAGGCGGGTTCGCTGGTCGGCCAGCGGCAGGTCGCCGTATCCGGTCTTCGTGACGTTGTAGCCGTCCACGATCATGTGCACCTGTGGCAGTGTCAGAAGCCGCTCGAGGAGAGCCGGGTCCTCGTCGGACAGTGCCCGGCCCGGCAGCGCCCGATGAGCGCCCTTGTCGGGCTCGATCGCGCCGACGACGTCCGCCGGCCTGGCGATGGTCGACGGCAGCGCGAGCTCCCGCCGAACACCCTGTGCCGCGTCCACCAGAGCGTCGAGGAGCATCCGGAGCCTGACGTCGTCCACGTTGCGGCCCTCACGTGCCGCCCGGCGGCTGCTCTCCGCCGTGGCCTCCGCCTGTGACAGTCTGCCGCGCAGCTTGCGCAGCTCCTTGTCGGTCGCGGCGGCGGCCGCCGCGGCCGCGGCGCTCTGGCGCTCGGCCTCCGTGGCCAGGAGGTCCGCGCGGTCCATCGCCGACCTGGCCTGTTTCCGGGCGTCGTGCAGCTTGTGCCGCAGTGCCGTGATCTCCGCGCGCGCGTCCCGCAGTTCGGTCCGGATCCGCTCGAGCTCCTCGCCACGCGCGGACTTGGCCGCGGAAATCTCCGCACGCAGGGTGGTGATCTGCCGTTCCACGGCGGCCTCCTCGGCCGCGCTCGCGGAGCGCTGGAGCTCGGCGCGGGCGGCGTGGACGCGGTCCGTCCACCCGGAAGGCCGCAGCAGGTAGGCGATCGCGGCCACCTGCACGGGATCGGCGGCAGGAGGCACGGCCCCGGAGCCCACGGCCTCGACCAGCTCCGGATGTGCCGTCCGCAGGAGCGCGAGGACCTCCTCGCGGAAGCCGGCGTCGTTCTCCAGCTGCGCGGCGATCGGGCCCGACGCCAGCCGGGCGCGCTTGCGCGGTTCGAAGCGGGCGAATCTGCGCAGCGGGGCCGGGACGTCGGTCGCGGGCATCGAACCGATCAGATCGGCGGCCGCCTCCACGACCTGCTGGCGCACCGCCTCGGGAAGCGGTCCGTCAAGGCGTTCCTCCGAGCCGGTGTCGATGATCGTGCTCCTCACGGGCTGCCGGTGACCGGTCGAGATGGACGAAGCCGGAAGTCCAAGACCGTCCGGCAACCAGAGTGCCACGCACCAATCGGTGCGAACCGGTGATTGACCGGGGACGGCCGCTTGGTGGCCCATAGGCGCCTGGCGCGGCGACCTGGCCCTCGGACCTGCATCGCTCCCAGACTAGACGTGGCGGCAACCGGGCGTGTCGGCCTGCCGCCACGAAGACAAGGGCGGTGTGGGCAGTGTCGGTGCCTGGCCGTACCGTCTGCCCATGACCACCGGCGGAGGCATCCAGGGCACCCTCGACGATCTGGGCACTCCACTCGCCGACGTCACCTTCGTGGTCGTCGACCTCGAGACCACGGGCGGGTCCCCGGCGGAGTGCGGGATCACCGAGATCGGTGCCGTGAAGGTCCGGGGCGGTGAACTCCTCGGCGAGTTCGGCACCCTGGTCGATCCCGGCACGCCGATCCCGCCGTTCATCACGGTGCTGACGGGCATCACCGAGCAGATGGTCATGGCGGCCCCTCGCATCGACACGGTGCTCCCCGCCTTCCTGGAGTTCGCGCGCGGTTGCGTGCTCGTCGCGCACAACGCCCCCTTCGACACCGGTTTCCTGCGGGCGGCGTGCGCGGCGGGGGGCTACGCCTGGCCCGGCTTCCCGGTCGTGGACACCGCCGATCTCGCGCGCCGGGTCCTCACCCGCGACGAGGTGCCCAACTGCAAGCTCGGGACCCTGGCCAGGTTCTTCCGTGCCACGACCGAGCCGTGCCACCGTGCCCTCGACGACGCGCGTGCCACCGTGGACGTGCTGCACGGCCTGATCGAGCGCCTGGGTTCGTTCGGTGTCAGCTCGCTCGAGGAGGTCAAGACCTTCGCCAAGGCGCCGACGCCCGAGCAGCAGCGCAAGCGCCATCTCGCCGACGGCCTCCCGAGCGCTCCGGGGGTTTACGTCTTCGAGGACGTCCGCGGCGAGATCCTCTACGTGGGCAAGAGCACCGACCTGCGCTCTAGGGTGCGTTCTTATTTCACCGCCTCCGAGACCAGGCGGCGGGTGCGCGAGATGGTCGGCGTCGCCGAGCGCGTCCGCCCGATCGTCTGCGCCACCGGACTCGAGGCCGAGATACGCGAGCTGAGGCTGATCGCCCAGCACAAACCGCGCTACAACCGGCGCTCCCGCCATCCAGAGCGTTCGATCTGGCTGAAGCTGACCGTGGAGCCGTTCCCCCGCCTGTCGGTCGTCCGGGAGTGCCGTGACGACCGGGCCGCCTATCTTGGACCGTTCCCGTCCGCGCGCCTGGCCGAGGAGGCGCGCGCCGCTGTGCACGACGCGGTTCCGCTGCGCCAGTGCACCCAGCGCCTCACGCTCCGCCTGATCGAGCGCGGACACGCGCGCACCTGTGCGCTCGCCGACATCGGCCGTTGCGGTTCGCCCTGTGATGGACGGGAGCCTCTCGACACCTACGAGGGGCATGTCACTCTGGCTCGCGCGGTCATGGAAGGCGACACCCGTCCGGTCGTGGCCGCGGCACAGTCCCGTATCGACCGGCTGGCCGTAGAGCTCCGCTACGAGGAGGCGGGGGAGCAGCGGGACCGGCTGGCGGCCTTCATCCGGGCGGCCGCCCGGTGCCAGCGGCTGACCGCGCTCGCCGCGTGTGCCGAGCTGGTCGCAGCCAGGCCGGGCTTCGACGGCGGCTGGGAGCTCGCGGTCGTACGATACGGCCGGCTGGCGGCGGCGGGCACGGTGCCGCCGCACACCCGAACACCCGGTTCGGTGCGGCCCTACGTCGACGCTGTGATCGCCACGGCTGAGACCGTCTTCCCCGCCCCGGGACCGGCCGGCAACGCCAGTGCCGAGGAGATGGAGTGCGTGCTGCGCTGGCTCGAGTCGCCGGGCGTACGCCTCGTGGAGCTCGACGGGGTCTGGAGCTGCCCGGTCAACGGAGCCGAGGGCATGCGGCAGCGAATCGACCGCGCCTATGCGGGTCCCGGCCCGACGGCCGCGGCCGAACGGCGGACCGGCCGGCCGCTACATTGATCCGGGCTCGGCTCAGTTAGACGCCTCTTGTAGGGTCGGATCTTCCACACAGGAGGAGGTGCCCGTGATCACAGCGATCGTCCTGGTCAAGACCGACGTCGCCCGCATCGCCGAGGTGGCGGAGGCGATCGTCGCGTTGGAGGGGGTCAGCGAGGTCTACTCGATCACGGGTGATTCCGATCTCGTCGCCATGGTGCGGGTCCGGCGGCACGAGGAACTGGCCGAGGTCATCCCGGGACGGCTCAACAAGGTTCCCGGTGTGGTGCACACCGAGACTCACATCGCCTTTCAGGCCTACTCGCAGCACGACCTCGAGTCGGCCTTCTCCCTCGGTCTTCCCGGCGCGGACTGAGCGGGCCGCCGGGCCCCTCGAGAGCCGGCCCGGCATACGTCGCGCTTTGGCGCGCGAGATCTCGCCTCAGCCGCGCAGCCGCTGGGAGGCCCGTACCCAGCGGTCGAGCAGGGCCGACGCCGCCCCGGACTCGATCACCTCACCGGCCTTGGCGTAGGCACCCGACAGCGCCTTGGTGAGCTCGTCCGACTTCGGGGTCCCCTCGGCCGCCACGAGCGCCGCGGCCGCGTTGAGCTGCACCATGTCGCGCACCGGTCCGGACCCGCCGGCGAACAGCGCCCTGGCGACCCTGGTGTTGTAGGCGACGTCGGCGCCCCGCAGGTCGTCGGCCGTGGCCCGCGCGATGCCGAGGTCGGCCGGATCGAAGGGCACTCGCTCGGCCGTGCCGCCCCGCACCACCCATACCGTGGAGGTGGTGGTGGTGGTGAGCTCGTCGAGGCCGTCGTCACCGCGGAAGACCAGCGACGAGCAGCCGCGCTGGGCGAACACCCCGGCGACGATCTCCATCATGCGCGGATGGAAGACACCGACCGCCTGTGCCATCGGGCGCGCCGGGTTGGTCAGCGGGCCGAGGAAGTTGAACACGGTCGGCGTGCCGAGCTCGCGCCGCGGCTTGGCCGCGTATTTCAGCGCCGGGTGGAACAGCGGTGCGAAGCAGAAGGTGATGCCCACCTCCTCGGCGACCTGTGCGGCGGGGCCTGGGGGCAGATCGATGGCGACGCCGAGCGACTCCAGCAGGTCCGCGGAGCCGCAGGGGGACGAGGCGGCACGGTTGCCGTGCTTGACCATCTTCACGCCGGCGGCGGCCGAGACCACCGCGCCCATCGTGGAGATGTTCACAGTGCCGGCCCGGTCACCTCCCGTACCTACCAGGTCGGTGATGTCACCGGGCACCGTGATGGGGGTCGCGTTGGCGAGCATCCCCTCGGCGAGCCCCGCGACTTCGTCGACGGTCTCGCCCTTCGCTCGCATGGCGACCGCGAGCCCCGCGATCTGGGCGTCCGTCGCCTGACCCGCCATGATCTCATTCATGGCCCACGCCGTCTCGGCCGCCGACAGCGACTCGCCGTCGAGGAGGGCGTTGAGGAGCGCGGGCCAGCTCGGCGCCCGCTCGTGGGCGATCGCGGTCACTGGACGCTCCTTACACGTGTACGGCGGTACGGGCTGTCCGGCACGGGGCCGGCCGTCGCGGGATGCTCGCCGCGCGCGGGACCGCGCGGGTCGGGCCAGAGAACGTCGGGTCAGAGAACGGGGAGCCGGCTCGTGCGCCGGCGCATCAGATCGGCTGCCGCGTTCGCGAGCGCCATCGGATCGAGTGGCCGGCTGACCACTGCGTCCGCGCGAGACCAGGTGGCCAGCCAGCCGTCGTCACGTCGGGCGATCATGACGAGCACGGGCGGGCAGTCGTAGATCTCGTCCTTGGCCTGCCGGCAGATGCCGAGGCCACCGGAGGGCTGCGCCTCACCGTCCAGGACCACCACGTCGATGCCGCCGTCGTCGAGCCGGGCCATCACGGCCGGCTGGGTCGCGCACTCGACGTACTCGACCTGGGGCAGGTCGGCCGCCGGGCGGCGGCCGATCGCCAGCCGGACCTGGGCGCGGGTGTTGGCGTCGTCGCTGTAGACGAGGACCTTCATGACGGAGGTGGGGCGCTCTCCGTCGCTGTGCTGCAAAGGGCCAGCAGTGCTCATGCGCAAAGGCTACCGGGTCGGCCGTATGGTGGCACAGGACGGCTACAACGGGGGGTCGTGCACGTCCTGCCGGCAGGTGCCGTAATAATGGCGCCCGTGGCAACAGCATCCGCGATAGAGACAGCACCTCGCGCTCGGGCCAATCGTCCCAACCTGGTGAGCGTCGGGACGATCGTATGGTTGTCGTCCGAGCTCATGTTCTTCGCGGCGTTGTTCGCGATGTACTTCACCATCCGTTCGGTGACGATGGGCCAGGGCGGCGAGTGGCCGGGGGCGCACCTCGACATCCCCTACTCAGGGTTCAACACCTTCGTGCTCGTGGCGTCGAGCGTCACCTGTCAGATGGGCGTTTTCGCCGCGGAGCGCGGCGATGTCCGCAAGCTCCGCTTGTGGTACGTCATATCCTTCCTGATGGGCGCGTACTTCGTCGGCGGTCAGCTCTTCGAGTACAGCAAGCTCGTGGGGAACGAGGGCCTCTCGCTCTCCTCGTCGGCCTACGGCTCGGTGTTCTACCTGACCACGGGTTTCCACGGCCTGCACGTCACAGGAGGGCTGATCGCGTTCCTCTTCGTGATCGGCCGGACCTTCGCCGCCAAGCGGTGGACCCATGAGCAGGCGACGAGCGCGATCGTCATGTCGTACTACTGGCATTTCGTGGACGTGGTCTGGATCGGCCTGTTCGCGACCATCTACCTGATCAAGTAACCCGGAACGAGGACATTCGTGAAACGGTTCACCGCCTGGCGACGGCGCCCGTGGGCGGGCTACGCTGTCGTGCTGGTCGCGCTCGCGGCCATCGGCGTCGTCTACGCGGGGTTCTCGCCCACGGCCGATAAAGCCGAGGCGAGCAACTCGGCGGCGGCAGCCCAGGACATGGCCAACGGCAAGCAGCTGTTCAATCAGAACTGCTCCAGCTGCCACGGCCTGAACGCCCAGGGCACCAAGGACGCCAAGGGCCGGCAGATCGCGCCCAGCCTCCTCGGTGTCGGGGCCGCATCGGTCGACTTCCAGGTCAGCACGGGCCGCATGCCCGCGATGAACCCGGGCGCCCAGGTGCCGCGCAAGAAGCCGGTCGAGGTATTCCGCAACCCGAAGAACATCGAGGCCGTCGCCGCCTACATCCAGTCGCTCGGAGGCGGTCCGACCATCCCCGCGCCCGAGCAGGTGGACCCCGGCAAGGGCGACCTCGCGCTCGGCGGGAAGCTGTTTCGGACCAACTGCGCGCAGTGCCACAACTTCGCGGGATCCGGTGGGGCTCTGACCGGCGGCAAGTTCGCGCCGGCGCTGGACAAGTCGACGCCGACCCAGATCTACGAGGCGATGCTGACCGGCCCCTACGCGATGCCGCTGTTCAACGACACCACGCTCACCCCGGCGGACAAGCGTGCGATCATCGCCTACGTCGTCCAGACCCGTGAGGAGCCCAACGCGGGCGGCAACGGTCTCGGACGCGTCGGGCCGGTCGCGGAGGGTCTCGCCGGATGGACGGTCGGGATGGGTCTTCTCGTCCTCGCCGCGATGTGGCTCACCGCCAAGAAGCCCAAGAAGCTGAAGAAGAAGCATGACTGAAAACAACGACACCGGGGGCTCGCAGGAGCCCAAGGTCACCGGCGGAACGCCCGGTGACGAAGACCGCACTCCCAAGCGCGTGATCGGCACACCGCCACCGGCGGAGGACCGTCACCTGCTCGCCCCCGAGGACGGTCCCGCGGCAGCGGCAGCGGCGTCGGACGAGGAGCTCGACGAGCAGTCGGCGCGGAAGGCCGAGCGTGTGGTCGCGGCCTTCTTCGTGCTGGCCTTCCTGGCCAGCGTCGCCTTCATCGTCTATTTCATCGGGTTCAGCGGGCGCCACGGCGGCATGCACGGCCTGAGCCGCAGCCGTGAGGTGAACTACGCGCTCGGCACCGCGATGACGGTGGCCTTCATGGCCCTCGCCGTCGGCGTCACCATCTGGATTCGCCGGCTCATGACGAGCCATCCGCTGGTGCAGAAGCGCGGTGTGATCGCCTCCCCGCCCGAGGACCGGAAGGTCTTCACCGAGGAGTTCCTGGCGGGAGCCGAGGACAGCGGCATCACCAAGCGGCCGCTGCTGCGCCGCACGCTCCTGCTCGCGGTCGCCCCGCTCGGCTTGGCCCCGGTTCTGCTGCTGCGCGACCTCGGGCCGCTGCCGGAGAAGCGACTCCGGCACACCTTCTGGGGAGACGCCGTCAGGACGGCGCAGCGATCCGGCAAGAAGGGCGCCCGGCTGGTCGTCGACGGCACCGGTGTGCCGCTCAAGGCCAGTGACTTCAACTCGCCCGGCGGCATCATCACGGTGATCCCCGAGGGCGTCGAGAAGGCCCAGGAGCCGCTGAACCAGATCGCCAAGGCTGCGGTGCTGCTGGTCAACATCCCGCCGGACAAACTCAAGCCCGTCAAGGGCCGCGAGAACTGGCACGTCAACGGGATCGTGGCATATTCCAAGGTCTGCACACACGTCGGCTGCCCCGCGGCGTTGTACGAGCAGACCACCCACCACATCCTGTGCCCCTGCCACCAGTCCACCTTCGACGCCACCAACGGCGCCAAGGTGATCTTCGGCCCGGCGGCCCGCTCGCTGCCGCAGTTGCCGATCGCCGTGGACAACGAGGGCTACCTTGTGGCCACCGCTGACTTCCCCGAGCCGATCGGCCCGAGCTTCTGGGAGCGCGGATGAGCGAGGCAACGGCACCAAAGGCGGTCGAGGCACCGCTGACCTTCATCGACGACCGTCTCGGCTCGACCACCTTCTTCAAGCGCAATATGAAGAAGGTCTTCCCGGACCACTGGTCCTTCATGCTGGGCGAGATCGCCCTCTACTCGTTCATCATCCTGCTGCTCACCGGCACCTTCCTGACGCTCTGGTTCAAGCCGAGCATGACGGAGGTCCTGTACGACGGTTCGTACACGAAGCTGAACGGCGTCAAGATGAGCGAGGCGTATGCCTCGACGCTGCACATCACCTTCGATGTGCGAGGCGGTCTGCTCATGCGCCAGCTCCACCACTGGGCCGCCGTGCTGTTCATGACTTCGATCATGGCCCACATGCTCCGGGTGTTCTTCACCGGCGCCTACCGCAAGCCGCGGGAGCTCAACTGGCTCATCGGCATCGGCATGTTCGTCCTCGGCATGGTGGAGGGCCTGTTCGGCTACTCGCTGCCGGACGACCTGCTGTCCGGCACGGGCCTGCGGATCACCCAGGGTGTGGCCGAGTCCATCCCCGTGGTGGGCACGTACATCTACATGTTCCTGTTCGGCGGGGAGTTCCCCGGCGAAAGCATCATCCCCCGGATGTACACCCTGCACGTGCTGCTGATTCCCGGCATCATCCTGGCGCTGGTCACGGCGCACATGATGATCATGTGGCACCAGAAGCACACCCAGAACCCGGGCAAGGGCCGGACCAACGAGAACGTCGTCGGCTACCCCTTCTACCCGGTGTTCATGGCGAAGACGGGCGCGTACTTCCTGTTCACCCTCGGTGCCCTCGCGTTCCTGGCCACGTTCGCCCAGATCAACCCCATCTGGCTGTTCGGGCCGTACGACCCGAGCGCGATCTCGGCCGGCTCACAGCCGGACTTCTACATGGGCGCGATGGAAGGCGCCCTGCGGATCATGCCGAACATCGAGACGAACCTGCTCGGTCACACGATCAGCTGGAACGTACTCATCCCGGCGCTCGGGCCGCTGGGGCTGATCTTCACCGGTGCGGCACTGTTCCCGTGGATCGAACGGTGGGCGACGGGCGACCAGGGCTACCACCACGTCAACGACCGGCCGCGCAACGCTCCGGTCCGCACCGCCATCGGCATCGCCGGGGTGAGCTTCTACGGTCTCCTGTGGCTCGCCGGCGGTAACGACGTGATCGCCGACAAGTTCCATGTGTCGCTGTACGCCACGACCTGGTTCTTCCGGTTCGCCGTGTTCATCGGCCCGTGCCTCTTCTTCGCCATCACCATGGCGATCTGCCTTGGCCTGCAGCGCAGCGACGCCGCGACCATGGCACACGGCTATGAGAGCGGCATTCTCAAGATGCTGCCCACCGGTGAGTTCATCGAGGTGCACAAGCAGGCGTCGGAGGACCATGCGGCCGTCATCCTGAGCAAGGTGGAGGGTAAGCCGCTGCAGCCCGCCAGCGATGGGAACGGCATCCCCGCACCGGGGAGCCGGAGCCCCCTCGGGCACCTCAGGGCGCGGCTCAACCGCTACTGGACCTTCAACTCGGTTCCGATCGAGCAGGGCCACCACGGAGAGCACGCGGAGCTCGAGGCCGCCGAGGAGCCGGCGGCCGTCGGACCCCGTGAGGGAGCCGACAGCCTGCACTGACCCGGGCAGGACACGGGCGCCGAGCCCGCCACCGCACTCGCGGTGGCGGGCTCCGTCGTGCATACCGCCAAATAGGGCTTTCTTGACAAGATAATTTGTCGGATGTAGCGTGCGGCCATGCAGGACATCGCCGTGATCGAGGACCCGGCCGCCGCCGAGGTCTCGCTGGACCCCATCCGGGCCCGGCTGCTGGCCGAGCTCAGCGAGCCCGGCTCCGCCACCATGCTGGCCGCCAAGGTCGGCCTGACCCGGCAGAAGGTCAACTACCACCTGAAGACGCTCGAGGCGCACGGGCTCGTCGAGATGATCGAGGAGCGGCGCAAGGGCAACGTCAACGAGCGCATCATGCGCGCGACCGCGGCCTCCTACGTGATCTCCCCGACCGCGCTGGCGTCAGTCGAGCCCGACCCCGCCCGCTCGCCCGACCAGCTGTCGGCGAGCTGGCTGCTGGCGGTCGCGGCCCGCCTGGTCCGCGACGTCGGGGCGCTCATCACGGGCGCGGCCCGGGCGCGCAAGCGCGTCGCGACCTTCGCGATCGACGGCGAGGTGCGCTTCGCCTCGGCCGCCGACCGGGCCGCGTTCGCCGAGGAGCTCGCCGGGGCCGTCACGGCCCTGGTGTCGAAGTACCACGACCAGTCCGCCGAGCACGGCCGCGACCACCGGATCGTCGTCGCCGTCCAC
>JAOPYH010000384.1 GCA_025964715.1 Streptosporangiaceae bacterium | reverse complement strand
CAAAGATCAGTTCGCGTTGAGATTCCACCCTTTTTGCAGTAAGATAATAACTGCAAGACAGTGAGAATCTAGACCCACAGAGGGCACTATGGCCGCCGCTGAAAACCGACCGCTACGGCCTCATGATCAAGGACGCGAACGGTCACAGATGGCCACCGACGACGATCTCCAACTGAAAGGCAACGCTGATGAGCGAGCTCTCCCCCGCCGAGAACCGCGACCGGTTGATCGAGTTGGTTGCGCGCCTGGCGACTGCAACCGAGGTCGAGTTGACCTCTGTCAAGCGCTTCCTCAACCTCGCCGTCGCGGCCCTCCAGCCGGTCGTTCGGGCTGTCCCTGAACGCGAGGCACCGGCGCCCGAGGTCTGGACGGCGTTCCGCCCAGACAACTTCGGTATCTACGCGTTCGCCGACCAGCACCGCGCCGAGCAATACGCCGCTCACTACGACGGGGCCTGGACCGAGCGTCAGACCGTCATGAACTGCTCCGCCGCCGGGCAGTTCATCATCGACTCGACTGGTGACGACGAATGATCAGCGAGGACATCCCCGACATTGGCGCCGAGAGCGGCGATCAGATCGGACAGCGGACCTCATTCCGACTACTCCTGGGCTCGGACCTGCAGCTGCTCGCGCGCCACTACCAACCGGCAGTGGGCGACGTCGGCGCGGAGACCCACATTCAGGCATTCGACGGTCACGGCAACTTCCTCATCACTCTCGCTCTGATACGAGATGGCGCGACCGATCTGTCCCGAGCTGTCCCCCGCGGGCGGGCAGCGCCGCAACCGGGGTCGCGCCGGCGGGCAGGGCGAGCTGGAGCTGTTCGGCCCGGTCGCCAAGGAAGGCCTCGAACGCACCCGCGCAACGTTCCACGACGTCATCAGGGCTGCCGAGGTCCCACCGCTACCGCGCGGTCATCGTCGAGAACGTCGACGAGGCCGCCGACTGGAAGCTGTTCGACTGGTGGGTCGACGGGGTCAAGCTGCTTGGTTACAACGTCCAGTACGTCTCCGTGTCCTCCGCCCATATCGGCGGCGAGAGCAACCCGCGCGCGGCTCAATGGAGAAACCGCCTCTACCTGGTCTTCACCCAGCTCGGGGTGCCGTTGCCCGATGTCGATCCCCGTCCCCTGGCCCACTGCACTCACTGCGACCAGGACGTACACGCCGTGCAGTCCTGGAAGCGCTCCGGAGTCCGCCGGATCGGCAAGTACCGCCAGCAGTACCTCTACCGCTGCCCGAACTCGGAATGTCGCCACAGCGCCGTCGAGCCCTACGTCCTGCCCGCGGCAGCGATCATCGATTGGTCCGACCTCGGGGAAACCATTGGTGCCCGAACCCGTCCGCTCGCCGCGAAAACACGCGCCCGCATCCAGGCCGGGCTGGAGCGGTTCGCCCGCCCGATCACCCTCGAAGCCGCAGGCAACACCTTCGAACGCAGGCCCGGTGTGCGGACCTGGCCGGCCGAGCATGCCCCGCTCACCACCCTCACCGCGACCGCCACCAAGGCCGTCGCCACCCTGCCTCCGCACTCGCCGGTCATGGTCTCGGTCAATCACGACGGTGACCGGGCCTACCCCGCGCACCAAGCACCCCTGTCCACCCGGACCGCCAAAATCGGAGACGGACTGGCGTGCCCGCCCCTGATCACCGTGCTCCGCAACAACTGCACCGCCACCCCGACCACCGAGCCCATCAGCGGGCTCGCCGCCAGCGGAAACCACCACGGCCTCACCATCCCGCCCGGCGCCTTCTACGTCCGCAACTTCGGCCATAGCGACGCGAATCATCTCGTTCGCCCGGTCGAGGACCCCGTCGGCGTCATCACCGCACACGACCATCACGCACTCGTAGTGCCCTACTACCGAACCGGCGTCGCCAGCACGACCGCGCACCCGCTGAGCACCCTCACCAGCCACGACCGCTTCGCCCTGGTCGACGCCGGGATCACCGTCGATGACTGCAGCTTCCGGATGCTGCAACCCCGCGAGCAGCTGCGCGCCCAGCGCTTCCCCGATAGCTACCTCGTCGCCGGCAACAAGGGCGAACAGACCATGCAAGCCGGCAACGCGGTCACCGCGAACGTCGCGCATTGGCTCGGCGCCGCACTCGTCCAAGCCCTGGCCTGAGCAACCACAAACGAACGGAAGGCGACCATGCACTACGTCGAGCACAACTGCGAGATCGGCGACCGATGCCCATGGTCCTTGCGCCCGGCGCCCGCCACGGCCGAACCGGGAAACGAGCCGTGCCCCGCGCGGTGCCCGGACAGTGCGATCGATCTCGATGACGACGAACTGGCTCCCGGCCAGCGCGGCCCCCGCGACACCACCGGCAGCCCTGCACCGCGGGACGTTCGATGACGTTCTACCTCGGCGTCCCCGAACCCGCTTGGCTCGCTCGAACCAACGTCCCGCTGTTCCTGGCCCGCCCACGCCTGGCCAGGATCCAGAAACTCCACCGTGCTCGCGGCCCCTGGGCGTTGGACTCCGGGGGGTTCAGCCAGCTTTCCAATCACGGTCGCTGGACCCTCACCGCGTCCGAGTACGCCGCTCAGGTCCGCCGCTTCGTCGACCAGGTCGGCATGCCTGACTTCATCGCACCGCAGGACTGGATGTGCGAACCGGACATGCTCGTCAAGACCGGTCTCAGCGTCGAGGAACACCAGCGCCGGACCGTCGACAACCTCATCCAGCTGCGCGAACTGCTTCCCGACCTGCCTGTCATGCCCGTCGTGCAGGGCTGGACCACCGGCCAGTACATGCACTGCGTCGGCATGTACGCCGACGCCGGCATCGATTTGACCCGGGAACCCCGAGTCGGAGTCGGCTCCATCTGTCGACGCCAGGCCACCATCCGCATCGGGTTCTTACTCAACGACCTGCATCGCGCCGGAGTCTCACGGCTACACGGGTTCGGCATGAAGCTCGACGGGCTCGAGTCCTACGGCGATCGACTCGCCAGCAGCGACTCGATGAGCTGGTCCTTCTCGGCTCGGATGCGGTACGAGCCCTGCCCTTACCAGCGCCGAGGGTGCCGCAACTGCCTGCACTTCGCCCTGGAGTGGCGTGACGACATCGTCGGTCGCTGGCCAGATCACGACTGTCCCAGTTCGACGGCCGGCGAACTGGCGCCTGACCCCACCCAGTCCCCGCGCGCGCCACCGAGCACGTATCGGATGCGCCGAACAACTGCGGCTGCTGTAAATGAATAACCGGGATCTCCAACCGTGAAGGGTGTGTCGTACCGTCTGCAGCTGTGCGCCGGCAGCCATCCACTGACACCCCCGCGACCAGCGAGCCGAACCGCAGCGCCGAAATGGTGACCCGCGAAGAGCTGGCCGCCCACCTCGGCGTCGCGGTTAGCACCACCTACCGCTGGGAGGCCCAGCGCGCCGAGACCGGCTTCCCACAACCCGACGACTCCGGCCGCTGGCCCTCCGCGCAAACCGCGAGCTGGTACGCGGGCTGGATTGCGGCCAAGCGCGCGAAGCTCCGCCCGGTCGACCGCAGCGGCGCACCGGAGGACCTGCTCGACGCCGACGAGGTCGGCCGCGTCCTGGGATCCCAAGCGGCGAAACCCGGCGCGGTCATTCGCGCCTATCTCTCCCCCCGCTACGGCGACTACTTCCCGGAGCCGGACGAGATCAGCAGCAGTGTGCCTCGGTGGCGGCGCGCCGCGATCTGGGAGTTCGCCGACAACCGCGAACATCACGGCGGTGGGAAGTCCGGTCGCTCCGGGCGTCGGCCCTCCACCAGCGCGCCCTACTCCAACGACCCCGCCATGCCCAAGGTCCGCCAGCTGTTGGAAACCAGCCCAAACATCACCGGAC
>JAOPYH010000360.1 GCA_025964715.1 Streptosporangiaceae bacterium | reverse complement strand
CTGGGCGTTGGCCTCGGGGACCAGGGTCGGCGGGGCCGACCCGGGTGTTGCGAAGGCGTCAGAACGGGTCGGACGCCTACAGGACACAGACCTCGCGGGAGCACCGACTGCGTGGGGCTGCGCCCCAGCGCATCTACTGAATAGCTTCGGAAAGGACCGCAACCATGCCCTTCGAGATCTATCACCCCGACCCGGGACAACCTCAGCGCAAGCAGGGTCCTGCGAAGCTCACCGTGACCCATTTCGAGAACGGGCGCTCGCAGATTTCCTTGTCGGCGGGCACCCGGGACTGGCTGCGCCCCACCCCCGGCGAGGCCAGTGCCCGGTACCCGGCGAACATGCCGACGATGAAGCTCCTCATCCTGGTAGACCGGAACGCCCGCAAGCTCATGCTCCAGCGGTGCTCCGACGAAGAGACCGGCGAGCACGTCTACGTCGTGCGCGGGTTTCACGGCAGCGCCACCAATTACATCACTGGCTGGAAGCTCGACGAAGCCCTCGGCATCGAAGCCGGTCACTACCTCTGCGATCTGATTCCGGATGCGCCTGACGGCAGCGGGGGGACTTGGCGCGCTGCCGTCATCTCGATGGACTTCCGCGTCGCGCCGCCGAAGCGGCAGCAGTCGGCCAAGCGTCGCGCTGTGGCGAAGCCATACGTATCTCTTTCTTCCGACACTCCGAAGGCCGACACCGATGAGCAGCACATCACCGAGATCCGCGCAGCGCTCGACGAAGGCGTCACCATCGTCGCGCCCGAGCAGGACGGGACGTGCTCCGCCGGCACCGTCAACGCCGACGAGAAAGGCCGATGATGCAGGCCCGTGTGATGCTCGACATCACGTCGCGCTGGCGAGCATTCGGCCGGACGACGACGCTGAGGTCTGGGCGCGTGGCTATGCCGAGCGCGTCTCGGGACTGAGCTGGGCGACCGCATCCCGACAACCCAACAGCACAACGAAGTACCCCGCATGACCCACATCACCAGCCAGGACATTCCCAAGACCGCGCACTCCGCGCCGACGATCAAGATCTACGGCCCGCACGAGTGCCCGAACTGCGACGCGGCGATGAAGCTCTTCGACCGCCACGGGTACGCGAGAACGTGACCTGAAGCTGCCTTACCGAAGACGATGGAGAAGGGCAGTGGTTCGTCGCCGTCGTACTTGGTTCGGCGGTCATCCCACAGCGGACCCACCAACGACGAGAGGCTCGTCGAGCTGCTTGTCGTCACCCTCGTGCCCGATCACCGCACGAGTGACGAGCCGGTCACTGCGGCGAGCTCGACCCCGACATCACCAACGACGGTTCGTACCCCGTGCGGTGGGAGATCGACAGCGACGAAGGCGTCTCCCCGGTCCAGGCCGCTCTCGACGTCTGGCGGGAAAAGTTCCTGCGGTACGAGCAGCCGGACGACGGCGACGCCTGCGTCTTCACCGTCATCGAGCGGTTCACCGGCCGGAGCGTCGAGATCGACCTGAGCGACAAGCGGCACGCGCGTCTAATCCCATGATCCGTCCTGGCCAGGAGATCGGTGATACGGGACGAGCGGCACAGCCGCCCCGCACGACGACATGAGACGACGAGAAGCCCTGGAGAGCTCCGTGTTCCCCAGGGCTTCTGCATTCCTGCGCTCGCGACAAGCACCACGAAGCGCTGGCCGTACCCACCCACGACAGAGGAGTGACAGCACAATGCAGGACTTCACCTCCGGCGGGACCCGTAAGAACCCCAAGCCGGGCCCGGCAGATCAGAACGTCGGGTTCACCGGGCTGGGTGTCGATGGTGACGACCCGGATGTGGCGACCCTCAAGAATGCCATCGCGGGGAACCTTGCCCCGATGGGCGTCACCGACGTCACCTTCGTCGAGCCCGGTGAGATCACCGATGCCCGCAACCAGATCCGAGGGCGGGAAGACGCCTACATACACGTGAGTGACGGCACGTTCCATGGTTGCCTGTGCGGCTACACCATGCAGCGTGCCGCGCCGTCCGGGGCACCCGAGTGCCCCGTCTGCGTGCTTCTCGACGCCTGAACGACGCAGGGGCGGCTCGGCCGCTCTCCACGCGACGCCCTCGCGCCTCCGCATGACGCCGTTGCCGGCAGCGCCATCGACTCCCAGCATCGCCTCGTGGCCTTCGGGGCCGGTATGACTCATTGCCCCTGTCCTTGATGATCCGGGGGGTGCTGTCGCCGGTCCTGGCGGCGCCGGTTGATCGCTGATGGAAGCGTGTCCGCCCACGGGCAGGGCTGCGTAATGTGGCTGCCGATCTCCGGTGTCCTCGCAGGTCACCCGTTGTGCCGGGAGGGGAGGGAAAGCCCGGTGACCAGCAACGACTTCACGTCGATCGATGTCTTCTGTGCCCTGGACGTGGGCAAGTCGGCTCACCATGGAACGGCCCTGCTGGCCGACGGCCGTACGCTGTTCGACAAACCGCTGCCCAACGGCGAGCCCCGGCTGCGGGAGCTGTTCGGGCCGCCTGGGGCGCCGGGGAAGGGTCCGGGTCGTCGTCGACCAGCCGGTCTCCATCGGCACCCTGGCGGTCACCGTGGCCCGCGCCTGTGAAGGCGAAGTCGCCTATCTCCCGAGCCTGTCGATGCGCCGGCTGGCCGACCTGCACTCCGGCACTGGCAAGACCGATGCCCGCGATGCCTACGTCATCGCCGATGCCGCCCGCACCATGCCGCACCTGCTGCGGCCTCCTACGCGGGACTGACCCCCACCACGCGTCGATCGAGCACCTCCATCCGGGGCGAAGGACCACCCCGCGGCGGCAACAACCGCCGGTGCACCAGCAGTTCCACTCCTCGGCAGTGCAGTTCTCCAGCCGTGCGACATCGGTCGGCATAGCCGACCCGGGGGCGGGATCGATACCGGAACAGGCCGGTTGTTCGTGCACCCGGCCCGTGCCCCGTTGATCCGTCGGCGTCTCGTCAGGGGCATCCCAGGGTTCCGGTGGTGTCCCTGAGGAGACGTTTTGCTGCCACCGGCCGGACGCGAAAGCGGCGCTGATCGCCGAAGCCCCGAGCAAGACACCGATGTGACCCGTCAATGCACCAGCCGGGACACGCATCGGCCTCCCACCAGACCCCTGGCGGCCTCTCACGAGCGCGCCCCGACGACGGGTCTGGCCATGGATACGAAGGAATAGAGGCCTCCATCCTCTGCGTCACGGGCAGCGTCTTCCTCTACGTCATGAGGGGGAGGCCCAACCGGGGCGGGACGGCCCTGTCCCGGTTCCCGAGCAGGACCCGATCTTCAAGGACCAGAAGTGATGAAGCACAAGACCACAGAGATCGTCGACGCCACGATCCAGCTGTTCGGCGAACTCGACGAGATGGTGGGCCTGATTTCACGCGTGCTCGCGAAGTTCCCTGCCGAGACCGTGCCCCAGCGGCTCAAGCCGTTCCTCGGCTCACCGGGAGTCGCGTTCGCGCGGCCGTCCATGAAAGGCGACGGCGAGATCGTGCTCCAGCTCGAAAAGCACAGCATGATGCCCAAGGTCCAGGCCCGGATCCCCGGTGAGTGGCTGATGATGCACCAATCGGAACTGACGGCCGCCGTGCGCGAGATCTACTGGGGCGACAGAGAGCACAGCCTCCGCCGCGAGCTCACCCGACTTGAGAAGTCGATCGGGGACCACAACCGCCAGGCTGAGCATCACCGTGTCAGGGCGAGCGAGGCACGTCGAGAGTACGACCTCCTCGCCGCCAGCATCCGTCGGCGCTCGGCCCGCAAGAGCCGCGCCGCCGAGGGAGACTCCGGTGACTGACTCGACGGACCCCCGCAAGATGTCCCAGCGGGAGCTGGAGGAGTACCTCGACGCCCTGGTCCACGCAGAAAAAGAGGGGTGCCGACGAATCTCCGTACGCGCACCGACGAAAGGTAGGAGTTTGCTCGTGACGAATCAGGACGAGGCCATCACCGAGCTGCGGGGCACCGACGTGCCGAGCGCATCAATCGAGATCACCCTGGCGGACGGAACGACTGCCAGGTGGACTGTGCACGCCGGTGATCCTCGGATCGGGGATGTCGAAAGCGTCCTCGGGCCCCCGGACACGATCAGGGCTTGAAACTGGCACCGACACGCATGCGCGGCGGAAGTGTCCTCCAGCAACGCGGGGAGCGACCTCGCGCAATGGCAGAGCCACACCTGGTCAGGGAGCTCCGTCGGTGCACCAGAGGACTCTCCCGAGTTCCGGCGCGCCTTCAGGGACTGGGAAAAGAGCCAGTATCCGTCGGCCACCTGAAGAAGAAACTCCCGTGTCATCGACGACGTGCTCGCGCTGGACCGGGTCGTGCCGCACGACATCCAACCCACATCACGCCCTTCGAGGAGGGACTGACGCATGGCCCGCATGCAAAAGATCACGCAATACCAGGTCAACCACTGGAAGATTGCGCTGGAACAGCTTCTGGAAGAGGGCGACTTCAGGCAGGACGGCCGGCCGCTGAGCCCCGCCGGCATCGCGGAGCGCAAGCAAGAGATCGCGATGCTGCGCGGACTGAACACCCTTCGAGTGGGCCAGATCGTCGATCTGGACACTGTTCAGCCGATTGAGGAACACACCAAGGAGGGTTGACCGCAACCCCGGGAGCCGATGAGGCAGGGCGCGCCGTTGGCTCGCCATCTTCCACTCCGAGAAGAAGTACGCGGTCGCCATCCAGACGATCTGCGACTGCTCGCAGGATGACTGGCTCGACATATTCGCCGCAGTCCTCGACGACCACGGGACGCCCGAGTCCCGCATTGACCAGGTTCGCATGTGGGCCTTCGGCGACGTCTGGGCCGTCATCCCCGACCGCGGGGCCGGAGTCTCCGGCATCTGCGCCGACGACGCTGGCGCAGCGTTTGCGCGCTTCCGCGAGACCTTCGAGGAGGACGAAGAGTCTGTGCCCGAAGGGCTCGATCCGACAGCAGAGCACGACACCAGGTGGCGCGTGAGCTGGGAGATCGACGCTGAAGGAAGCACAGCTCTCGGGGCCGCTCGCCAGGTCTGGGCAGACCAGTTCGGCCGCGACGATGCCACTGACGGGGATGTCTGCGTCTTCACCGTCACCGACGCGCCCCTCCGAGGCGACGTCCCCGTTGAGAGGGTGCGCACCGGCATGGCAGTACGTGCACCGCCGGAATACCGCGGGCCACTGGTGCCCGGAAGCCACTCCACGACTTGGGCCCTGCGGTCGCGCTACCCCTATAGGGCGCGGCACCCGGCCCCCCATCCCACCACCTCTCGGAGAGACTCGTGCCTGCCCCGTTCCTCGCCCCCGGCACCACCGGGCACGACCCCGCCGTCCTGCTCCCCGTCCGCATCAGCGGCTTCGACGGCGCGCTCGAAGCCCTGTGCCCGTGCGACGACAGCGTGAAAGTCCGCGACGGCAAGCTGGGCAACCACTTCCCGCCCATGTACCAGGGGCGACCGCCGACCCTCAAAGACCCGTTCCTGCCGGGCAACTCCCTGTGCCGCTACACCGGCCGCACAGTCACCCTGGCCGCCGCCCTGGCCCGCGACGAGGCACCGACACCCGAGGAACGGAAGACCGCTGCCACAGTGAGGATGAACCCCTCCGCATGGCTGGGTCTGCTCGACTGGGTGACCTTCGAGGACGTGAAGGTCGGCGACCGTATCGGCTTCACGGAGACGGAGGACATCGACGGCTACGAGCGCCGCTTCGTCCGGCACGAACGGGAAGGCATCGTGACCCGCAAGGGCGCCACCTTCGTGACCGTCGACTGCGTCCCCGACGCCCTGGGCGACAAGGCCCGACTGAAGAAGAAGGACTGGAAGAGCTTCCGCACCCGCCGCAAGTACTGACCACCCTGTCCTCGGCATCGACCCCGAGGAGACCAACCCGCGCCGCCTGCTCCTCCCCAGGAGCCGCGGGCGACGCGTGCCAACTGACCGAACCCATTGAGCCCGCTGTCGCGCCGCCCGACTACCGGGTCCCGGCAGCGGCACCAACCGGGCGGCAACCGCCTGGTTATGGAAAGGAGCAGGACATGAAGCAGTCGGCCGACGGACCCTCCGTACCCGCACAGTTCACGCCCTCGCTGCGTGTGGAGCGGTTCGACGAGGTGGTGCAGTACGACGACGCGATGACGGCGAAGCCGCCGCAGCGGACGTACGAAAAGGTATGGCAGGGGCGGTGCGGCCCGGACTTCACCGTTGAGGACGGCGAGGACAGCGAGACCGTCCGGCCCGTCAGGCTGCGCGTCCGCTGGTTTCAGAACGGCGACGCTACGCCCCGCTGGAACAGCATTGAGGTAACCGGTCAGATGGTCCTGCCCGACGGGCGCCTGCGTCGGCTTCCCGTCCGGGAGATCTGGACGCACTACCACGCCGAGCTGGGGCAGATCCCCGACTGGTTCCTCCAGTTCGTGAGTGCCAACCCCCCGGCAACGCGGACCACCACGCAGGTCTGACACACAGCGTGACCTGGCTCCTGCCGTCCATGTACGCAAGACACCTGGTCGTTCATGCCGGGATCGGGATTCGAGTTCCTGCAGGAGCACTCGACTCGCTCGACGTCCTGTCCTGCCCGACCACACCCAAGGAGCACGCAGTTGGCCCCCTACCGCTGTCGGCCGAACGTCATGCTCGCCGCGCCGGTCGTCGCCCTCTCCACCGCGATCGCCCGCCACCTGTGCGCCGACCTCCTCGGCCGACCGGATCCGGCCTGGCACCGCCTGGCCCATCTCGTCACCGAGCAGCTCTTTCCCGGCAGCGCCCACCACACCGTGACCCTGGCCCCCGGGACCTGAAGGACCTGTTGGCCGTGCTGCTGGACATCGCCATCGACTTCTACGACGGCACGCTCTCGCCCGAGGCGTGCGGCTTCACCGAAGCCGACATCCAGGAAGCCATCGACGTTCACCACCACCGCTACGGCCCGCTCCTGGACTGCTGACGGCCCCCGCGACGGGCCAATCAGTGGTGATCGACCTCAGTGACCGCGATGGGTAGTTCGAAGACCCGCTTTGAAGCGCAAGCGTTGGGCCGGCACAGCCGGCTCGGGAGCCAAAGAAACACCCGCCTGCCGGTGGGGCCGTGCTGGAACGACCAGCCCAGCTCCACCGGCAGTTTCGTTGCTGGCCACAGCCAGCTGCCGTATCCAACAAGCTCAAGGAGCAGCGTTCTCATGACCGATCACGACTGGGACAACCCCATCACCTGCGAGTCCGTCGGCGCGCAGCTATCCGAACACCCGAACGGGGAAAGCACCGTGTCCAGTACCGCGATTCCCGAGAAGCTTATACGCGCCGTCACCGACGCTTACCTGATGGCCCTCAGGCAGGGGGATCTTCACGCGGCGCTCGGACTCATGACGCAACTGGCCAACACGTACGGTCTGGTAGCCGTCCGCGGCCTCGCCGCCGAGCTCGCCATGAACCTTCACACCCACTGCCCGTCACGCTTCCGTACTGCCTTCGGCGGCGCCAACCTCTCCGCTCTCGCCCCCGCGGCGGACAACGACGCGCTCACCACCCTCGATGTCGCCTCCAAGACCAACCGCCTCATGGGGCGCGGGCAGGTCACAGCTGCCGACTTGGAGGACACCGAAGTCCAGATGCGCGTCACGGAAACCGTCCGCCACGCCGTTCAGGCGGCACTCAATGCCGCTGCTGGTCAGAGCCGTTCGGCTGTGGCCTCTCAGATGGGCGCGCTGACCACGCCCCGCGAGTTGTCTGCGGCCGTGGCCCTGCTCACCAACGGGCTCCGCGCCGTACTGCCGTAGGCGCACGCCATGAGCCCCCGTGTGTGCCGCAAGGGCCGTAGCCGCCCGATCCCGTTCGACTGCAAGTCCGGCGCCGGACACCCAGGAACGTGCAGCCCCTTCACCCACCGGCCCCACCCGCCCGAGAACGCTGACGATCACGCTGCGCTCCTCGCTATGAGCAGGGGATGCCCGAACGCCAGCGCGAGTGCACGGGCCCGCTCGGCCCTTGATTCCACTTCACCTTCATGACGGACCTGGAGGTACCTTCATGCCCACATTCCTGGAGCAGCCCGCCTACGGACCAGGAGGCCCAGACGGCAACGGCTGGACCCGCCTCACCCTCGGCGCCCACTTCGACCACCTGCATCAGTGTGGGTGGCGGCCGACGCATCACACCTCGCTGTTCGAGGCGTTGACCGGCCGCCAGCGCTGGGGCGGTTACGAGCGTTGTCCTGGAGACGGACCCGGGGCGTGCGCAGCGTGCCCGGTTCAGCGCCGCCGTCTCACGCACGACGGCGGGCTCGACTGGCCGACAGACACGCCCCTTCTCCTGGCCCGCGTCAGGCCATGGCCGTCCACTCCTGATGCGTTGTTCGCCGACCAGGCTTCCGGGCGCAGCACTTTGGAGTTGTCCGCCTGGAGGGGCGGTCCGCCCATAGCGACAACCGGCTGGAAGGAGGTTCTCAACACACCTGGCGTTCAGATCAGCTGGAGGTGGCAGGACGAGGAGAGTGAGGCGTTCTGGATCGTCCGCAACCACTCCGAGGCTGACGCCACGGCGGTCCTCAGCGAGCATGACGGCGAACGTACGCGCCACGAGCTGTACAGCGGGCGAGACGGGACCCGTACGGCCATTCTGACCTGCGACGGCGCCTGCGCTCACGAGACATATCACTTGCAGCAGCTGGCCGCCGACCTCGACGGCCTCGCTGACGGCACTGCGCCTTCGGACGAGGTGACCGTGATCCCCGAGAGCCTTCCAGGCGTGCCGTTGATCAGCATCATCCAGGACGGCGCTCACAGCGTGCTGCACCTGGGCCGTTCCCGCGACTACCCGGCATCCACTGTCCATATCAACTGGGAGTCCCACGAAGGCGGGCTCACAGCAACCGCCCTCGTGGCGCACGCCGTCCGTCTCACCGCTGTTTGAACCCGGGCCGCAGGCCTCCTCCGGCTGATGGCCGTCACCTGCCGCACCGAGTACACACAGACCTCGAGATCGCTGAGATGAAATAGATGGCCAAGGCATGCACAGCCCCCAGCACCCCCACACTTCCCATGGCCTCAGACCGCGACGCAGAAATGCCGATCGCGCAGCTGGAGCCGGCGGTCCTCACGGAGCCCGCGCAACCACACGACCTGGCAGACACCGAAGACTTCGACTACATCACCGGCACAACGGTGATCCGGCTCTCCGAGACCGAGAAGCTACGACAGAGCGTCGTACGGGCTCTCGTCGATCAGTACGGCATCGACCCGCGCGACGTGGCGGCCGACGTACCCCTCCACGTGACGGACCCGGAAGGCAGCCGTCCGCGTCGGCGACGTGCCAGCCTCGCCGTCTTCGAGCACGGCAGGCCGCATGAGCAGGAGTACATCCGCCGTGTCGTCGTGACGAGCGTCCGCCCCAGGAACAACCGGGCCCCAGCCAAAATCCGCTCCTACACGCACGCCCACCACCAGGACGACACGGCCGGCGAGGTCTCCGCGCTCATGCAGGCGGCTGGGCCCGCCTGCCGGTACGGCCTGTGGACCGACGGCAACGACCTGCTCTTCATCGGCCGCGGCACCACGTCCGCGGGGAACAAAACGTTCCTGCCTCTGACGAACTGGCCAACTGCAGTCGCGCACCAGCGTGACACCGCACCCTCGCCTCCTTCGCGCACCACCTGGAGCACACCGGCCAACGAGACGATGCTGAGGCTCGCTTTCCGGCGCTGCCGCAACGCCATCCACGTCAACGAGGGGCAGCCCCAAAACGCGTCCTTCTGGCAGCTCCTGTACGTCCTGCTCGCCAAGTTCCATGACGAATACCTGGTCCGCGAAGGAAAGAGGGAGACCCGTTTCCACCTCCACCGCGACACGTCGGACCGTGTTCCAGGTGAAGCAGACCGTTCCACCGCGGCGGAACGCGTGAGAGCACTCTTCGGTGAGGTCAAGGAGCGCTACGCCCACGACAACCTGTTCGACCAGACCGACGAGCTCTCTCTCAGCGATCAAGCTCTCGGCTTCCTCGTCGGCGAGCTGGCCGCCTACAGCCTTTGCACCACGCCCCTGGACACCCTCACCACCGCCTACCACGAGTTGTTCGGCGACACCTTGAGCGGCGACCACGGTCAGTACTTCACCCCCGCCAGCGTGGTCCGCCTGCTGGTGGAGATCACCGCCCCCGAGCCAGGCGAGACCGTACTCGATCCGTGCTGCGGAACCGGCGGCTTCCTCCGCGAAAGCCTCGCAGCCCTGAGCCGCAAACAGGCCGTCGCGGCCGCCCTCCTGACCACGCAGGAGCACCCCCGACTGGCAGTAGCTCACCACGAGGAACTGAGCAGGAATGCACAAGAGCGGGTCTTCGGCGCGGACCTCGACCCCATGATGGCCCGTGCCGCCGCGTTCGCCGTGATGATGCTGACCGGCAGCCTCGGCAACACCTTCCACATGGACTCGTTGGCCTTCCCCACGAGCGGCGCCCTACCCGGCCTCCCCGATGCCAGACGGCATCTCGACCGCATCGGTCCCGGTGCAGTCGACGTCTTGCTCACCAACCCCCCCTTCGGCTCGGACATCGCTGTGACCGGTCCTGTCCTGGAGCTGTTCCGCACAGGCCCGTCACAGGTTGAGAAGCCGAGCGTCGCCTTCAGCTGGACCCGCGAGAAGGACGGCACTCTCCGACGCGGGAAGCCGGCTTCCTCCGTGGTACCTGAGAAGCTCTTTGTCCAGAAGGCGATCGAATGGGTGCGGCCCGGCGGCCGCATCGGCATGGTCCTGCCCAACGGGATCTTGTCCAACCCCGGCGCCGACGATGAGGCGCTCCGCCAGTACATCCTCGACGAGTGCTGGATCATGGCCAGCGTTGACCTGCCCGTGGAGAGTTTCCTCGTCGGCGCGGGCGTCAACGTCCTGACCAGCGCCCTTGCACTGCGGAAGAAGACCGAGCAGGAGAAGCGCCAGGAGCGGATGCACGGCCCTGCCGACTATCCGGTGTTCATGGCCGTCGCCGAGAAGGTCGGCCACGATCGGCGGGGCAAACCGCTGTACGTGCGAGACGGTCACGGCAATCTCGTGGCCAGCGGGCATGAGGAGACGGACCTGATAACCGTCCGCGGTGTTGCGAACCTGTGCACCGTGAGGCGGCGCGCCTTCATTCTCGACGACGACCTCAGGTCCGCTCAGCAGTTCCCTCAGGGAAACGACCGGCCGTGCATCATCGCCGCGTACGCCGCGTTTGTGGCCCGGCACGGCCACGAATTCCCCTGGAACAGCGGTGACTGAAGCGCTCTCCTTCCTGAGCTTGCTCAGGAAGGAGATTCCTGCCCACCTCGGGTCTCTCATGAGAGGCCCTGACCTACGTCGAGGCCGACGTGCAGCGCGGGAACACCGTGCTCCCATCAAGGAAACTCCATTGAATCTCCAGCAACATGCGGAAGCGCTCCGCAAGGTAATCGAGCAAGCGGAAGATGACGGATTTGAGGTCCACATCAAAGCCCGTAGCTGTCGCTGCTGCAATGATGGTGTCTCGATTACGAACCAGAACACTGGCGACGGCATAGAGCTTTACGTCTACTGAGACTAGCCCTGGAGGGCACGAAATGCATTGGGCCTACATTCAGTGGACCCCGGAAGCAGAAGGCGTCCATGAAGTCACGGTAACCGCGGATCACGCACACAAGCGATGCGCGGAAAAATCCGAGGACACAGACGTTGTCGTTGACTGCGACGTGAAACTTCCTGAGGAGCCGCGGCACACCGTTTGGGGAGAAAGCAGGGATTTCGTTATGGCTGCGGCTCGCCGCATTGCTCTAGATATCGTTCCTTACGGAGGCCGCTACTCCACCCACTACATAGGTGAGATCATCTAGTCCCTTACTCAATTAGAAAGGGGAAACAGGAATGCCGATTATTGCTGTAGAGGTTCGGACCCTCAAGAACATGCAGCAGAACCTTCGCACCCACCTGAAGCGCGCAGGTGTACCGGAGTATTCCTGGAAGGAGCAGCGCGCTGGTTTCGAGGTCTGGCATGCGGAGCAGCGCGAAGGCGAGACGCGGATCATCTGGCAAACATTCGACCCGGATGGTGATCAGGATGCACAGCGTAAGGGGCTGGAGTCCTGCGCTGTCGTCCTTCAGGAGCATTACTGGGTGAAACTCGATATGCCCGGCATGTACACCAATGTGAACCGGCCGACTCTGCGTGTTCTGTACGGCTTGTCGTGGCTCAAGTAGAGGCAACCGCACCATCCGCGCCCGCCAGCACAAGCACCGCGAGAACGACACGTTCTACCGCGACAGCCATGACGCCGGGCGGTGGCCGCTCTCCACCCTGCACAACCGGTGCCGCGCCAAGGCAGAGGCCAAGGTCGCCGCCCACCCGGAGGCGCAGCAGCGGGCCGCCGAAGAGGCCAAGTGGGAGGCGGAGCGCGCCGAGGAGAAGCGACAGGACCAATACGACACCGCCGCTAACCTCTTCGCCGACGTGCACCCGGCCGCGAACCGGCTCGTCAACTCCGTGCAGGAGAACGCGTTCACCACCGTCTGGGAGGGCGGCCCGGAGTTCACCCGGGCCGAGGTGTGGGGGCAGATCGGCGCGGCGCCCGGCCGCGAATACGGCCAGGACGACGACGAGACCAACGATGAGATGCCCAGCGCGCTGCTGAAGGCGTGGGAGCACCTCGACCGCCTTGCGGCTGCCGGTGAGCTGGACTCCGACCGCTGGGCCGAGCTGGTCGACGGCGCGCGCGACGTCATGGCCTACGCCTACGAGCAACCGGGCCCGGTCGTCTTGGAGAAGACGCCCGAGTCCTCGCAGGTGCTCTTCCACACCGACTCGCCGCTCACCGGTGAGCAGTGGGCGGACCTGCCCGTGCACTCCGTCGTCCGCACCACGCAGCTCCGCGCCGGGCACGACTGGGAGGTCGTTGAACGGCGACTCGCCGCGCGCGGACTGGCCCGGTACGGCTTCGCCGACGCCGTGAGCGCCGGGCACGCCCTCACCCTGGCCCGCGCTGGCAGGAGGAGGGCCCGCACGCCGCATGGTTCACCTTCCTCGCGGATGAAGCGCCCGCCATCGAGGCGCTTCGCGAGACGTACGCCTGACGGCCCGCTCGGGCGGGAGCGCGCGACCTAAGCCGCTCCCGCCCGGCACTCTCCCGCCCACCACGCAACGCCCCGAACGGAGCCCCGGTGTCCTCCACCCCTGCCGTCATCGAGATGACCGCCACCGACTTACACACGCACACCGCCGTAGACGAGATGGCCCGCGACCTGCTGAAGGCGACGCCCGCCATGCTCGCCACCCTCATCCGTCCCGACGACTCCCCGTCGGTCTGGTTCATGGGCCTGGCCAACGAGCGGTTCCGGGAGCGGGCAGGGACGTCCGGCGGCCCGTTCCTGGGCAGCGTCGCCCGCGCCGTGATTACCCGCCTCGCCGAACTGCGCGCCGAACAGGGTCGGGCCGCCGACTGATCCCCCTCCGCCGCACCCCGGCGCCCCGCAGCCGGCCCGGGGCGCGGTCTCCCAGCCACACATCGTAAGGACACCTGTGACCAGCACCGTTGCATTGCCCACCACTGCTGTTGTCGACCTGCTTCGCGACTACTGGGAGCTTGCTGACGAGCAGCGGAAGACCCTCGACCCGTACCGCGACGCCGACGGAGACGTGAAGGCCGACGACCTCACCGACTACGACGACAGCCGCACCACGACCGCGATCGAGGCGTCGGACTTCCTCGACGCGGCCATGGAACGGCTCGCCGCCCTGGTGCAGCTCCCTGACGGCATCACCATGACCGTGCCCGGCCGGTACCAGGAACAGTTCACCGTCACCACGGGGTGGCTGGACGACGCCGCAAGAGAGGCGTTCGCCAACGGCCAGTGCCACGCCCTGGCCCGCGCCCTGACCGCCGCGACCGGATGGCCCATGGCTGTGCTGGTCAAGCCGGAGTGCTGCTTTGACCCCGACCTGTGCAGCGACGGCGACGTCGTGGAAGACGTGTGCTCCTGCCAGCTGGCTCACCTGGTCGCGATTCGGCCGGACGGCTCCCTCATCGACATCGACGGCGCGCACGCCCCCGGGAGTGTGCCGGGTGCGAAGGGGCTGGTGGCCGTGGAGGCCGACGAGGAGCTGTGGAAGTTCATCTGCAACTCCCCGCACTGGCGGCGCCCCGCGCTCGCGGTCGCCCGGACCTTCGTCAAGCCGCTGCTCGACACGCTTTCCCCGACCGCCTGATCCACCCCCCAATCCCGCCGCCCGCCCTACGCCGCCCGCCCTACGCCGCCGGGCGGCCGGGCACTCCCCGGAAGGACCCTCCCTGTGAACCTGCACCCCGGCGACTCCATCGACGTCGGCGTGACCCGCGCGCCGGTCCCCGCTCCGGCCGCTGCTCCTGAGCCGGCCGCCTCCCCCCCGTCCCCGGCTGGCGCTGGTCGCTGGCCCCCAGGTCACGGCCGGCTCACAGGGCCCGGATAGCGACGCCGAGCGGACCATGGCCGTTCTCGGCTGGTGCGCCGCGTTCGTGGACACGGTGCGGCTGGCTGTCGCCGGTGGCCTGAAGGGCGACGGTTCCGGGTTCCGCACGGTAGACGCGGACGGCCGTACAGGGCGGCGGGTCAAGGGTGAGCGGGTGCGGCTACTCGCCCGCTGCGGATACCTCGCGCGTCACGCCTCGGACCTGGTCGTGGCGACGGAGGACGGACACGAGGCGCTCAGGCTCGCCGAGGCTGCCGGGCCGGGCGTGCTGCGCGATGAGGCCGACGTCATGGCGTCGGTTCGCAAGGCACGCCGGGCCCGGCAGTGGGACAGCCACGCCGGGCAGGACGCGCACGCCTTGCCGGTGCTTCCCGGGGGCGGTGAGGGACGCCGCCGCCTGGCCGTCGCCCGCAAGGGAGCGGAGCGGGCGGCCGTCGAGGCGGAGAAGACCCGCAAGCACATCGAGGCCCTGATGCGGCGGGCTCGGATCCGGGACCGCCGGGAGGCCCGCCGCGAGGCAGCACGGGAGGCCGAGCGCACCGCCCCGCGCCGGTGCTGCCGGGGGGTGTGACCGCTGGACTGGCGGTGCGGGGAGTGCCGGGAACTGGCAGCGCGGGGCATCGAGGACTTCCCCGCCCTCCCTCCGGGCGACAGCGACGGCGGGACACAGCAGGACCACGACAACGACACGGAAGGACACAGGGACATGGCGGGTAAGCGGCGAATCACGGTGAAGCGGATCACGGGGTTTCTGTGGCACGCGACCACGCGCGCGCAGGTGTACAGGATCGTGAAGGAGGACGGCCGCGAGTGGCCGTGGATCGTGCTGTCCCCCGACGGTGAGCGCATCGCCCACCCGTCCGTGATCAACGACGAGCCGTTTACCGACGCCATCCGCGACATTGTCAGGGCGCACGCCGACGGCAAGCCCGTTCCCGGTCTCCCCGCCGACTCCGAGCGGGCCGCCGATGCCGTCGCTACCCCCGAGGAGGCAGCTGGCGAGAGCGCCGAGGGCAGCGACGCGGACGAGGCCGCCGACGTCCCCGCCTCCGGCGGCGCCTACAACACGCCGACCCCCGCGCGGGCGGTCGCGCTGGACGTCCGCGAGACCAAGTGGGTAGCCGAGTGCGACCGGCACGGCCCCGTTTCCATGGCCCTCAACAAGTACGGCGACCCGGTGGCCGACGTCTCCGCCGCGTACGTGTACACCTCCCGCGATGAGGCCGACGACGCCGCCCGCCTCCACCTGGACGGGCACGCCGCACAGGACGCCGACACCATGACCCCCGACGACATCGACGCCGCCCAGGCGCTGAACTTCAGCCGGGACCAGTGGCGCGCCCTCGGATGGATGCGTGAGGGCAAGCTGCGCGAGACCGCCGACGGGTTCACCGCCTTTGACGTCTCCCCCGACAAGGCCGACGTTTCCGCGAAGATCAACAAGCAGCGGGTACCGGGCCTGTGGCTGGCCGGGTTCGTGAAGGTGTACGCCGTCGCCCCCGGCGTGCGCGCGTTCGGTCTCACCGATGAGGGTGAGGCCGCGTTCCGCCTGTGGTCTCAGGCCGTGCGCATCGGCGTCGTGACCGAGCCGGAGAAGGACACCAAGCACACGGCCGTGAAGGACGGCCCCTATCGTTGGCTTTCCGCCGGGGACACCTGGCCCGGTGAGGTCAAGGCCGCGCAGGCCGCCGCCGATGCGGAGGCCAAGGCGGAGGCGGAGGCGGCAGCACTGCGCAAGGCCGAGGAAGAGCGCGCGGCACTGAAGGCCGCGACGCCCACTGATGACGAACTCGCCGTGATCGACGCGTTGGGGTGTGAGGGCCTGGACGAGAACGCGACGGCCGTGCTGTCGGCCGCGTACATCGGGCACGTCATTACCCGGTACCGACCCGGCGCTACCTCGGTCCGCCTCGATGGGGGCTCGAACGACGATGAGCGGCACGTGTCGCGTACGTACAACGTCAACGGCGTTGAGAAGCCGATCACGACCGAGGCGGACGACACGCTGTCGGCGATCCCCGCCAACCTCACCGACGCCACGGCCGAGACGTGGCACGCGCTGTGCACGTC
>JAOPYH010000340.1 GCA_025964715.1 Streptosporangiaceae bacterium | reverse complement strand
CGGGACTCCAAGAACCCGGGTGGACCTCACCTCGCGTTCTCGGTGGCCGAGTGGCGCAGGTTCATGGCCGCGATCAAGAGCAACGACTTCGAGCTCTGAAGCCAGCCTGACCAGGAGGCGTGGTGCTCAACCCGGCCGCGCCTCCGTTCATGCCCGTAGTCCGATCAATCGAAATTACCCTGCTCTATCCTGCGAAAGAACGTGCGCAGCGCGGCCTTCGAGAAAATGATCACGGGACCACTGGCGTCCCTGCTGTCCCGTACGGCGCAGTAAGGCCCCAGCGCCGCCACGCTGACGCAGGCGCCGCTGTTGTCGGATCGGCTGCTTTTGCGCCATGAGGCATTGTCCAGCTCCTCTTGACTGACCATTCCCTCTTCCGCTCTGTAGCAGCATTCAATGGTCGCGAGGAAGCGGGTCGGAATTGCCTGCAGGCGACTCGGACCAGAGCTGCTCACCGGGTCACAGTATCTTTAGGGCGCGCCAATAGGGAGTAGGAAATATACCTACTGCACTATACGTGGGAAAGTCTATGTTGTCCACGTGTCGACCAGGTGCCACGTCCATCACCGGGTTTGGGCCTAAATGGACGTTTCCGAGCGACCCTATTGCGTAGCAAGTCCCGTGGCCTATGCATAACTATCCCTTACCCGGGAAACGTATGAAGGTTTGGCTTCGGCAATAGCGCTTTGCCGCGCATCGGCGACGGGGCCCCGCCCCGCGCGGATGGGGCCGCCGATCGCCGAAATGATCACACCGGGATGGGGTGGATATCGCAGTCGGCGCGCATGCCCTGACGGGCCGAGATCACCGCCGGATGGCCATCGCCCAGAGCCCTGTGCAACCGGGCCAACGCGTCCGCGAGTCGCCTTTCGGCTTCCGCCTCTTCACCGACCGCGCGCAGATCGAGTCCGTGGTTGAAGGCGCAGGCGAGCGTGGTGGGATGGTCGTCCCCCAGGACCTCGCGGGCGCGTTCCAGTGACCGGCGATCCATCTGAAGCGCGCCTTCGAAGTCGCCGAGCGCGAAAAGGTCGCTGGCCAGGTTGATGGCGCAGACGATGCTCCGTGGATGGTCAGCGCCGAGCACCTCGGTCAGCGTGGCCAAAGAAGTCTCGTCCAGCTGTCTCGCCTCGGCCAACTGCCCGTCCAGCCGGAGGGCGACGGCCAGATTGACATTGGCGGCCGGTGTGTTCGGATGTTTGGGGCCGAACATGGCCTGGTAATGCTTGATCGTGTCCTTGGCGAGGGAGATCGACTCGCCCAGCTGGTTCACCTGCCGAAGATTGACGGCGTGGTTCAGGGCCGCGGCAATCGTTCCCAGGTGGAGCTGACCGTAGCGCCCGCGGAACACGGTCATCGCCTGATCGGACAGCTCCAACGCCCTGTCGTGATCGCCGGCCTTGCGCTCCATGACCGACATCATCGTGAGGCTCTCGGCCAAGCCCGCGGAGCCGGGCTCGTACACCTTCTCGAGCTGCTTGAGGTGCCGCCGCATCAGCTCACGTCCCTTGACGTACCGGCCTGACTCCATCTCGTCCACCGCGATCGCGGCGAGCGAGCCGATCGTGCTCGGGTGGTTTTCGCCGAGGACAGCGACCAGTCGCTGGTAGGTGTCGTTGTCCAGCACGAGAGCGCGCTCGGGATCACCGGTGAGCCGCAGGTCGATGGCGTACAGGTGCGCCTGCCGCAAGGTGGTGGGGTCGTCCTGACCGAACCTGCGCCGTACGACCTCGAGGGACTGCTCGTCCAGTGCCAGCGCCTGGGCGAAGTCGCCGAGGTAACGGAGGTCGGCGCCCACGAACTGCTGGGCCTCCAGGGTCCGCTCGTCCTCCATGCCCAGGCTGCTCGCCAGCGTGTCCCGCACCCGGACATGGTGCTCGTAGGCCTCGGTGAAGCGTCCGTGCAGCCGCAGCGCGCGGCCGAGGTGCAGGCCGGCCGCCAGCGTCTGCTCGTGATCCGGGCCGAGCTTGTCGGTCCAGGTGTCGACAGCTCGCTGCGCCAGGCTGAGGAATCCCTGGTGGTCGCCCCACTGGAACAGGAACTCGATCTGGTTGAGGACGAGTTGCCGCGCCCAGGGGTCGTCGCAGTCCACGATGTCGGAGTGCAGCACGTGCGGCAGCAGCTCCGCGTACTGCTGCCAGTGAACGGACAGGTCTGGGGCGTTCGGGTCCGCCTTGGCGAGCAGCTGATGACCGCAGTGCCGCAGCTCGGCCGCCTCCTGCGGAGTCATCTGGCCGACGAGCACCCGTTGTACGAGCCGGTGCAGCATGACGGTGTTGTGCCGATGACTGATCTTGGCTAGTGCGTATTGGTTGATGGCCCGCACGGCCCTGCCCAGCTTGACCGGGTCGGACAGCACCTCCATCAGTTCGGGCGGACCGGCGACGTTGCGGCTCCCGGTCAGCAGCCGGCGCGAGATCGGCTCCGGTGCGAAGAAGGCGCAGACCTGCAGCAGCTGAAGCGCACCGGGATCGCGGGTCCGCAGCTGGTCGAGAGAGACGTTCCAGGCGGCCGCGACCGGAAGCTCGTAGGCGGCCGGTGCGGCGTCGTGGAGAAGTTCGGCGGCCTGGTCGTGCTTTTCCCGGAACAGGTGCAGGTATTCCGCCACCGGCATGCCTGTCTCGGACAGCCACACCGCCGCCTGCTCGATCGCGAGAGGCAGGTCGCCGAGGAGCTGGGCCAGCTCGTTGCTGTCGGCCTCGTCGAGCTCGGGACCGCGCAATCGGAGCAGAGCGATGCTCTCCTCCCGGGCGAAGACGTCGACCTCCAGAGAACTCGCCACGCTGGTCCACGCCTGGTTGCGTGAGGTGACAAGGATCTTGCCCGGACCGTTGGTCGGAAAGAACTCCCTGACGTCGTCGAGCTGCTCGGCGTTGTCGAAGATGAGCAGCCAGTTGCGGTAAGGACGCCCGAGCCGGAGCGCCTCCCGCACCGCGGGGACCGCGACATTGACCTCGGAAGTGACCGGAAGCCCCACGTGCGAGGCCAGTTCGGCCAGACTCTGCTGGATCTGTCCAGGACGCTCCGCTGGGATCCACCAGATCAAGTCATAGTCATGCATATGCCGGTAGACGTATTCGATGGCGATCTGCGACTTACCGACCCCGCCCATCCCGTGCAGGGCCTCGGGGAGTACGGCCGTCGTCCCCTGTGACAGCCGCTGGTGGAGCGTTTCCAGCATGGCCTGTCGCCCGGTGAAGCTGATATTGCGCGGAGGAACGTTGCCCCATATCGGTGGTGGTTCGGTGGGGCTGCGTTCTGCCGCGGGGGGGATGGTGCGGATCGTCACGCCGACTCCAGAAAAGATGGCTTTGTCGTTAGAGGCCGCTCCGTCTTGCGAAGGACGGTCGTCATTCAGTGCCTGCTCATTGAGTGTGCGCATGGCACTATCAATACCCCCCGGAGGCGGTGCCACGGGGGCGCGTCTCACATCATTCTTTGGTCCTGATACGCCATCATGCAGGTCGGGGTTGAGCGTTGCGAACTCGAGCGCTATGCCCAGATCCTGGGCGGGCCGCAGATAGGGGCCGGCGAGTGCTCTGAACGCGTGGAGCAGTGGCTCGGCGAATGGAACGACGTCAGCGGTCATGACCGGCGCCTCGGCGTGATGCGGAGCCACGACCATGTCGCGTAGCTCGCGGAGCACGCTGACCCGATCGCTCAGGTGATCCGCAACCGTCACGAGCACCCTCGTCGTCTCGGAACGGCGTCCGGCGGCCAGCAGCTCGGCGCGGGTCCCCGGGACGAAGTCGTAGGTCACCATGTCCACGGCCTCGACGTCATGCCCGTCGCGGGGCCCGAGCCGCTGGAGCAGGCCACTGCCGACGAGCTCGGCGAGGTCGGCCGGCCGCGAACCGGGCAGCATGGTGCGCTGCACCAGCCGCATCACCGGGAGGTTCAACGGCACGGCCGCGAGGTGGACGGCCAGCGCGTACACCGTCGGCGTGGCAGCGGCGCGGAACCGCTGGACCAGCTCGGCGGGGGAGGTCCGCGGCTCGTTCCCGGTGTCCGCATCGTCCTCCTGGACCGGGCTTCCGTTGTCGGTGCATACCGCCACGGCGCCCTGCCACTGGTGATCGGTCGCGGTCACCAAGCGGGTCCATTCGGCCAGTGGCCGGGGAGCCATTTCCAGCACGGGCACGCATACCGCGGCCGGCGAGGCGGCATGGAAGCCCGCGAGCTCAGGTACCGACAGCGATGCGTGGTAGGCCCGGTTGGCGAGCGCAGGACCGGAGGTGCGTAGTTTCGCGGAGTGCGCGGTGATGCCGGTTCGGCGCCACTGCCGGCGAGGCAGCATCTGCACGATCGCGACCGGGAAGTGCCGCCCCCACTCCGCCAGCACCGTCTGCGCGGCGCAGGAGTGCCAGGCGTCCCCGACCCCGTCGGTCAGCACCAGGATGAGCCGGCGTTCCGGCCGGCCGAGACCCGGCAGTGACGTGGCCGGCAGCCGGCGTGCATGGGGGCCGGTGCCGCGCAGCGTGAGCGCGTCGGACGTCGGGACATCGGTGTCGAGCAGGTGCAGGCGGATGCGTTTGAAGGCCCCCACCGTCGCGACGCTCTCGACGAACTGATCGGCCACCGGACGGTGCAGGCTGGCGAATCTGCTGTCGTCGACGACAACATCAAGATCAAGCCAGGGCTCCGAAACCGGACGGGTCACCGGCAGCCACAGGCCATCCTCGGCGGCGCGGACGGCCGTCGCCTCCTCGTCAAGCTCGGTGCCGGCCGAGCGTGGCCGGACCGTCCGCTTGAACGGGCGCAGCGCGTGGGCGAGGCGGCGCCGGTTCAGCAGGGGAGGCACCCCGGCGAACGGGTCGTCGCTCGCTTGACCGCCTGGCCACGCCGTCCGCAGACCGGAACCGGCGAACCGGGTGATGCTGGCAGGGCCCGCGGGGCCGGGCGGGGACGGTGCGCCGTCCTGGACCGGATCGGCCGCCGGGGTGTCGGTGTCCGGGTGGCGGGTCGTGTCCTCACCCGTGGGCGAGGACCTGCCCGATCCTGTGGCGGGCCGACCGGCGTCGCCGGCAGGGGCGGGGTCCCCCGGGAGCCCCTGATTGGCAGGCTCCCCCGGCGACGGCGTCTTGCCCGAGCCGTCCCGCCAGGGCGAGCGCGCCATGGCGGCCTGCTGACAGGCCAGCCACAAGGCGTCCGCGACCTCGTAGGAGACAGGGCGGTCGTCCGGCGCTGGGGTCCGTCTCACGCTCCGGGCAGGATCGGAGGACGGGCCGTTCACTCCGGCGCCGCCTCTGGGCTCAGGCGTTGCCACACGAGGTCGAGCAACCGGCCCCAGGAGGGATCCGCCGTCTGGGCGCCCGAGGTCGCCAGGAAAACGGCGTTGAGGAGCTGGTCGGCGGCGAGCTCATGATGGACCTGGCGGTATTCCATGAAGTCGTGGATCATCTGAGCCGCGTCCTGGCCGGAACGCTTGGCGAAGTGCGCGGCGACCATGCCGGCCAAGCCGTTCTCGTCGGGTTCGTTCATGGTGAAGCGAAGGCAGCGACGCAGGAATGCCGGCGGGAACTCCCGTTCCCCGTTGCTGGTGATGATGATCATCGGAAAGGCCCGACACCGGATGTGACCCCTGACGATGGTGGCCATGTCCTCGGGGTCGGCGGTGTGGACCTTCACCTCGGGTTCTCGCGGAGCGACTCTGATCAGCTCCGGGATCCGGTATTCGCCTTCTTCGAAGACGTCCAGCAAATCGTTGGGCAGGTCTATATCGCTTTTGTCGAGCTCGTCGATGAGGAGCACGCGAGGCGTTTCGTAGGGGAGCAGCGCGGTGCCGAGCGGGCCGAGTTGCAGATATTCACCGATGCTGGAGCCCCGCCATGCGTCCGGATCCGGCTGCTCCCCCGGCAGCTGACGGGCGGTCGCGGCATCCTGTGCCCGTCCGATCGCGTCGTACTCATAAAGACCCTCACGGAGGGTGCTTCGGCTGCTGATGGGCCAGCGCAGCACCGGGCCGAGGCGTAGTTCGCGGGCGATCCGATAGGCCAGGCTGGACTTTCCGACTCCGGGCTTCCCGGTCACCAGGAGCGGGCGGCGCAGAAGCAGCGCGGCGTTGACGGCATCGACCTCACCGCGATCGGGCTGTCGAGCCAGGAAGTTCTCGACCGACCCGAGCCTGCGGTCGAGATCGCGGCCGTCCTGCGGTGGCGGGGGCCGTACGGGTGCGCCGTCGAAGGCCCGCCAGGGCGGCGGCGCCGGCAGCAGCTCGCTCACGTGGATGTCGGGGAGCGGCCGGCCGGTGCCTCGATAGATCCACCACGCGGTGCGGCCGCCACTCGCTCCGTTTCTGCCATCGGCGGAAGGGGCACCGGGCGGCTCGTCAGCGCTCATCGGCGACGTCCCCTTCTGGCCTGGGTATCTGCTATAGACCCAGCTTCTCTGCTATCTCAACGCGGCAGATTCTGAGCAAAGACGGGCGGAGCTAAACCCTACTCCGAGGATGCTCTCTTCGATCGTGATCCGCAAGCAGATCGGTGGTATTGGTTCTCCTTTACCGACAATAGAAGCCACCGAATAGCCATCACAAGACCTGCGGCGGACGAAGTGGCGGTGCGTCCCCCAAGAAGTGGCTCGGGTCGTCCCAGAGAAGAGAAACCTGGGGTCTGGCGTGGTCTGTATGTTCGTCGCCTCGCATCGCGTTTCCGCGAAGCAGCTTGACCTCGCCGGGAAGGCCGCGGAGGTCCGGCCCCTCGACGATGTCGCGGAGCGCGTGCTCGAACTCGGCCACGGTGCCGTTCGTGCGGCTCCACAGGACCACGGGCACCCCGGTCCGCAGTGCCATCCAGAGCTCAGTCCGGCCGGGTTCCCGGTCCGGAGGTGAACTGAGGACACAGGCCACCACATTCCCTTGGGTCAGCAGCCGGTCACGCAGTCGCCGCGGGTCGGGCGTCGCCTCCGCCGCCACCCAGTGCGTGGTGCCTTCGGCCTCGAGCAGTATCCGCCACCGCTGCCGCCAGGCCCGGTGCAGGTGAAGCATGCGCAGCCGTTCATGGCTGCGGATCAGGAGCTCGTACTCACTGCCCAGCGGGGTCGGGTGCGGCGTGCCAGGCGGGTCGCGGGTCCACTGGTCAAGGTCCAGATTGAGCAGTTCCAGCGGCAGGACGAACTCGATCACGAGAGAGTCATCGAGGTCATAGGCCCAGCCGCCCTCGGCCTCCTGGACGAGTTCGGCGACCTGCTGCGGCACGTCCCGCAGAGCCACCTCGCGGTCTTCGCCCGGCTCCGGTCGCCATTCGAGCGGATGGACCTGCCGCCAGTGCGAGAGCCGGTAGAGTTCCCGGCCGTCCTTGGTCTCCGGCAGCGGCTCCAACTGGATGATCAGATAGATGGGCAGGTCAGGGCGGACCTCGAGAAGCTCCGGCTGGTCCCGGATCCGGTCGAGACGGTCCACCGCGCTGGACGCGCCGGACTTGCGCAGCTCGTCCAACTGCGTGTTCATCCACTCCCGTAGCCGGTCCGAGCGCCACTTTTCCCGCTCGTCCGACATGCCGGACCCGACTCGACGGCGCATCACCTGGATGAGCAGCTCGACGAACACCAGATGCGGCGCGAGACCGTCCGGCCCGGCGTTGCAGTCCAGCAGGATCAAGAAGGCGTCCCAGGCGTCGGACAGATGCCGCGGAGCCTGCGAACCACCGCCCGCGGCGGTATGGAAGAGCCTGGCCATGGCCGGCATGGTCAGGCCTTCCAGAACCTGCTTGACCTTCATCTCCGCCGGGGCCGGGAGGTGATCCCGTGCCGGGCCCGCCAACCGCCGGATGTGGGCCACCGCCGCCGTGGCGCCCGCGATGAACTCCACCGCCTCCACGAGTGCGGGGAGCCCGCCGGGACAGTCACGGCAGGTGGCGACCAGGTTGTAGAACCACACCCTTGGGGTGCCGTTGCCGGGCAGGAGCAGAGGGGTGCTGAGCGCCTCACCTACGGCATGGATCAGCACGGACCGGCTGGCCTCGTCCTGGAGATCACGGATTTGGATCAGCGCGTCAGCGATCTCCCGGGTCAGCCGGCCGACGTCATCGGCACCGGAGTGTTCCGGCCGGGTCTCAAGTTCACCGACCATGGCCCTCCTCGATCTCCGACTGGTGACCGGCCAGGTCCGCCGCCACCCATACGAGGTCCCGCATGGGAAGCGAGTCGCCTTCCAATAGGCGGAGTGCGGTGAGCAGGGCCGGCAGTCCGTCCTCCTGGTCCCTGCACGCGAGTACGAGATTGAACAGGTGTATCAGGGGCCGCGGATCGTGCCGGATGCGCGCGGAGATCGACGCCGGGAGCAAGGCCGTCAGATCCGACCTGCCGGCGTCGCCGCTGAGCGAGGGAAGCGCCGCCAGCGCCTTGACCAAGGCGAAGACCGGAACCCCGCTCGGTGAGCCCTCTCCGGTCGAAGCGCTGCCCACACCGATCAGTTCGCCCACCGTCCACCTCCAAGGGCTCGGCACCGGGTTTCCCCTGGTGCACGTGATGCCGCTAAGCAGCCCTTCATGCGACTGGTTATGACGCCGGTGATTGCCTTTTGGTTCCCCTGTCCAAGTCGCCATGATTGTCCCTAGGTCCAGGACTTACCGTATTACCTCCTCTGGTTCTGTGTCCCGTGCCATATTGAGCCCGCTTGTCGCGTGCGTCAGCGGGGCACGATGCCGTATTCCGGGAATCCGGCGGTCCACCATGTCCGCCCGTCCGCGGTGACGGCGAACGCCTCGATGTCCTCCAGGGCGTCCTCGACCCATTCACGGGCCGACTCGCCCATCACGAAGGCCGCGGTGGCCTGGGCGTCGACAGTGGTCAGATCGCGGCCCACCAGCGTCATCGACGCGAGCGCCGTAGCAGGACGGCCGGTCCGCGGATCGAAGATGTGGTGGCCTCGCTCGGCCGTGCCGGACGTGGCGACGGCGAGGTCACGGCCGGCCACCACGGTCGCCAGGCGGCCGGGCAGCAACGGGTGCGCGACGCCGATCCGCCAGGGCCGCCCCGGCCCGGCCCCGCCGGTGAGCTGCAGGTCACCCCCGCCGTTGACGCAATGGTCCCGGGCCCCCGCACGGCTCAGCATCTGTGCCGCCCGCTCGACCGCCCAGCCCTTCACCATGGCCGAGGGATCGAGCCCCGGACCTACGTGGACACTGAAACGGCCTCCGCTGACCCGGGCCGCCTGGTCGCACAGCCGTAGCACCTCGGCCACGTCCGGCTCGCAGTCGGTCAGCGCGACCTCACTTCGGCCCAGCCGGCTGATCTGGCTGTCCGGACGGTATGTCGAGAACACCGCGTCGACGTGACGCAGCCACGCCGTCGCGTCCGCAAGAGCCCTGAACAGTCCCGGCGTCGGCTCCGCGCGAACGTCGAAGGAGAACACCGTCCCCATGGTGTGCTCCACATGCCGCAGTCCTGCGGGCTCCGCCACCGCCCTAGACCCCTGCCCTGTCCAGGGCGCTCTGCAGCGACTGCATGTAGCCCTGGCTGGTGTAGGTCGCGCCGGAGACGGCATCGATCTGCGCGCTCTGTACGGACAGGGCCTCGTGGGTGAGCTGCGGGACCGCGAACTCGGCGATCATCCGGCTGCGCTGCCCGTCCGTGGGGACCTGCACGGCCTTGATCGCCACGATCGTCCTGGCGTCCAGTGAGACCTTGACCTGCATCGGGCCGTACGGCGTGGTGACCGTACCGCCGGTGACGGTTCGCCTGGCAGGCGCGGCACTGCGCTTCGCGGCGGCGTTGCGGCTCTTCCCGGCATCCGGGGCCGCTCCGTGGCCGGACGGCGAGGGAGCGGGCGAGAGCGGCAGGGCCGCCAGGCGGGCGACATTGTGCGGTTTCAGCGAGAGCAACAGCACCACGCCCACAACGGTTCCGAGGGTGGCGAGGAGGACTCGGCGCACGGCGGTGTCTCCTTGGGGATGGAGTCGGACGTACGGACAGGTTCAGAGCTCGAAGACCTCGTGGTGCACCCGGTGCCGCGGCACTCCGGCGTCCCGCAGTGCCGCGCGGGCGGCCGCCATCATCCCGGGCGGCCCGCACAGGTAGACGTCGTGGTCGCGTACGTCCGGGGCGATGGAGACCAGCCCGCGCGCGGTGAGCGGCACGGCGTACCCGGGCGGGTCTTCGACGGCGTAGTGCACGCGGGCGCCTCGCGCGGCGGCGATCGCGTCCAGTTCACCGCGGAGCGCCAGATCCTCCGGCCGCCGGGCCCAGTAGACCAGCGTCAGGTCGCCCGTACGGGCGGGGATCGTCTCGAACAGCGCGCGCAGGGGAGTGATCCCGACTCCACCGGCGAGCAACAGCACCTTGTCCCTGCTGCGGCGCACCGCCGTGAACCCCCCGTACGGCCCCTCGGCGTAGACGCGCGTGCCGGGCCGCAGGCTCGCCAGCGCCCGGCTGTGGCCGCCCGCCGCCTTGACCGTGATCCGCAGGTAGCCGTGGTATGCGGGCGCCGAGAGGGAGTAGGGGTTGGCCGTCCACCACAGGCCCGGGGCCAGGAAGCGCCAGCGGAAGAACTGTCCGGCCTCGGCGCGCAGCCGGTCCAGGCGGTCCCCGGTCAGGTAGACCGATACGACTCCAGGCGCCTCGGCCCGTACCTCGGCGACGCGCAGGCCGTGCCGCAACGCATTCCGCACGGGGGTCAGGAAGCGGAACCACAGCAGCAGAACCGCGACGCCTCCGTACATCGCATACCACCCGATCCGCACAGGTCCGTGGGCCACGAAGTCGGCGCCGTTGGACAGTTGGTGGCCGAAGGCGAGGAAGACCGCGACATAGGTCAGGAAGTGCACGTACAACCACACTTCGTAGGGGAGCCGGCGGCGGGCGGCCCGGGCGGACACGACCCCGATCCCGGCCAGCAGCAGCACGGCGATCGTGGTCTTGAGCATGTCCGGGTAGTGGAAGACCAGCGTCCCCGCCTGGTCCACGACGCCGGTGTGCGAGGTCAGTGCGTAGCCCCAGATGATCAGGAGTGCGTGCGTGACCGTGAGGCAGACCGTGTATCTGCCGCCCATGGCGTGCCAGCGCGCGAGCCGGTCCGTGCCGACCCCGCGCTCGAGCGCCGGTACCCGGGACATGAGGCCGAGCAGCACGGCACAGGAGTACCCGGCGAGCAGCCCGGTGATCCGCCCTCCCCCGGTGAGCCACCCGGCAGGTCCGACGACGGACGGGGTGTCGGCCCACCACAGGCCGAGCACGCCGGCCACGCCGGACCAGATCATCAGCAGGATGAGGTTCGGGACGTGCCGCCACGCCCCGGCGCCGGCGGTGGGGACGGGCGCCCGGCCGACGGTTCGGGTCTCATAAGCGGTGGTCACGAACGTCCTCTCGCAGGCGACGCGGTACGGGCGGCCTCGAGGGCCGACGCCGGTCATCCTCGCGGCCGAGATTCTGAGTTGCCTATGCGTGCGAGGGCCCCGCGCCGTTGAGGTGTGCCCCGGGTCCCGGATCGGCGCGGCCACAGCCGCCTTCGCCGCCGGTGGATTCATAGGGAACTCAGAGCCGGTCCGGTACCACGCACTCCTCCGGCCGGGTGATTCTGGAACCCCATGAACCATCCTCATCCCAACGGCGCCACTCCGCGGCGGCTGCGTCGCCTGGACGGCACGCCGGCCCGCGTGCTCGTCGTCGAAGACGAGCCCGACCTCGCCGAGGTCCTGTCCGCGGTGCTGGGCTACGAGGGCTTCGAGGTGCGTACGGCCGGCGACGGCGCCGGCGCTCTCGTCGCCGGCCGGGAGTTCCAGCCGGACGCGGTCCTGCTCGACGTCATGCTCCCCGACATCGATGGCCTGCAAGTGCTGCGCGGGCTGCGCGCCGACGCCCCGCACGTCTGCGTGCTGTTCCTGACCGCACGGGACGCCGTCGAAGACCGGATCGCCGGCATCACCGCGGGCGGCGACGACTACGTCACCAAGCCCTTCAGCCTCGAGGAGGTGCTGGCCCGGCTCCGGGGGCTGCTCCGCCGCGCCGGGATGACGCCCGCGCGGACGGCGGCCGACCCCCTGACCGTCGGTGACCTCGTCATGGACGAGGAGGCCCGCGAGGTGACCCGGACCGGCCACGTCGTGGACCTGTCGCCGACCGAGTTCGAGCTGCTGCGCTTCCTCATGCGCAACCCGCGACGGGTGCTCAGCAAGGCCCAGATCCTGGACACCGTGTGGTCCTACGACTTCGGCGGACAGGCCCACGTGGTCGAGCTCTACATCAGCTATCTCCGTAAGAAGATCGATGCCGGGCGGCCGCCGATGATCCACACGGTGCGCGGCGCCGGCTATGTCCTCAAGCCGGCGCTCTCATGAGCGGATGGCGCGGGCTGTGGACCCGCCTGGCCGCCCGGCTCGCCGTACGCACGCTCCGCGGCCGGCTCATCGCGGGCCTGCTGGTCCTCCTGGCCGCGAGCTGCGCGGTCGTCGGGGTGAGCACCGTGCTGGCGCTGCGCGGTTTCCTGACCGCACGCCTGGACCAGCAGCTGATCGCCGACAACGGGCGCTTTCCGGCCAGCCTCGAGCACCGGCTCCTCGGCGAGCCCGATCACGACGACCTGCGGGACGGCGTCGGGGACACCCGGGGCCAGGCGCCGGGGACCTTCGGCGCCAGGCTGTACGGCGGCAAGGTGACGCATGCGGTAGTGATCCGGAGCCTGTTCGTCCGGCGGGTCCCGCTGACCGCGGCCGACCTCGCCGCCGTCGCCCACATCCCGGCCGACGGGCGCGGGCACACCGTGTCCCTCTCGGCGATCCAGGACTACCGCGCCGTGGCGGTGCGCGGCGGTGATGGTGACGTGCTCGTCACGGGGCTTCCGCTGTACGGCGTCTCGGAGACCTTGCGGCAGCTGGAACTGGTGGAAGCCACCGTGTTCGGCGGGGTCCTCGTCCTCGCCGGGGTCGCGGCCGCGGGCTGGGTACGGCTCTCGCTGCGCCCGTTGCGCCGGGTCGCCGCCACCGCCTCGCGTGTCGCCGAGCTGCCACTGGCCAGTGGTGAGGTGGCCATGCGGGAACGGGTCCCAGGCGCCGACCCGCGCACCGAGGTCGGGCAGGTCGGAACGGCGTTCAACCGGATGCTGGGGCACGTGGCCGACGCGCTGGCGCATCGTCACGCGAGCGAGGAGCAGCTGCGCCGGTTCGCCGCGGACGCCAGTCACGAGCTCCGTACCCCGGTCGCCGCGATCCGCGGTCATGCCGAGCTGGCCCTCCGGCATTCCGGACCCGTGCCGACGGAGGTCCGCCACGCACTCGTCCGGGTGCAGGCGGAGTCGGCACGGATGAGCGAGCTGGTCGATGACCTGCTGCTGCTCGCGCGCCTGGACGCGGGACGGCCGCTCGCCCGGGAGCCGGTCGACCTGACGCTGCTGGTCCTCAACGCCACGAGCGATGCGCGAGTGGCGGGGCCTGACCACCGATGGCTGCTGGAGCTCGCCGAAGAGCCGGTCGTCGTGACCGGAGACGGCCACCGGTTGCAGCAGGTGATCACAAACCTGCTGGCCAACGCCCGGACCCACACCCCGCCGGGGACCACGGTCACGGTCGGCGTACGGGCGGCGGCGGACGGAGCCGAGATCACCGTTGCCGACGACGGCCCGGGCGTTCCCGAGGCGGTGCGGTCACAGGTTTTCGAGCGGTTCGTCCGGGCCGATCACGGGCGATCCCGGGCCGGTGGGGGCACCGGACTGGGCCTGGCGATCGTGCGGGCCGTGGTGCTGGCGCACCGCGGCACCGTGGAGCTCGACAGCCGCCCGGGGCGCACCACCTTCCGGGTCGTGCTGCCGGACGTCGCCACGGCCGGCTCGCCGGCGGCTCAGGCGCCGTGATCCGCCGTTGCGGCGGTGAATCACACTTGCCCGGCCCACGCCGGCACGGCACAGTGAACACATCCGCGAGCCATCAGATGTGAGCCGCTGTGGACATGCCTGACAGCACGAGCACTTCCCCGAACGGGTGGGCCCCCTCAGGTCGCTGTGCCATCTTCGTCTGCGACATCGTCGCGTTCGGCGGGCAGGGCAGGCACGACCGCATTCAACGGCACCTGCGAGAGGCGCTGTACGACCGGCTGAGCCACAGCTTCGACCACTGCGGCGTGCCCTTCGCCGACTGCTACCAGGAGGACCGTGGCGACGGGGCCATGATCGTGCCACCTCCCGACACCGACACGACCGTCCTGGTGTCCCCGCTGGTCGATGAGCTCCGCGCGGAGCTGCGGCGGCACAACGAGGTCTCCAGTGACGTCGCCAAGATCCGGCTCAGAGTCTCGCTGCACACCGGTGAGATAGAGGCCGACGGCCGGGGAATCGTCGGCACCACGGTGAACCACGCGTTCCGGCTCCTCGACGCACCCCGGTTCAAAGAGGCGTTGAACCACTCCGCCGACGATATCGGGCTGATCGTCTCGGCGGACTTCTACGAGACCGTGATCCGGCCTGGGAAGGGCCGTGCGGACCCGGACGACTATGTCCCAATGGAGGTCCTGAACAAGGAGACCCGGACGACCGCCTGGATCCGCAAGCCGATGAGAGCGGTACGCGCCGCGGCGGTCGTGGCTCCGGAGACCAAGACAAAGGTTCCGGACGCGCCGCCGACGGCGACGGTGGGGAGGGCGCAGGACCCGGCGCGGATCGGTGCCGACCGGGTGTCGGCACAGGACCTTTTCCAGGTCGTGGACCGGCTCGTGGCCGTTCCGTTCATGGCGACACAGGAGGGCAGGGACCTGGTGGTGGGGTCTCTGCGCCCGGAGGTCGCGGTCCGTATCCCGCGCCGGTCGCAGGCCAACCTCGACACCTACGCCATCCTGCGGACCTGTCTCGACTTCCACGGCGCGCTGGGAGAGCTCCTGACCACCGTCAAGGCCTTCGCCGGGGAGTCCGAGCAGATCCACGCGCTCGAGGAGACGATCGACCGCCTGGTCGCCCGAGGCGAATAGATCGCTTTTACCTGGAAAGGGGTTAAAGCGGACAACGTGCAGGCGGGGGTACTGACATGTCGACACCACATCCGCAAGACCGTCCCACCGAGCGGGACAAGCAGCGTCAGCTAGACGACTATCGGGTCGGGCCAGAAGGCGTCCTCACGACCGACCAGGGAATCCCGGTCGACGACACCGACAATTCCGTGACCATCGGCGAGCGCGGACCGACGATCATGGAGGACTACCACCTCCGTGAGAAGGTCACTCACTTCGACCACGAGCGCATCCCAGAGCGAGTGGTGCACGCCAGAGGCTCGGCCGCCTACGGCCACTTCCGGGTGCACGAGTCGCTGGCGCAGTACACCGAGGCCGAGTTCCTGTGCGACCCGTCGCTGGAGACGCCGGTGTTCGTCCGGTTCTCCACGGTCGCCGGGTCCCGGGGATCCGCCGACACCGTCCGGGACGTACGTGGGTTCGCCACCAAGTTCTACACCCGGCAGGGAAACTTCGACCTGGTCGGAAACAACATGCCGGTCTTCTTCATCCAGGACGGCATCAAGTTCCCGGACTTCGTGCACGCCCTGAAGCCCGAGCCGCACAACGAGATTCCGCAGGCCTCCTCGGCCCACGACACACTCTGGGACTTCGTGCAACTCCAGCCCGAGACCATGCACATGATGATGTGGCTGATGTCGGACCGGGCCCTGCCCCGCAGCTTCCGCATGATGCAGGGCTTCGGGGTGCACACCTTCCGGCTGGTCAACGAGGCGCGCGAGTCGACCTTCGTGAAATTCCACTGGAAGCCGAAGCTCGGCATCCACTCGCTGGTCTGGGACGAGGTGCAGAAGGTCGCCGGCGCGGATCCGGACTTCAACCGCCGTGACCTGTGGGAGTCCATCGACGCGGGCTACTACCCGGAATGGGAGCTGTGCCTTCAGTTGGTCCCCGAGGCGGACGAGCGCAAGTTCGAGTTCGATCTGCTCGACCCCACGAAGATCATTCCGGAGGAGGAGGTGCCGGCCCGGCCGGTCGGCACGCTTGTGCTCGACCGCAATCCCGACAACTTCTTCGCCGAGACAGAGCAGGCCGCCTTCCACCTCGGCAACGTCGTGCCTGGGATCGACTTCAGCGACGACCCGCTGCTGCAGGCCAGGCTGTTCTCCTACCTGGACACGCAGCTGCTCCGGCTCGGCGGGCCCAACTTCCCGCAGCTCCCGGTGAACCAGCCCATCGCGGAGGTGCGCAACCACCATCTCGATGGGCCGCATCAGACAGAGATCTACACCGGCCGGGCGGCCTACCACCCGAACACCCTGTCCGGCGGCTGTCCGGCGCTGGCGGACGAGGACGCGTTCACGCACTATCCGGAGTGGGTGCAGGGCCACAAGATCCGTAAGCGCAGCGAGACCTTCTCCGACCACTTCTCTCAGGCGACCCTGTTCTGGAACAGCATGGCGGACTGGGAGAAGGAGCATATTGTCAGCGCGTTCAGGTTCGAGCTCGCCAACGTGCGGCATCGGCACATCAGGGAAGGCGTGGTCGAGCATCTGAACCACGTCGACCACGACCTGGCCGTACAGGTGGCCGAGGGCATCGGAGTCCAGCCGCCCGACCAGGTGGTCACCCCCAACCACGGGCGCAGTTCACCGGCCCTGAGCCAGACCAGTCAGCCCGGCGGACCCATCGTGGGACGCAAGGTCGCCATCCTGGCCGCCGACGGAGTGAACGCCGACGACGTCCGCTCCGTGCAGGAGCCGCTGATCGACGCGGGCGTGTTCTGCCACGTCATCGGCCCGCGTGACGGGTCCTTGACCGCCGCGGGCGGCGGCGTCGTGGAGGTCGACCGGGCCCTGCCCACTGTCGCCTCGGTGATATACGACGCGGTCGTGGTGCCCGGAGGCAGGCAGAGCGCGGACTCGCTCACCGGGTGCGGTGACGCGGTGCATTTCGTGGCCGAGGCCTTCAAGCACAGCAAGCCGATCGGGGCGATCGGTGAGGGCATCGAGCTGCTCACCGCCGCCCGGCTCGAGGGCGTACGGCTGGCGAACGGCGCCGAGGGCGGGGTCGCGGATCGCGGGGTCGTGACCCAGGCCGAGAGCGGTGGCGCCAGTGAGCGGTTCCTGCGCACCTTCCAGGAGGCGATCGCCCAGCACCGGCACTTCGACCGGCTGGCGGAGCGGGTGCCGGCCTGAGACGGGCCATCGGGAAACTCTCCGTGTAGAACTCGTCACGCGGGTATAAGGAGGTTCACCAACAAGTCAAGGGAGAGCGATATGGCAGGCCGCATCGGCTCGGCGCTCAGCGCCATCATCGGCACGATCGTGAACGTCCTCACGCTGCCGTTCAGAGTGGTGGGCCGCCTCCTCGGGGGCGGGCGGCGTCGTAAGGGCGCTGCCTGACACCGCGGCATGGGCGGGCCCGCGGCGGGGGAGGAGCCGGACCATGGCCACTGCCATCGCACTCTTCACGCGGGATCTCCGGGTCCGGGACAATGCCGTGCTCACCGCGGCCGCGTGCTCGTCCGGCGAGGTCGTGCCCCTCTTCGTGCTCGACGAGGGCATCCTCGGCGGGAAGTTCAACCGGCCCAACCGCGCGCGCTTCCTCGCGGAGTCCCTCGCCGATCTCGATGAGAGCCTGCGCCGGCTCGGCTCGGGGCTGGTCGTACGGCGCGGCGACGTGGTGACCGAGGTCCTGGCGCTGGCCCGCCGGACCGATGCGACCGAGGTCTTCGCCAGCGCCGACGTCAGTGGCTATGCCCAGCGCCGGCAACAGCGGCTGGCCCGTGAGCTGGGCCGGGAGCGTCGTGGCCTGCGGTTGCTGCCGGGAATCACCGTCGTGCCACCGGGCCGCCTGCTGCCGCAGGGCAAGGACCACGCAGCCGTCTTCACGCCCTACTTCCGTAAGTGGGCGGCCACCGGCCGGCCCGCGCCGTGCGAGGCGCCACGGCGGCTGTGCCTGCCCGAAGGCCTCGAGCGCGGACGGCTTCCGGCCCCCGAGGACATCTGCCCCGGCGCGACCTCCCCCCGGTTGCCCCGAGGGGGTGAGGGCCCTGCCCGCGCGCTGCTGCGTGACTGGCTGAGCGATGGGATCGCGCGCTACGACCGGTCCCGTGACCAGCTCGCCGCCGACGCGACGAGCCGCCTGTCGCCCTATCTGCACTTCGGCTGCCTCTCGCCGGGCGAGGCCGTCGCCCGGGCGGCGGGCACCGGCGACGGAGGCGAGGCCTTCGTCCGCCAGCTGGCCTGGCGCGACTTCCACCACCAGGTCCTGGCCGCGCGGCCGGACGCGACGACCGCCGACTACCGTCCGCGCGGCTGGGCATGGAGTGGCGACGGCCCTCGTTTCTCCGCGTGGCAGGAGGGCCGCACCGGTCTGCCGATCGTGGACGCCGCCATGCGTCAGCTCGTGCAGGAGGGCTGGATGCACAACCGGGCCCGGCTGATCGTGGCCGCCTTCCTCACCAAGCGGCTGCACATCGACTGGCGGCTCGGCGCCCGGCACTTCTTCGACCTGCTGGTCGACGGCGACATCGCGAACAACACCATGAACTGGCAGTGGGTCGCGGGCACCGGGAACGACACCCGCTTCAACCGCCCGTTCAATCCGCTCCGTCAGGCACACCGGTTCGACCCGGAGGGCGATTACGTACGCCGCCACGTCGAGGAGCTGGCCGGCGTCGAAGGTCCGGTGGTGCACACCCCCTGGCGCCTGGACCCGGCCGCGCGGCGGGACCTGCGCTATCCGGACCCCATCACCGACGTCTGAGACTCAGAAGGCCGGGATCAGCCGGACGTCGCCGGCCTTGACGTAGAAGACCCGATGGCCGAACTGGATCTCGTAGTACCTGAGCTTGCCGCGCACCACCGTGTGGTCGGACCTGTCGAACGTGGTGGCGTAGTAGTACTCCCCGGTCTCCGCCCCGCCCACGGGGTAGCTCTGGCCCGCCGCGAAGGTGTACTGCATCGGCACCAGGTTCTGCACCGGCACACCCTGCGGGTAGGCCTCCGCCTCCGGGTAGGCACGGCCGTAGACCGGCACGGAGGCGACGCCCGGCTTGGGCGTGGCCAAGAAGCCGCGTGCTCCGACCGCCGTGGGCCCGTCCTTGGGGTTGTGGAACCACGCCTTCTGGCCGAGGTACCAGATCGCCGTCCACTCGCCCTGCCGGCCGGCGACCGCGTAGCGCTGGCCGGTGGCCGCCCGCGCGCTGTGGTCGTACACGCTCATGGTCGCCGCACCGGCCGGCGGGTGCTTGCCGATGTCCTTGACCAGGGGCGCGTCGGCGCGCGGCTCCGTACGCAGCATGATCGAGCCGCCGCCGTGCGCGGGACACGGGTCGGACGCATGGGCGGCGTCACATCCGGTGTAGGCGACGACATTGGTCTCGTAGTCCGGCAGGATCATCACCATGCCGGACCGCTGACCCGCGGTGGCGTGCAGTGGTCGTCCCAGCAGCCGGAAGTAGTGTGCCCAGTCCCAGTAGGGCCCCGGGTCCTCATGCATTCCACTGACGCCGCCCGGTGTCGTGCCGGGGATGTTGTCGTGGCCGAGGACGTGCTCGCGGTCCAGTGGGACACCGAAGCGTGCGGCCAGATATCGCACCAGACGGGCCGACGACCGGTACATCACCTCGGTGTACCAGCTCCCGCCCTGGGCGAGATAGCCCTCGTGCTCGATGCCGATCGACTTGGCGTTGAGGTACCAGTTGCCGGCCTGCCAGGCCACGTCGTTCGGCCGCACGTGCTCGGCGACGTGCCCGTCCGCCGAGCGGACCGTGTACTGCCAGCTGACGCCTCTGGGGTTGCGCACCCCGTTCATCGAGGCGTCGTAGCTGATCTCGGTGTCATGGATGACTATGTAATTGATCTTCTGGCTGGTGGGCCGGTCGCCCAGGTCATGGTTGCCGTAGTCCGTCGGGTCGGCCGACAACTGCTGGTAGGGCGCGGGGATCCACTCGCACGCCAGTGTGGCCGGGCAGTCCATCGCATCGGTCCCCGTGCCTCGCAGGCCGAGCTTGGCCAGCGCCGCCGTCCGCGGCCGCAGGCCCGGTTGGGCCGTGAGGCTGACCTGCTGTCCGTCGTCGGTGACGCGGCGGGCTCCGGTACGGATGGTGGCGAACACCTCGTCGGCGAAGAACCGCGCGCTGCCGCTGTCGGTGGCCCCCGAGTAACGGGCGACGGCGCCGTACCAGTCGGCGGGGTCGCCGCTGCGGTCTGATCCGAGGTCCCGCTGGTAGGAGGCGAGCAGCGCGGCCCCGCCGCGGATGTTCGCGGCCGGGTCATCGCGCAGCCGCTCGGGGCGCAGCCCGGTGAGCCGTGCCGCCTTGCGGAGCGTCTGGACGGCGGGTCCGAGGGCCGCTCCGGTGGGGTTCGTGGCGGCGGGCTCCCGGGCGGTCAGTGGCCGGGCGTCATCGCCGCGCGGGTCCTCGTCGCCGCGGCCGGCGGCCGAGCCGCCATGGTCCGCGGGCCGCGCCGGCGCGGATCGCGCGTCGGTCAGGTGCATCGGCCCATAGCCGGCCGAGGTGCTCGGCCGCCCGGCGTTGGCGTCCCAGCGGGACTCCAGGTAGGCCACCCCGAGAACGACCTGCTCAGGCACGCCGTAGGCCTTCGCGGCCGCCGTGAAGGCCTGTTGCCGGGTTGCCGGTACGGGAGCGGGAGCGGCCACTGCGGCTCCGCCCATGGCGGAGAGGACGGCCGGCGTGAGCAGTGCGGGGGTCATGAGTGCCGCCCAGGCGGTCCGCAAAACCGGTCGTCCCATGGAGGGTCCCTTGTTCGATCAAGGTGAGGGTTCCGCGTCAGCCTTGATCACCGGGCCGGGACGTGTCAAGGACATCCCGGCGCTTTCCCATGGCCGAATGGAGACACTGGCCAGATCTGCGCTTATACCGCCCTTATCGCGCGAAGACCTAGAGTGCCGAGGTGAGCCAACATTCCCGTGCCGGACGAGCACGATCCTGGGCCGGGCGCAGGCCGAAGCCCGCGGCGAAGAAGCGATCGTTCCTGCGGGAGCTGCCGATCCTGGTCGCGGTGGCGCTCGTCCTGTCACTTGTGGTGAAGACATTCCTGGTACAGGCCTTCTTCATCCCGTCGGAGTCGATGGAGCAGACCCTGCACGGATGCGATGGCTGTACCGGCGACCGGATTCTGGTGGACAAGCTGTCCTATCGCCTGCACACCCCCAAGCCCGGCGACATCGTCGTCTTTCGCGGACCAACGTCGTGGAGTCCCGAGGCACCTCCCGCCTCGGGGGGAATGCTCTATCGGATCGGCGGGCTCTTCGGACTGCCCCAGTCCAGCGAGAAGGACTTCGTCAAGCGCATCGTCGCCGTCGGCGGGCAGAAGGTCGCCTGCTGCGACCGGCGAGGCCGGGTGACAGTGGACGGCAAGCCGATCAAGGAGCCGTACATCTACCAGAACAGTCCCACCGGTGAGCGGAGCTTCGGTCCCGTCACGGTTCCCGAGCATCGGCTCTGGGTGATGGGCGACCACAGGTCGGCCTCGGCGGACTCCCGAGCCCATGTGAGCGATCAGTACACCGGGACCATCGCGGTCGATGACGTGATCGGCAGAGCCTTCATCATCATGTGGCCGCCCCCACGCTGGAACTTCCTGCCCTCTGGCAGCGCTAATCCGTAAGCCGCTTGGGTTCGCGTAAAAATGGCAGGTGGATAGGCTAGATTAGAACATGTGATCGAACGTGAATCGCGGGAGAAACTACCGGAGGCGCTGGGGGAGATGTCCCCCGGTCCGCGGCTGGCTGCGGCGCTGGAGTCGATCGACCGTGCCGGGTTGTCGGGGTTCGATCTGGTGGTGCTCCTGCGGGCACGCGGCAGGCAGCTGGCGTTCGAGCAGGCCGAGCTGGCGGCGGACATGGTCGCCGTGGCCCAACGGGTCCGCGATGAGAGCTCGAAACTGACCTGGGTGTGGAACTCGGACGTGGACGGTCTGGCGGCGGCGGAGATCGGCGCCGCCCTTACCTGGACCAAACGCGCGGCCCGAGCCGGACTGCAGGACGCTTGGGCTCTCGTGGAGCGGCTGCCAGGGGTGTGGGCGACGCTGCGGTCGGGATCCATTGACCTCCCCAGGGCTAAGACCCTGGTGGAGGGCACGGCCGCCGTTGGCGAGCGGCTCGCCAGGCAGGTCGTCACTCAGCTCCTGCCCGAGGCGCCCGATCTGACAACGGGGCAGCTGGCCTACCGCCTCCGCAGGCTGATCGCGGAAGCCGACCCGGCTGCCGCACGAAAGAGCTATGAGGACGGCATCGCCCAACGAAAGGTGGTGCGGGGTCTCAACGCTGATGGCACCGGCTATCTCTCCGGCTGCAACCTGCCGACGGATCAGGCAGCGGTCGCGGACGAGCGGTTGGACGCGCTGGCGCGGGCGGCCAAGCAGGCCGGAGACGACCGGCCGATGGACCAGATCCGCGCCGACATCTTCCTCGCGCTGATCGGCGGCACCTATTCCGGCCCTGGGCCGATCAACCGCCGTGGGGTGATCGAGCTGACCGCGGACCTGCCCACCTTGATGGGGTTGGCCGACCGGGCCGGCGAGCTGGCGGGGTGGGGGGCTGTGATCGCCGACATTGCTCGCCAGATCGCCCGGGCCCGCGCCGGCGACAGCGAGACGATCTGGCGCTACAGCATCACCGATCCCTTCACCGGCCGCCTGCTGCATCACGGCACCACTCAGCCACCCGCTCCTTCGGAGCTGTCGCCGAGGGACCCGCGTCGGCGTCCCAGTGCACGGCAGCGGGCCTTCGTGATCGCGCGCGACCGCACCTGCCGCGGGCCCGGCTGCCGGGTCCCGGCCCGCCGCACCGAGCTCGACCACCGTCTCGACCACGCCAAGGGCGGGCCCACCGAGGTCTGGAACCTCGACGCCAAATGCGGACATTGCCACGACCTGAAAGACGGCGGCTGGAGCGCCGGCTACAACGCGTTCGACGACACCACGTGGACCAGCCTGCTGGGCCACACCTACCGCGTCCCGGCGGAACCCATCACCCCGCCGAGCCGGCTCGGCGTCCTCGAGGGACACCTCCTGCACAACATCCGCATGCGGACGTGAACACCGTCACGGCGCATTAGGTCCAGCGTCAGGCTGATGGCTCTCTATGGGAGCCACGAGAAACGAACACCGGCTGGGCGAATGGAGCCGTGCGGACCCGCGGCCACGGGCCGGGTGTCGCGGTGAGAGATCCGGGCATACGTCCGTCATGCGGCCGGTCGGTGCGGGGGGACGGACTCGATGGCCGGGGCCGCGATGACCGTATCGGAGCGGGTGCCGTTGCGCCGGGTCTACGAGGCGCCGGCGCCGGACGACGGGACGCGGGTCCTCGTGGACCGCATTTGGCCGCGGGGGCTGAGCAAGGAGGCGGCCCACCTGGACTGCTGGGTCAAGGACGTGGCTCCCTCCCCGGAGCTCCGGCGGTGGTACGGGCACAAGCCCGAGCGCTTCGCCGAGTTCCGCGAGCGCTATCTGGCGGAGCTGCGTGAACCCGAGCGGGCGCAGGCCTTCGAGCGGCTGCGTGAGCTCGCCCGAGCCGGGACGGCAACGCTCCTCACGGCGACGCGGGACGTCCCGCACAGCCACGCGGCCGTGCTGGCCGAGGTGCTCAGGTCGTCACTCGACGAACCCCCGGGCGGGATCACGGCCGCGGGAGGGCCGTGATCCCGCCCGGGGATCAGATGGCGAGGCTGAGCAGGCCGGCGGCGGCGAAGCCCACCACCGACAGGATGGTCTCCAGCACCGTCCAGGTCTTGAGCGTCTCCCGGACGGACATGTTGAAGTAGCGGGACACCATCCAGAACCCGCCGTCGTTCACGTGTGAGGCGATGATCGACCCGGCTGAGATCGCGATCGCGATCAGGGCCAGGTGCGGCTGGCTCTGGTGCTGACTGTGCAGGAGCGGTGCGACGATGCCGCCCGTCGTCACGATCGCCACGGTCGCCGACCCCTGCGCGAGCCGGAGCCCACAGCTGATCAGGTAGGCGAGCACGATGACCGGCAGGCCCGCGTCCGACAGGCTCCCGGCGAGCGCCTTACCCACGCCGGTCGCGGAGATGACCGCGCCGAAGAAGGCGCCGGCGCCGACGACGAGCAGGATCATGCCGACCGGGCGCAGGGACTTGGTGGCCAGTTCGGCGAGCTCGGCCGCGGGAATGCCCCGCCGGGTCCCGAGCAGCCACATCGCCAGAAGGACGGCGATGGTGAGCGCCACGACCGGGTTGCCGAGGAAGGTCAGGATCGGCAGGACCGAGCTCTTCTTCCACCAGACCCCGCCGAAGGTCGCCAGCAGGATGAGCACCATCGGCACGGCGATCACCATGCCGACGAGCGCGAGTGACGGGGCGGGGCGCCGGCCGTCGTCGCCCTCCTCCTCGGCGACGACGAACTCCGGCGGGACCTCGATCCGGAGCCGCTTGCCGATCCAGGCGCCCCAGGCCACGCCGGCGACGAGGAACGCCGGGATGCCACAGGCCGCGCCCATCACGATGATCCAGCCGAGGTCGACGCCGAGCAGTCCGGAGGCGGCGACCGGGCCAGGGTGCGGCGGCAGGAAGGCATGGGTCATCGACAGGCCCGCCAGCAACGGCAGCGCGTACAGCAGCAGCGATCGGCCGCCGCGCTTGGCGGCGATGTAGACGAGGGGGGCCAGGACGAAGATGCCGATGTCGAAGAAGACGGGGATGCCGAAGATCAGCCCGGTCAGCCCCATCGCCAGCGGCGCGCCGCGCTCGCCGAAGATGCCGAGCAGCCTCCGCGTGAGCACGTCCGCGCCACCCGAGGCCTCCAGGATCGCGCCGAGGATCGTGCCGAGCCCGATGATGGGGGCGATGTGGCCCAGAATCCCGCCGAAGCCGGTCTCGAGGATGGAGCTCTTGGAGCTCAGCGCGGTGCCGACGAGCTTGTCGACGGGGAGGCCGGCGGCCAGCGCGAGCAGGAACCCGGAGACGAGCAGCGCGATGAACGGCTCCAGCCGCACCTTGATGATGAGCAGGAGCAGCACCGCGATGGCCGCCGCGCACAGCAGCAGCAGCCCGCCCGTCTCGTGTTGAAGCCAGTGGACCATTGAGAACCTTTCGGGGAGCAAGCGAGGATCAGCGGGTGTCGCCCTGCGGCCGGCGGCGCAGTGATCGGCCGGGCAGCGCGCCCGTGTGCACTCCCTCGGCGATGACCGCGGTCCCGCCGACGAAGACGTAGGGGATGCCCTCCGGCTGCTGCCGCGGCTCGTCGAAGGTCGCGGTGTCCCGGACCCCGGCCGGGTCGAACAGCACGAGGTCGGCGTGGTAGCCCGGCCGCACGAGCCCGCGCTCGGTCAGCTTGAGCCGGCGCGCCGGGCGGCCGGTCAGATGCGCGACGCACTCCTCCAGCGTGAGGATGCCCAGCTCGCGGACATAGCGGGCGAGGTAGCGGGGGAACGTGCCCCACGCGCGGGGGTGCGGCTTCGCCGCGGCGAGCAGCCCGTCGCTGCCGCCGGTGTGCGCGGGGTGTCTCATGATGGCCTGCACGTTGTCCTCGTGCCCGACGTGCTGGAGGATCGTCGTGCCGAGGTCGTCGGCGAGCAGCCGGGCGATGTACGTCTCGAAGGCCGGACGCCCCGAGCCGGCCGCCAGCTCCGCGATGGTCCTGCCCACGGCCGCGGCGTCCCGGGCGCCGGAGATCTCGATGGTTTCCCACTCGACCGGGACCCCATGGCAGCCGTCGGACCCCTCGACCTCCATCGCGTACCGGATGCGGTCGCACACCGCCGGGTCGCCCAGCCGGGTCAGCGTGGCGGCCGGGCCGCCCTCGGCCGCCCAGCTGGGCAGCAGCGCGGACAGCGTGGTGGACCCCGCGAGGTAGGGGTAGGTGTCGAAGGTGATGTCGCCGCCCGCGGCGATGGCCTGGTCGAGGAGCTCGAGGAGCTCGGCCGCCCGGCCGGCGTTGACGCCGAAGTTGAGGGTGGCGTGCGCCAGGTGCAGCGCACAGCCCGAGCGCCGGGACACCTCGACCATCTGGGCGTACGCCTCCAGCGCCCCGGCGCCGTACGACCGCTGGTGTGGCGCGTAGAACCCGCCAAGCGAGGCGACCACCCGGCACAGCTCGACGAGCTCGGCGTCGTCGGCGTACATCCCGGGTACGTACGTGAGGCCGCTGGACATCCCGACGGCTCCCTCGCGCAGGCCGGCGGCGACCAGCTCCCGCTGGCGGCCCAGTTCGGCCTCGCTGGCCGGCCGGTTGTCCCAGCCCACCGCGAGGGCCCGTACGTTCCCCTGCGGCACGAGATAACAGGCGTTGACCGCGATGCCCCGGTCGAGCCGGTCGAGGTATTCGCCGACGCTGCGCCAGTCCCAGTCGAACCCGGCCGGGTCGCCGTTCCAGCCGGCGATCAGCTGGCGCAGCTGCCCCAGCGTGGTGTCGTCGACCGGGGCATAGGACAGCCCGTCCTGGCCGAGGACCTCACACGTGACGCCCTGACCGACCTTGGCGAGATGGTCCGGCTCCACCAGCAGCCGCAGGTCCGAGTGGGAGTGCATGTCGACGAAACCGGGCGCGAGCACCAGCCCGGCGGCGTCGATGATCCGGCGGCCGCTCAGGTCCGTGCCGATCTCCGCGATCCGCCCGCCGGTGACCGTCACGTCGGCGACGTGGCCGGGCGCTCCCGTGCCGTCGACGACCGTGGCGCCCCGGATCAGAAGGTCGGCCATCAGAAGTACGTCCTGACGAGGTCGACCACCACCGGATGCTCGGCTGCGGCGTCGTCCACCACCGGGATCAAGGTCCACTTGTCCAGTGCCGTGCAGGGATGGGAGAGCCCGAGCCGGACCACGTCGCCCACCTCGATCTCGCCGCCCTCGACCGCCCCGCCCTCGAGGAAGGCGTGCTGGTCGTTGACCGCGGTGACCCGGGCGCCCGTCAGGGGGCCCTTGTCCCGGATGAGCTGCGGCTCGGGCAGGCCCTCGTCGTAGGGCAGATCCCGCTTGCCCGCGTCGAGCAGCGCCAGTGCGGGTTCGGGCCGCGACACCACGCGCGCCCATCCGTGCATCGCCGGGCGCAGCGGCGTGCCGGCGCCGCGGGCGAAGGGAGAGATGCCGCGGTAGAAGCCGTCGTCGTGGATGACGTAGGCGCCCGAGCGCAGCACCACCTGCGCGTCGAGTCCGCCGAGCGTCTCCACGACCTGGTCGAAATAGGCGCTGCCGCCGGCACTCACCACCGGATCGGCTGTCTCGTAGGCCAGGCGTGTGTGCATCCGCGCCATCCGCTCGAGGTATCCGCGCACGGCGGCGAGCCCTCCCGGCGAGGCGTCATGGGCGAGTGCCCCCTCGTAACCCGCGACGCCGGTCAGCCGAAGAACCGGGGACCTGCGCACGGCCTCGGCGATCGACAGCGCCTCGTCGTCGTCGCGTACGCCCGTACGGCCGCCCGGCCCCCCGAGCTCGACGCAGACGTCCACGGGACGCTCGGTGCCGGCCGCCCGCAGGGCGGCGTCCATGAGCTCGACCGAACGGAGCGAGTCGACCCAGGACACAAACGCGAAGCCGGCGTCGCGGGACAGCTCGGCCGCCACCCAGGCCAGCCCGGCCGGATCGAGGAGCGCGTTGGCCAGCATCACCCGCTGGACGCCGAAGGCGCGGGCGACGCGGAGCTGCGGCAGGTTGGCCAGCGTGATGCCCCAGGCGCCCGCGTCCAGCTGGCGCTGCCAGAGCGCCGGGGCCATCGTGGTCTTGCCGTGCGGCGCGAGGTGCACTCCGGCGGCGGCGGCCCAGCCGGCCATCGCGGTGATGTTGTGGTTCAGCGCGCCCGCGTCGAGTGTCAGCAGCGGGGTGCCGAACTCGCTCAGCCGCGGCCGCGATGAGGCGTAGCCGGCCACGGTCATCCCGTGCGCCGCATCGGGGATCGCCTTGAAACGCCAGTCGAGAGGCTCGTCGCCGAGTGCTGCGACCGCATGGGCGTCGATCCTGCTCGCCATCTCTGACCTCCAAGATTGCATGCTATGCAACGCCAGTTGCGTAGTGTGTATCGTGTTGTAGCATCACTGTTCCATAAACGTCAATCGGTGAGAAAGGTTGAAATGGGACGGTTGCCGACTGCGGTCTGCGTAGGTGAGTCGCTGGCGGCGCTGCTGCCCGATCAAGCCGCGCCGCTGGAGGACGTCACGACCTTTCACCAGTCCATCGGCGGAGCCGAGGCCAACGTCGCCCGAGGGCTGGCCGCTCTCGGTGTCCCGGCCGCGTGGGCCGGCCGGGTCGGCGCGGACGGGTTCGGCCGCCGGATCATTCGAGACCTCACCGCCGACGGCGTCGACACCAGCGCTGTGGTCATCGACCCTGTCCACCCGACCGGGCTCTATGTCAAGGAGATGAGCGCCGAGGGGAGCCGGTTGCACTACTACCGGACCGGCTCGGCCGGCGCCGCCCTCGGTCCGGAGCTGCTCGACGACCCGGTGGCCGGGCCGGTGTTCGCGGCCGCGGAGCTGATCCACCTGTCCGGCATCACCGCGGCCCTCTCCGACAGCGCGCTCGAGCTGGTGCGCGCGATCCTGCGGAGGCGCCGGCCCGGCCGGCTGGTGAGCTTCGACCTGAACTGGCGACCCGGGCTGTGGCTGGGCCGCGATCCTTCCGTACTCCAGGAGCTGTTGAACGCCGCCGACATCGCGCTGCTCGGCGCGGATGAGGCGGCCGAGGTCTTCGGCACCGGAGTCCCTGAGGAGCTCCGCGCACTCCTGCCCGGGCCTTCGACGCTGGTGATCAAGGACGACGCCCGCCCGGCCACGGCCATGGACCGTACCGGCGTCACGGCCGAGCGGCCGCTGACCGTCGACGTGGTCGAGCCGGTCGGGGCAGGGGACGCCTTCGCAGCGGGATACCTCGCCGGCGTCCTGCGAGGGTACGACCAGCGGCGCAGCCTGCGGCTCGGCCACGTGATGGCGGCCGCCACACTCTCTGTGCGCGGCGATCACGGCGCACCACCGCCGGCCCGCGACGTCGACGCGCTGCTGGACTCCGCACCCCGGGACTGGGCCACCGCCACGATGAGCGTCCATCCCGTGCGGGAGGCGCTGTGAGCCAGAGTGTCGGCCGGGCCCTGCGCATCCTCATCGACCTCGGTGAAGGTCCGCGGTCGCTGGACGAGCTGGCCGCCACGATAGAGGTGCACAAGACCACTGTGCTCCGGCTCCTGCGCACCCTCGAGGAGGAGGGGTTCGTCTACCGGGACGGCTCCCACCGCTACCACCTCGGCGCCCGGATGTTCGGCCTGGCCGGCTCGGCACTCGAACAGCGCGAGATCCGCGGCATGGCGACCCCTCATCTGGCCCGGCTCAACCGGGCCACGGGACAGACGGTGCACCTCGGGGTCTACGAGGGCGGCGAGGTCGTCTACCTGGATAAATACGACTCCAGACATCCGATCCGGATGTACTCCAGGATCGGCCTGCGGATGCCGCTGCACTGCACGGCCATCGCCAAGGTGCTGCTGGCCGACCTGCCCGAGGCGGAGCGGCGGCGGATCGCCGAGACGATCGACTACACGTCCTTCACCGGCAACACCATCACGACTCCGCAGGCCCTGATGGCCGAGCTGGCCGGTGTCGCCGATCAGGGCTATGCCCTCGACGACGCCGAGCACGAGGCCTTCATCACCTGCGTCGCCGCTCCCATCCGCGACGCCAGTGGCGGCGTGGCCGCGGCCGCCTCACTGTCCGTACCCCATGTCGTGCTCGATCGCGACCAGGTGCTCGAGCTGCTGCCCGAGCTGCTGGAGACCGTGCGCGCCATCTCCGCTGACTGCGGTTTCATCGAAGGGAAGTCCCATGGCTGACAAGACCGAGGTTCGTACCGCCGGAGCGCCCGCGCCGGCCTGGGTGTTCTCCCAGGGCATTCGCAAGGGGCCGCTGCTGCAGGTGTCCGGTCAGGGCCCGCAGGACCCCGCCACGGGAGATTACGTGCACCCCGGGGACGTGAAGGCGCAGACCCGGCGCACGCTCGAGAACGTCAAGGCGATCCTGACCGCCGGCGGCGCGAGCGTGGAGGACGTGGTGATGTTCCGCGTCTATCTGACCAAGCGCGAGGACTTCGCGGCGATGAACGAGGTGTACGGGGAGTTCGTCAAGGACAACTGCCCCAGCGGCGTCCTGCCCTGCCGGACCACGGTGTTCGTCGAGCTCCCGCAGGAGACCATGCTCGTGGAGATCGACGCACTGGCCTCGGTTTAGCGCAGGCCCGAAGGGCAGCACTCTTTCAACCGCTCCACGCGGCTGAGGAGGATGTCATGAACAGGGCTACGAGATCGCGACGCCGTGCGGGTGTGCCGCTGGCCGCGCTGGCGGTGGCGGTCCTCGCCGGCGTGGGGCGCGACGACTTCGCCACGGGAGGCGAACTGCCGACCCGCATCCCGGCGGGGGCCAACGCCGAGGGCGACGGCATCGTCGCCGGCCGGGGACCGGTCAGGGTGGACGCCTACATCGACTTCCTCTGCCCGTTCTGCCGCCGGTTCGAGCAGGCAGCCGGTCCCATACTCGGCGAGATCGTGGCCGAGGACCTGATCAGCCTGGTGTACCACCCGATGGGCTTCCTCGACGAGCTCTCGACGACCCGGTACTCCTCCCGTGCGGCGGCGGCCTCGGGCTGCGCCGCGGACGGGGAGAGATTCGTCCAGTACGCCCACGAGCTCTTCGCCCATCAGCCTCCCGAGGGAGGACCGGGTCTCAGTGACGACGAGCTGATCCAGCTCGGTGAGATCGCGGGACTTCCCGAGCCCGATTTCGCCCGGTGCATTCGCAATGCGACGTACCTCCCCTGGGCCCAGTACGTGACCGAGCGCGCGCTGACCCAGGGTGTCGCGGCCACGCCGACGGTTTTCGTCCAGGGCGTCCCCGTGCCCGCCAACCCGCAGACGATCGTCGCGGCCGTCGCCGCCGCCGCCTCCGCGCCGTGATCCCTACGCGCCGGGCTGGCCCATCCGGTCGAGGCAGAGGATGACGGCGTCGTCGCCGCCTCGGAGCCCCCGCGGTGGCGATCGCGGCGGCGAATGCGCCGGTACATGTCTGCTGGGCCGCGCACTGAACCCTGGGACTGGGCGGCGCCGGTGCGGGCAGGCGCCGAGCGGGTCTCGTGTGGAACAGTAGTGCTATGGACGCCGTGAATGAGCCGTCGCAGCTGGCCGAGCTGGCCGCTGCCATCGACGAGTTCGCGCCGACGTTCACGGACGTATGGGGCCGTGCCCAGCATGTGCCGGCCACGCCGTTGCCGGCCACCCAGCTGCGGGTGCTCTTCATCGTCGAACGCCGCGACAGTGTCAACGTCAGTGGTCTGGCCGCCGAGCTGGACGCCTCATCGCCGTCGGCCAGCCGCCTGTGTGACAGGTTGCAGTCCGCGGGTCTGCTGGTGCGCGACCCCGGGCCGAGCCGTCGCGAGATCACTCTCCGGCTGAGCCATGACGGCCGGGCCCTCCTCGACCGGGTCCGGCGCGACCGTCGCGAGGATCTCGTACGGACTCTGTCGGTCATGTCACCGGGCTCGCGTACCGCCCTGCTGACCGGGCTCGCGCACTTCCATGCCGCCACGGCGCAGCACCGGCAGGCCGCCACGGCGGAGCACCGGGCGCAGCCTCGGCCGGCCTGAGACCCCCTAGGTGTCGCTCCGGGCCGGCGAACCGTGTGAAACGGAGCCGTCGCGGGCAGCGATAGTTGTCGCATGGCAAATGACGGCGGTATCGTGGGAGTTCTCTACTGCAACACCAGCACGCCGTGGCTCAGGCGCATGGCAAGGCTGGCGAGGACCGGCGATAGGGTGGCGACGCGGTGATATAGGCGCTTTGTCCGTTTGCCTGTGGAGGCGGCGGTTGAGCGCTACCCTCGCCTCTGGTGCTCCGCGACCCGAGCTGGCCGATCCCTGGCGAACACAGCGGAGCGCTTCACACCCCCACGAAAGGCTCGATCACATTTGAGCACGGTCAGCCGAGCGCTACCTCGCGCCGTCTCGAGCAAGGGTCAGTCGCTCGAGCTGTTGCTGATAGAGGATGACCCCGGCGACGCGTTCCTGGTGGAAGAGTTCCTCGCCGATAGTGATCTTGATGTGCGGATCACGGTGGCGCGCAGTCTGGCCGAGGCGCGCCGGCTTCTCACCACCGGAGCGAGTGCCGCGCGGTGCGTCCTCGCGGACCTGTCCCTGCCCGACGGCAACGGGCTGGACATGCTGCGTGAGGTGCTGACCATGGCACCGCGTGCCGCGGTGCTGGTGCTGACGGGCCTGCGCGACGCCCACGTGGGGGTTTCGGCCGTGGCCGCGGGCGCGCAGGACTATCTCGTCAAGCAGGAGGTGGACGCGCCGCTCCTGCAGCGCGCGATCCGCTATGCGATCGAGCGCAAGCGTGCCGACGAGTCCGAACGGGAGCTGGTCGAGGCCCGGATCCTCGGCCGCGAGAACGTACGCCTGGAGCGGGGGCTGCTCCCGGTCCCGTTGATCGACGACGACCGGCTCCGCCATCACACGCGTTACCAGCCCGGCCGGCAACGGGCGCTCCTCGGCGGCGATTTCTACGACACCGTGCAGACCCCCGACGGGGCGGTTCATCTGGTGATCGGCGACGTCAGCGGCCACGGTGCCGACGAGGCGTCGCTCGGTGTGCGGCTCCGCATGGCCTGGCGCACGCTCGTGCTGGCCGGGCAGACCGGTGAGCCGCTCCTGTGCACGCTCGACAGGGTGCTGTCGGTGGAGCGGTGGTCGGATGAGATCTTCACGACCCTGTGCATGATCACTATCGACCCGTCCCGGGAGTGGGCCCGGATGTACCGCGCCGGTCATCCGCGCCCGCTGCTGTTCACCGAGGCCGGCGTGGACGCGCTCCCCGACGACCCGTGCGGGCCCGCTCTCGGTCTGGTCCCCGGTGCGGAATGGCCCGCGACCCGCATCGAGCTCGACGGCTCCTGGGGGCTGATGCTCTACACCGACGGCCTCATCGAAGGCCGTGTCGGCGAAGGCAGCCGGCGGCTCGACACCGAGGGCCTGGTGGACCTCACCCGGCAGGCCGGCGTGCGAGGTGAGTCAGGCAGCCGGCTGATCGACTCTCTCGTCGCCGAGGTCGAGGCGCTCAACGGCGGTGTCCTCGCCGACGACCTGGCGATTCTGCTGCTGTCCCGGGAGTCCGCCTGATGACCACCGACGAGACCGCGGCCGGCGACGCCGGTCGAATCCCCGTTCCCGCCGGGCCGCCCGTACTCGCGCCGGTCATCCCCTCGAAGGCGGCCGGCCGGCTGAACCGGGTGCGGATCGGTCAGTGGTTCGGCCTCGGCGGGTTTCTGCTGGCGCTTCTGCTGGTCGCATCCCTGGCCCAGGCCGGTACGGCGATCTACCAGCAGAACCGCGCCCGCCAGATGCTCACCGGCAGAGTGGACCCGGTCGCGCTCATGCAGGTGCAGCTGAGCAGCTCGATGGGCGGCCAGGACACGGCGATCCGCCAGTACGCGACCTCGGGGAGCCCAGCTCACCTGGCGACCTACCGCCAGATGGCCGCCGAAGAGGCCCGCATCTCCGCGACCATGCGCCGCATGCTCGCCCGCGTGCCTGGCTCGCAGCGAGCTGTCACGGACATCGAGCGGCTCGACGCGGCGGCCGGCGCCTGGCGGGCGGGCTATGCCGATCCGCTCGCGATGGCGAAGAGGCCGGCCGGTGGTGATCAGCTGTTCGACGCGATACGAACGCAGAACGTCACCCTGCAGCGGGACCTGATGGCCTTGCACACCGCGTTCGGCGGGCGGCTGCAGGACCGCGTCGGCAACGTCTTCTGGTCGCTCCTGGCGGTCGCGGTGATGATCGTGCTGGCCTCGCTCGCGCTGGCCCTCCTGATCCGCCGGGCCGTGCTACGGCCCCTGTCGGAGCTCACCTCCAACGTGCGGGCCGTGGCCCAAGGTGACTTCGCGCACCCCTTGGACATCAGGGGAGCAGCCGAGTTCGTCGAACTGGCCGCGATCGTCGACGGCATGCGGCACCGGATCATGGAGGAGTGGCGCTTCACCTCCGAGGCCCGCCGCATGCTCGACGAGCAGACCACCGAGCTGCGCCGCTCGAACGCCGAGCTCGAGCAGTTCGCCTACGTCGCCAGCCACGACCTGCAGGAGCCGCTGCGCAAGGTGGCGAGCTTCTGTCAGATGCTCGAGCGCAAGTACGGGGACGAGCTGGACGACCGGGGACGGCAGTACATCAACTTCGCCGTCGACGGCGCCAAGCGCATGCAGGCGCTCATCAACGACCTCCTCAACTTCTCCCGGGTCGGCCGCCACGACCGCCGGGAGGAGTCGCTCGCCATGCGGACGGTCATGGACCGGGCCCTCTACAGCCTCTCCCAGCTGCGCGAGGAGACCGGCGCGGAGGTGACCTGGGACGAGCTCCCAGAGTTGCCCGGGGACAAGACCCAGCTCACCCAGCTGCTGCAGAACGTCCTCGGGAACGCGATCAAGTTCCATGGAGACGCCGCGCCGCGCGTGCACATCGGCGTCCGCAGGGACGGGGCGATGTGGGAGTTCTCCTGCACCGACAACGGCATCGGGATCGACGCCAAATACCGTGACCGCATCTTCCTGATCTTCCAGCGGCTGCACCCGCAGGACGTCTACACCGGTACGGGAATCGGGCTGGCCATGTGCAAGAAGATCGTCGAGCACCATGGCGGCCGGATCTGGCTGGACACCGAGAGCGACGCCGCCCGCGAGAGCGACACCGACCAGGACGGCGAGCGTCCGGGCACCACCATCCGCTGGACCCTTCCGACCGGAGAGACCAATGACGCATAACGCGCCGCGCCCCATCGAAGTCCTCCTGGTCGAGGACGACCCGGGCGACGTGCTCCTCACCAAGGAGGCGTTCGCCGACAACAAGGTCCAGAACAACCTGTCCGTCGTCTGCGACGGGGAGGAGGCCACGCAGTACCTGCGCCGCCAGGGCCGCTTCGCCGACGCCGCGCGCCCGGACCTTATGCTGCTCGACCTCAACCTGCCCCGTAAGGACGGACGAGAGGTGCTCGAGGAGATCAAGGCCGACCCGGAGCTGCGGTCCATCCCGGTGGTGGTCCTGACGACCTCTGAGGCCGATGAGGACATCCTGCACAGCTACGACCTGCACGCCAATGCCTACGTCACCAAACCGGTCGACTTCGACCAGTTCATCCAGGTGGTACGGCAGATCGACGACTTCTTCGTCACCGTGGTGAAGCTTCCGCGCGGCTAGCCACCACTGTCCGTCCACCACTGTCCGTGACCCCGGCGGGGAGCCCTCAGCTTGTCGGCTCCTTGCCCGCGTTTTGCTTGTCCGGGTGCTAATACGTATTATCAAGAGGATCTTTTACTAGGAATCTTCCGACGGCAGCGGTTGACCTGGGTCAGCGGTTACTTGCAGGATAAAGATCGCTTGCTGCTAATGCGCATTATCACCGACAGGACACTACGTAACGTGACCAGCCCTCGTCGCCGGCTCACCCAGCAGGACATCGCCCGGATGGCAGGCGTCAGCCAGACCACGGTCTCGCTCGTGCTCAACAACCGGACGGACGCCGAGGTGCGGATCGCCCAGGAGACCCGCGAGCGGGTCATGCAGGTGATCCGGGAGACCGGATACGTCGCCGACCCGGTGGCCCGCCGCCTCGCGGACCGGCGCAACCGGATCCTCGGGGTCTTCACCTACGAGGCCGTGTTCCCGAGCAGGAGCGTGGACTTCTATCACCCGTTCCTGCTCGGCATCGAGGCCTGCGCCGAGGAGGTCGGCAGTGACCTGCTGCTCTTCACCAGTGCGAGGACCACGGACGGAGGGCGGCGGCGCATCTTCAACGAGGACAGCAGGGTGCGCCTGGCCGATGGCTGCCTGCTGCTCGGCCGCTCCGTCGACCGGGATGACCTGACCCGGCTGCTGGCGGAGGGTGTCCCCTTCGTCTCGGTCGGCCGCCGCGACGACGCCGGAGGGCCGGTGCCGTACGTCGGCGCCGACTATCCGTCCGCCGTCCGCGAGCTGGTCGAGCGTGCGGTGGCGCTCGGTCATCGCCGGCTCGGCTACGTGGGGGTGGGCACCGCCGAATCACAGGCCGACCGGCTGCGTGGCTTCCGTCAGGCGGTGGCGGCCATGGGCGTCGAGGGGATCCATGTGCTGGTCCCCGCCGGCGGTCCGGCAGGCCTGCTGCGCGAACTGGCCGCGCAGCGCGTGACGGCCGTGTTCGCCGAGGATCCCGGGCAGGCCGTGGCGATCCTGGACGCGGCCCGGGCCGGGGGTCTGACGATCCCGGAGGACCTGTCGATCCTCTCGCTCGGGACCCCGCCGCGCGCGGGCGACCTGGACGTGGTCTTCACCGGGTTCCGGATCCCGCGCCGCCAGATGGGCCATCGCTCCGTACAGGTCCTCACGGAGCTGATGGAGCGCGGACAAGGGGCCCCGCAGGAGCTCTTGCCGTGTGAGCTCGTCGCCGGAGACACCCTCACAACGATTCGTCAGCCAAGCAGGGAGTTCTGAGTTCAGTTGATGGAGATACGCACCGATGCCCTGGTCGTGGGCGGAGGCTTGGGCGGCGTCGCCGCTGCGCTGGCCTTGCTGAAGGCCGGGTCCTCCGTCGTGCTCACCGAGGAGTTCGACTGGCTGGGCGGTCAGCTGACCAGCCAGGCCGTGCCGCCGGATGAGCACACCTGGGTCGAGAGGTTCGGCGTCACGGCGAGCTACCGTTCGCTCCGCGAGGGCATCCGGGACTACTACCGGGCGCACTACCCGCTGACCGGGCGTTCCCGCGGGTGGCAGGAGCTCAACCCTGGAGCGGGCTGGGTGAGCCGGCTCTGCCATGAACCACGCGTCGCGGTCGCCGTCATCGAGTCGATGCTCGCCCGCTACCGCGGTTCCGGGCAGCTGCGCGTGCTCCAGCCGTACCGGCCGGTCGGCGCGGACACCGACGGCGACCGGGTCAGCGCGATCGTCCTCGCCCACCGCGACACCGGCATGAAGGTCACCGCGCACGCACGGTACGTGCTGGACGCGACCGAGACCGGTGAGCTGCTGCCGCTGACCGGCACGGAGTACGTCACGGGCTTCGAGTCCCAGGCCGATACCGGTGAGCCCAGTGCTCCCGACGAGGCCCAGCCGCAGAACATGCAGGCCATCTCGGTGTGCTTCGCCATTGATCACGTCGACGGTGACCACACGATCGACAAGCCCAGGACCTACGACTACTGGCGGACCTATCAGCCGGAGTTCTGGGGTGACCGCCTGCTGTCGTGGAGCGCGCCTACGCCGCGCACCCTGGAGGTCGTCGAGCGGTCGTTCACCCCGAACCCCGACGACGACCCGATCGAGGTGCTGGCCGACCAGCAGCGCATCGGCGGGGACATGAACCTGTGGACCTTCCGCCGGATCGCGGCACGGCGCAACTTCGAGCACGGGGCCTACGCCAGCGACATCACGCTGGTGAACTGGCCGATGATCGACTACCTCGACGGTTCGATCATCGACGTGCCGGACGCCGGCAAGCACCTCGAGGGTGCGCGGGAGCTGTCCCGCTCGGTGCTGTACTGGATGCAGACCGAGGCGCCGCGGCCGGACGGTGGCACCGGGTTCCCGGGGCTGCGGCTGCGCGGGGACGTGACCGGCACGCTGGACGGCCTGGCGCAGGCGCCGTACATCCGCGAGTCCCGCCGGATCCGGTCCCTCTACACCATTCCCGAGCAGGACCTCTCGCTTGAGGTACGTGGGGATAAAGGTGCGGCAAACTATGCCGATTCGGTAGGTATCGGGATGTACCGTATCGATCTGCACCCCTCGACCGGCGGCGACAACTACATCGACGTGGGTTGCTCGCCGTTCGAGATCCCGCTGGGCGCCCTGATCCCACAGCGCGTGAGCAACCTGCTCCCGGCGGCCAAGAACATCGGCACCACGCACATCAGCAACGGCGCTTACCGCCTGCACCCGGTCGAGTGGAACATCGGAGAGGCCGCGGGCCATCTCGCGGCCTTCTGCATGGACAAGGTGACCACTCCGCACGCGGTGCGCGCGGACGACGACCTGCTGGCCGAATACCAGAGACGGCTGGTCAGGTCGGGAATCGAAATCCACTGGCCGCAGGTGGTCGGCTACTGAAGCCAACCTGCAGGGGCCTCTATGGGGGAGCACTCGGCAAGGAGACAGATCATGAAATCGCTCAAGTGGCTGGTGGCACTCGCTCTCGCGGTGCTGCTCACCACCACGGCGTGCGGGACCTCCGCCGCCGTGTCCGCGGGACACCCGCGCCCTGTCACCCTCCGGATGACGGTGTGGACCGCGAACGGAGTGCATCTGAAGCTGTTCAAGCAGATCGCGGCCGAGTACATCAAAACCCACCCCAACGTCAAAGAGATCAAGTTCGACCCGATCCCGACGGACACCTACGCGACGTCGCTGACGACGCAGATCGCGGCGGGCAAGCGCCCCGACCTGGCCTGGATCCCGGAGACCTCGGCCTCCGACTTCGGGTCGTCGGGCGCCCTGCTCCCGCTGGACGGCGTCCTGCGTAAGACGCCGGGCTACGACTACGACGACCTCAGCCCCACCGCCACGAAGATGTGGCGGCACGACGGCCGGCTCTACGCCTATCCGTTCTCGACCTCGCCGTACGGCGTGTTCGTGAACCTCGACCTGCTGAAGAAGGCCGGCCAGAAGACCCCGGCGGACCTGATCAAGGCGGGCCGGTGGAACTGGAACACCGCCATGGCCGAGAACGCCGCGGTGGCCGCCCGGACCGGCAAGGCCGGCATGGTCATCCGTGACTTCGACTACAAGGCATGGGACAACCTGGTCACCCTGTGGGGCGGCTGGGGCGCCCTGGCGTGGAGCGAGGACGGGAAGACCTGCGGGTTCGGCAGTCCCGAGATGACGCAGGCGATGACTTTCCTGCACAAGTCGATCTTCGTGGACAAGGCGATGCCGGGTCCCGGCACCGTGGCCGACTTCTTCGCCGGTCAGTCGGCCATGACGATCACCCAGATCTCGCGTGCGTCACTGCTCAAGGGAGCGAGGTTCCACTGGGACCTCGTGCCGCTGCCCGACGGTCCGAAGGGCCCGTACGCCGTCTTCGGCCAGGCCGGGATCGGCGTACTGAAGAAGTCCCCGAACGCCGCCGTGGCGGCGGACTTCCTGGCCTTCTTCACCAACCCGGCGAACTCGGCCAAGCTGGCGGTCTACTTCCCGCCGCCCCGGATGTCGCAGCTCAACGCCGACACGCTGGCCAGGAGCAACCCGCTCCTGGACCGGGAGCAGTTGCAGCGCCTGGTGGTCGAGGGGCTGCCGAAGGCGGTCGTGAAGCCGCTCCACGCCGACCAGGCGGAGCTGTCGCAGACCGTACGGGCGGCGCTGGATCCGCTGTGGAGGCCCAAGGCCGACGTCAGATCGGTGATGCACGGGGTGTGCAAGAAGATCCAACCGCTGTTGGGAGCGTGATATGGCGGCATTTTGGAACATGCGCCGCCGGGACAACCTGGTCGGCTACCTGTTCGTCGCGCCCCAGCTCATCGGCAGTGCGGTGTTCGTGCTCCTCCCGCTGATCCTCATCGGCTGGTACAGCCTGCACGAGTGGAACGTCCTCGCCGAGACAGTCCATTTCACCGGCGGTCAGAACTACGACCGGCTGGTGCACGACCCCAACCTGCCCTCGGTGCTGACCGCCACCGCGCTGTTCTCCATCGGGGTGGCCGGCCTCAACCTGGCCCTGGCGCTGCTGCTCGCCCTGCTGCTGAACCAGCGGCTCCGGGGGACCACCTTCTTCCGGACACTGTTCTTCTCCCCGGTCGTGGTCTCCATGGTGGCCTGGGCGATCGTGTGGCAGTTCCTGCTGCAGTCCGACGGCGGGATCAACGGCGTGCTGCACCTGGCGGGCGTGAGCGGGCCGAACTGGTTGCGCGGTGACTTCACCGCGATGCTGGCCCTGGTGGTGGTCCAGGTGATCAAGAACGTCGGCCTGAACATGGTGCTGTTCCTCGCCGCGCTCCAGGGCGTGCCGCATCAGCTCTACGAGGCGGCGGAGATCGACGGCGCCGGGCGATGGACGCAGCTGCGGCGGATCACGGTGCCGATGATCAGCCCGACGATCCTCCTCGCCTCGATCATCACGATCGTGGGATCACTGCAGGCGTTCGCGCAGATCGCGGTGCTGACGCAGGGCGGCCCGGGAACCTCGACCACCGTCCTGGTCTATTACCTGTACCAGCAGGCCTTCCAGTTCCACCACTTCGGCTACGGCGCGACCCTCTCGGTCCTGCTGTTCCTCATCGTGGCACTGCTCACCGTCGTCCAGTGGCGCATGCGCCGGAAGTGGGTCTTCAATGAGACGTGAGATCCCGGCGCGCAGGAAGCTCCTGCTGTACGGCCTGCTCTCTGTGCTCTGCGTGCCGTTCGTGTTCCCGACCTGGTGGATGGTCACCTCGTCGTTCAAGCCGGTCAACGAGATCTTCGCGATGCCGCCGAGACTGCTCCCGTTGCACTGGGACTTCTCGTCCTATTCGCAGGTCTTCACCTTTCAGCCGTTCGCCAGGCAGTACTTCAACAGCCTCTATATCGCGCTGTTGGTCACGGTCGGCACGATGGCGGTGGCGTCCCTGTCCGGCTACGCGTTCGCGCGCATCCGGTTCCCGGGGCAGAACGCGCTCTTCCTCATGGTGCTGATCGGCCTGCTGATCCCAGGCGAGGTCACCATCGTGCCGCTGTTCAGGATGTTCCAGTCGCTCGGGCTCACCGACACGCACTGGCCGTTGATCCTCGTACCCGTCCTGGGTGCGCCCAGCGTGCTGGCGACCTTCATCATGAGACAGTTCTTCATCAGCCTGCCGGCTGAGCTGGAGGAAGCGGCGCGGGTCGACGGGCTTGGCCAGTTCGGGGTGTTCTTTCGCATCGCGCTGCCATTGGCGCGGCCCGCACTGGCCGCGGTCGCCATCTTCACGTTCCTGCACAGCTGGAACATGTATTTGGAGCCGATCGTCTATCTCTCCAGCCCGGAGAAGTTCACGATCCCGCAGGCCCTCGCCCAGTTCGTGGACGCCTACGGCGGCCCGATGTGGAACGTGCAGCTGGCGGCGGCCTCGCTGACGAGCCTCCCGGTCCTGGTCGTGTTCGTGCTCGCGCAGAAGCAATTCGTGGAGGGGCTCGCCCATACCGGCCTGAAGGGATGAGGGTCCCGGCCGTCAGCCCGCCCGACCCGGGGGGACGGGCAACGCCGAGAAGTGACTGGCGGGGGTGTGGGCCAGCCGGCTCGGGACCGCCTCATCGATCTTCTCGATCAGCGTCCGGCAGCGCTTGCAGGTCTCCATGGCGCGCAGGCGCAGCACCCGCACCCGCTCCCGTAGATGATGGGCGTTCTCGAGTCGTTCGTCCCACAGCCGGTCGAGCTCGGCCAGGAGCGGACCGGCCTCTCGCCTGGCCACGCCGGTGAGCGCCGGGGCGCCCACGGTCTGGGCGAAGTCGAAGACCTTGCCGGCATAGGGCAGCGGCAGCACGGGAACCCCCGCGCAGGCGGCCAGGATCACGAAGTGCAGCCGCATGCCGACCGCGAAGTCCAGGTGCCGCATCAGCCCGGCGATCTGCCCCGGGGTGTACTTGCCGTTGAGGACCCGCCCGGACTCCGGACCACTCATGGCCGAGAGCACCGCGTGGGCATGCGAGATGTCCTTGCGCTCCATGGGCACGAACACGACCTCGGCTTCGAGCCGGCGGGTGATGAAGTCGGCGACCTCTGCCAGCAGGCCGTGATAACTGTCGACGTCGAGGTTGTCGGCCGCCCGGCCCGGCTCGCGTACGGACATGCCGACCAGCCGCCCCCCGGTGTGGATGCCCTCCCGCATCAGCATGTCCTCGCTGAACTCCTCCGGCTCGAGGAGCACGGCCGGATCCGCGGTCACCGGGATGTGCCTGGTGACCCCGACCCGCTCGAGGACCATCTTCGACTCGTGATCGCGTACGGTCAGGTCGGTGATGTCCTCGACGACCTCCTGGACGTGGCGCACGTCCTCGGTCTCGGTGAGCGGGCCGGCGCCCATCGCATAGCCGAACGTCTGGATGCCCAGCGTGTGGGCCATCCGTACGGGCCGCAGGAACGAACTGGCCTGGCCGTCGTGCAGGATCCCCGCGGACCCGAGGACGAGCACGTCGAGGCCGGCCTCCGCCTCGAGCACCTCTTCCTGGCCCACACCGCTCCACGCCACCGCGGCGGTGCCGAAGTGTTCCTCGGTGTGCTTGGGGTTCCTGCTGAACACGACTATCTCGGCCCCTGGCCTGATCTCCCGGAGGCATCTGAGAAGACACGTGAGGATCGCCTCGTCTCCCAGATTGAGACCACCGTAGGAGCCAAGGACCCCCACGCGTAATTGACGACGCACACCGTTGGACATCCCCCCACCTCCCCCGATGCATGTTGCGGCGCTCATTTACCCGCCTGCCGGGTTGCTAATCCTCCCTATTAGTCCCGTAATATCCGGTATTCCAGTCCGGGGGCCTCGGGGCCCAGGCGGCCTTACCCGGCGGGCGGGGGGACGTCTCCGGGGGACATGTCGTCGCGGAGCCGTACGAATCGTGCCGGGTGCCGCCATCGCCCGTGGTCTACGGCGGGGTCCACCGTCACCTCCGCGACCAGCAACGGCTCGACCCGGGCATATTCGGCCGGTGGACGCCCCCAGGAGGTGCAGAGCCGTGCCGGCCAGGGGTGATCCGGCTCTGCGGCGGTGAGGCGCCGGGCCAGTTCGTCCCGCACGCGGGGTGGCACGGCGCCGGTGTTCCCGACCACCTTCAACCGGCCGGAGCCCTCTGCGTAGCGGCCGAGCAAAAGCCGGTCGGGCCGATCCAGGGAGCCCGTGACGCCGCCGATGACGGCCTCCACCGTGTCGCGATGCTTGATCTTCAGCCATCCCCTGCGGCCACCGAGGTACGGCTGGTCGGCCGCTTTCACCATCACGCCCTCGACCCCGTGGGCCGGCAGCACCTCGAGCCAGAGCCGAGCCTCGGTGATGTCCCGGGTCTGTGGGGACAAGGCGAGCGGGGAGGTCGCCGGGACGGCGGTCATGAGCCCCTGCAGGATCTCGCGCCGCTCGGCCAGCGGGAGCGGGCGCACGTCGCGTCCGCCGGTCTCCAGCAGGTCGAACAGCACCACGTGACAGGGCCCGATGCGCGCGAGCTCCGGAGCGCGGTGGCGCCCCGCGGCGCAGCGGTGCCGCAGCGCCGCGAAGTCCAGCCGCCCATCCTCGCTCCAGCGGACCAGCTCACCGTCGGCCACCGTCCCCGCGGGCAGGTGCGCCGCGGCGGCCGCGACGATCTCCGGGAACGCGCCCTCCATCCGGGCTCCCCGCCGGGAGCGCAGCCGCACCCCGCCCTGGTCGTCCACGATCACGATGCAGCGGTAGCCGTCCAGCTTGGGCTCATAGCGGTATCCGCCCCGGACCGCGTCCGGGGCGGGAAGACGTTCGGCGAGCCGGGCCAGCATGGGCTCGACGGCCCCCCGGATGCGCATGAACATGCCCCCGATGTCGCTACGGGGCATACCCCTGTCCCGGGCTTGATGCCGGCGTTGCACTCTGGCCGGTTGGTCAGGCCGCCAGGTCCAGCCGCAGGTCGTAGGTCTGCAGCCAGTTGTTGAGCTGGAGCACCAGCTCGATGTTGCGGCGGTACATGTCCAGGCTCACGGAGCCGGCCTTCTGATCCACGAGGGCGCGGGCCCGGTCCATGTTGAGCAGCCCGGCCACGGGCGGGTTCTCCTGTGCCAGCAGCTTTGCGAGGGTGTCGCGCAGCGCCTGTTCGTACGTCGGGTCCTGGGTGGACGGGTACGGGCTCTTGCGGCGCTGGACGATCGACTCCGGCAGGACATCGGCCGTGGCGGCGCGCAGCAGGCTCTTCTCATGGCCGTCGAAGGTCTTCATCGCCCAGGGCGTGTTGAAGACGTACTCCACCAGCCGGTGGTCGCAGAACGGCACCCGGACCTCCAGGCCGCTCGCCATGCTCATGCGGTCCTTGCGGTCGAGCAGGATCTGGACGAACCGGGTGAGGTGCATGTAGCAGACCTCGCGCATCCGGCGCTCCAGGCCCGTGACGCCGTCGAGGTAGGGGACCTCGGCCAGTGCGGCGCGGTAGCTGGCGTTGCGGTAGCCGGGCAGGTCGAGCTGCTTGGTCAGCCCGGCGTCGAGCAGGTTGGCGTCGTCGGTGGCGTCCGACTTGAAGCTGTTGTCCAGCATCGCCAGCCACGGGAAGGTGTCGGCCGAGACGGCCGCCTGGTCGTGGAACCAGCGGTAGCCGCCGAAGACCTCGTCCGCCGACTCGCCCGACAGGGCGACGGTGGAGTGGCCCCGGATCGCGCGGAACAGCAGGTAGAGCGAGGTGTACAGATCCCCCATGCTGTTGGGCATGTCCGCGGCGTGCAGGACTGTGCTGCGGACCGCCGGGTCGATCAGGTCCGCCGTCGAGAGGACGATGTCGGTGTGATCCGCCCCGACGTACTCCGCCAGCTCGTGCACGAACGGCGCGTCCGGCGTGTCCCGCATCGCGTCGGCCTTGAAGTTCTCTGTGTAACCGGTGAAGTCCACCGCGAACGACCGTACGGGCCCGCCGCCCTGGGCGCGTAGCGCCTTGGACGCGAGCGCGGTGATCGCTGAGGAGTCGAGCCCGCCGGAGAGCAGGGAGCACAGCGGCACATCCGAGATGAGCTGCCGGTCGACGATGTCCTCCAGCAGGCCGCGAACCGTGTGGATCGTGGTGTCGAGGTCGTCGGTGTGCTCACGTGCTTCGAGCTGCCAGTAACGGCGCTTGGTGATCCCTTGCCGGCGGATGCGTACCAGCTGGCCCGGGCGCACCTCGTACATGCCGTCGAAGACCGACCGCTCCGGGGTCTTCACGAAGCCGAGCAGCTCCCGCAGGCCGTCGGTCTTCACGACGCCTTCGACCTCGGGGTTGGCCAGCAGAGCCTTGGGCTCGGAGCCGAACACGACCCCGTGGGGGGTCGGGTAGTAGTAGAGGGGCTTGATCCCCATCCGGTCCCGTATCAGCAGGAGCTGCTCGGACCGCAGGTCCCAGATGGCGAACGCGTACATGCCGTTGAGGCGGTCGACGAAGTCCTCACCCCACTGCAGGTAGGCGTGCAGGACCACCTCGGTGTCGCTCGAGGTACGGAACTGGTGACCGTGGCCGGCGAGCTCCTCGCGGAGCTCACGGTAGTTGTAGACCTCGCCGCTGTAGGTCATGACGGCGAGCGTCCGGCCGTCCTTGTCGAGGGACATCGGCTGGCGGCCGCCCTCGATGTCGATGATGGACAGCCTTCGGTGACCCAGCGCGGCATGTGGGCACAGCCAGGACCCTTCGGCGTCCGGCCCGCGGCACGCCATGGTGTCCGTCATCGCTTGCATGACCTGGCCCTCACGGCTCAGGTCACGGTCGAAATTCACCCACCCGGTGATTCCGCACATGAAGCATGCGCCTCCTTGCTAGATCGGGCAGGTCGCGAGAGGGCGCTGGAACTCGGGCACAGCGCTACGACCTGCGTGATCGGGAAGTCTTCGTCGCTCCCCGCCAGATAGTGAACCTTGGTTCAGCTACTATGTGAACTATAGTTCGGGTTTGGGTGTGTGGACAGGACCGCTCTGGTAAAGGCCGGTGTGAGATGGGTCTCCGTGCCGACGCGGCGCGCAACCGCGCCCGCATCCTTGAAGCGACACGGGTGCAGATCGCCTCCCATGGCCCGAGCGCGGGCATGGACCAGATCGCCCAGGCCGCCGGAGTGGCCGTCGGAACGCTCTACCGGCACTTTCCGACGAAGGCGGACCTGATCGCGGCGGCCATGGCCGACCGCACCAGGCGCGTGGTGGAGTCCGTGGAGATCGCGGTCGAGCGGGTCCACGGGGGCGGTCGCGCGCTCGAGGAGATCGCCGGCGTCCTGACCCCGCTCATCGACGTCAGCGGCGAGGACCGCGCGGTCAAGACCGCCGCGGCGGCACTAGGGATCAACGGTGACGACCAGGCCGGCGAGCGCATGCGCGCTCGGGCCGGTCTCGCCCGCCTCATCGCCGCCGCCCACGACGCCGGTGACCTCCACCCGGACGTCACCAGCGACGACATCGCCCTGCTGCTCACGACCATGCCGGGGGACGAGATCGACCTGTGCGCGCGTGACCGCTGGCTGGAGCTGATGTTGCGAGGGCTCACGGCGGGCCGCCGGATGCCCGATCGGCGGCCCGGCTCCCGCGACCCCGGCGAATAGCGGGGTCGCCAAGGCCTGCACGGCCTTCGGACGGAGCCGGGTCCCCTCAGGCTGTTACAGCGTCGCGGCCGCGCAGCCAGTCGTCGAACTCGATGGCGACGATGCGCTCGTCATGGACGGCGTCGGCCGCCGCGGAGGCCAGCCAGACGATCGGGGGTCCCATGACGCCGGGGTCGATGAACGAGTGGTTCTCCGGGATCTCCTCGTCCGGCAGCATGCCGGTGACGGTGGCCCCGCCGGGCAGCAGGAGGTTGACCGTGACGCCGGTGCCCGCGAGATCGGCCGCCATGATCCGCGAGAGCGCCTCGGCGCCGGCCCGCGAGGGGCCGTAGGGGACGAAGCCCGCGCGGTTCATGGTGGTGTGGTTCATCGAGATGTTGACGATGCGGCCCCGTCCGGCGGCGAGCATCCTCGGCGTGATTTCGCGGGCGACGAGGAAGTAGCCGGTCAGGTTGGTGTCGATCACGGCGCGGAAGCCGTCGGCGCGGACCTTCCAGAACCCCTGCGGCTCGCTGAGGAAGCGCGGGTTGACGGTCCGCATCCCGATGCCGGCGTTGTTGACCACCATGTCGACGCCGTCGAGCGCGCCCCAGGCCTGCTCCACGGCGCGGGACACCGAGACCTCGTCAAGCACGTCGAGTTCGATGCCGATGGCGCCCGGGAGCGTTGCCGCTACCTCGCGTGCGCGGTCGCCGGACCGGCCGGTCAGCGCCACTGTCGCTCCCGCGTGCGCCAGTGCGGAGGCCATCGCCAGGCCCAGTCCGCTGGTGCCGCCCGTGATCAGGACCTTGCGGGCGTCCAGCCCCGGGCGATCTCCGTCCGGGCCTTCGACAGCGCGCGCACTCGTGTTCATGCAATCTCCGATCGGATGTGCCGCGGGTGTGGTGGAGGGCCCACCGGAACGGCCCCGGGCGCGGCAGCCGTGGCGACGCCCGAGGCCGGGAGGAGGTCTTCTCAGGTCAGAGGACCCGGGTGCCCCGAGGGACGATCTTGTCGAGGGCCTCGAGGTCCTCGGCGGTCGGTTCCCACAGGCCGGCGGCCGCGTTGGCGCGGATCTGCTCGGGCTTGGTGGCGCCGGCGATGACCGAGGCCACCGCGGGCTGCGCGGCCAGGCCGGAGATCGCCACGTCGAGCAGGCCGAGGCCACGCTCCTCGGCGAACGCGGTGAGCCCCTCGATCGCGTCGAACTTGATGTCGGTGAGCTCGTCGCCCATCCCCCACGCCTGGTAGCGGCTGTTTTCGGGGAGCTCGGCGCCGCGCCGGTACTTCCCGGTCAGCAGGCCGCTCGCCAACGGGAAGTAGGGCAGCACACCCACGCCGAAATGCTCGGCGGCGGGGAGGAGTTCGGACTCGACGCGCCGGTCGAGCAGGCTGTATTCGTTCTGGGCGCTGATGAAGGGGGACAGCCCCTGGGCGCTGGAGATCCAGTGCGTGTGGGCGATCTGCCAGGCGGCCAGGTTGGAGGAGCCGATGTAGCGGACCTTGCCCTCACGTACGAGCTCGGTGAGCGCCTCAAGCGTCTCCTCCAGCGGGGTGGCCGGGTCGGGGAAGTGCAGCTGGTAGAGGTCGATGTGATCGGTCTGGAGCCGCCGCAGCGACCGCTCGACGGCGCGCCGGATGTAGCGGCGGGAGCCGCGTGCGCCCCAGTCAGGGCCGTTGGCGCCCTTCAGGTCGCTGCCGAACTTGGTCGCGAGCACGAACTCGTCACGGCGGCCCTTCAACGCCTCGCCGAGCAACTCCTCGGAGTCGCCATAGATGTCTGCGGTGTCTATGAGGGTGACGCCGACCTCCTGGGCGGCGTCGACGACCTTGACGGTTCCCTCGGCGTCGACACGGCCGTTCCGGCCGAAGTTGTTCCCACCGAGGCCCACGACCGAGACCACCAGACCAGAGTCGCCGAGGCGGCGGTATTTCATCTCAGACATGTGGATGGCAAGCCTGCAAAGTGCCTCGTTATTCCCTTGGTGGCGACCTCGAGGGCCCCGGCGCTAACGCAAGATCCCCAGACAGGGCCGGAGCGATCACCCGGAGCCGTTGCAGGCGATTTGTGCCAGCTTTGGGCGCACGGACGCGGGAACCGTGGCTGTCGGTTGAACGTCGACGATCTTGGAATTACGCAGCGTCAGAAGCTCGGCTTTCAGCGAGTCCACAACAGGTACATTGTCCCCCAGGCAGATTGCAGCAGCCACGAAGGCGCGACCGTCCCTAATGCCGAGTCCGCCCGCCACGCCGGCGGGTGGGAGCTTGGCGGAGAAACGGGTGTCTGTGCCCAAGGCGATCGCTCGATACACCTGACCGATATCGGAGACTGCCGTAAGTCCGTAACCGACACCGACCGCACGCTTGGCTGAGGCGCTCAGTTCCCCGCTCCGAAGATCATAGGAGAAGTCGCTGATGGTGGACGGCTGGGATCGACCTCCCAGCCCTGCGCACCTACCGCTCGGCGCAGATCCGAGCTTGGATTCAGGACTCTGCGACATCACCACGGCGGAGGCGACCAGCTCATTTCGATTGTGCACAATGAGCCACCGCTGGTCCGGTGTCTTCAACATGAAGTTCGGCTCGGGAGGGCCGATGCAGTATCCATCGAATCCCAGAGCACAGCCTCCCGCGTACCGGTTCGCCTGCGCATACTGCCGTCCCGCGCCCCAACGCGAGTTCGTTCCAATATCTTGCGTTACCGCGAAGAAGCGCGCTCCGTAGACGGGTGCGCCATCGCAGGCGGGCGCTGCCGCGGCGACCGGAGTATTGGGAGCGAGTAGCTCACCCACCCCGTAGGCGGCGGTCGCCAAACCCAGAACTCCAGCGATCACCGCGATGATCGATTCTGGCGACGCGGCCTGGGTGGGCGCGCCGCCTCCTCGCAGCCGGGAAAGCGATACAGCCCCCGCAACGATGATCACGCCGGCCACGGCGAGACCGGCCATTTTTGAGGCTGTTTCACCGTAGAGGATGCCCGTGGAGAACAGGATCCAGCGGACCGACACTGAGATCACAGCGATCACCAGGGGGATCCCTACAGTTGCGACTCGCTTCGATGCATCCACGTTAATGCCGCCCCTTAGCCCGGAGGATCTCCATGACTAGGACGCGCCTTGCCACGCTATGGACCACGACGAAACCTATCCGAGCACAGTTCGTATCCCTCCCGTTACCTTGGAGCCGCTGACCAGGCCGCTCACGATTCATTGAGGGCACTTTGGCTGTCCGGAATGTCCCGAAGGGGCCGGCGGGGCGGGTTCGGCTGCGGAGGCCGCCGGGCACCGGTACCTTCTTTCGCAGACCTGGTGGTTCAGAGCCCGGGTCCTCCGGGACGGACGCAGGGTCGCAAGGCTGCGGCGTCTCCGTGGCAGCAGGCCGTTCTACGAGAACGCCGTAGCCACGCCACACCAGCTACTTGTTCGTGAGTCTCTTCGGCTGACCTACCTTGAGAGCCTAGGCGCGGAATCCGGTTCAAGGTCGCGCGCCGAGCTCGGATCGGCGCTTTACGAGTGCGAGCAAGCGCCGCACGCCAACCGCGTGACCGCCCGTGCCAATGACGAGCAGCCGGTAGACGCCACCCGCCAAGCCGGGAAATGCAGCCCGAGTTTCGGCACGTAGCCGTGATCGATCCACACTGACCTGTTCGAGGCGAAAGATCCAGGAGTAGACCGAAAAGCAATGGCGCCCCTCAAGCGCAAGTTCACGGCCCCGGACCGCAGCGGCTACTCGAAAGCCAGGTAGCGTCGAGCCTTCGGCCAGCGGCCGTGGCCCGGACGCTCTCCAGGGAGCGGACCGAATGATCCGGGCGTAGCCAGCCATGCCGGCTCGTGAGAATGCTGCCTGCAATGACTCAAGGAGAACGGGCCAGGCATCATCGACGCTGGCCGCGATGTCGGTCGCATGCTCATCGATGTACGGCAGCTCACCGATCTGCATCAATAGCCTCCTTGCGTAGCAAACTAGCTGACTACACGCTGATGAGACTAAGGCCAAGAAGGGGGGTTGGCTAGATGGCACCTTGACGCCATCCTGCTAACCGCCCGTGACCCCCTCTGGACCGCTGCCATGACGGGCGCGCGCGCCGCACGGAGTCATGTCCCAGGTGCCGGTATTAGCTACTCACTCCACCCCTGCCACAGCGAGCGGCCCGGCCGGTCCATCCAGGACGTTGCGGCGTAACTGTCGTACTTACGTATTTAAAGGTGGCTGGGTCGTTCGACGGCGCGACCGTTTTCCCAGAGACCTTATGCCCTACGGCCCTACACACATTTGCCCCTTTACGTGGTCCCTTATGCCCAGCTTTACCGATAGCGCCTTCATCAATGTGATCAAGAGCCGGCTATTTTTCGGCGCCCGTGGATGATTGTAAATCTGTGTGGTTACAACGAGGAAAGGGACCACTGGGTGACCACGGCATCCAGGTTCCCGGCGGCATCGGCTGCATCGGCTGCATCGGGTAAACGGGCATATTCGGGGAGACTTGATGCGTTCGGCTTCTGTGTCGGCTCACGCCCTGGGAGGCGTTGCGGCGGCGGCCGTTGTGACGGTTCCGATAGTGGTGCGGCAATGACACAGTTTTCGCCCTGGACTGGGCCGATCGCTCGGCCCCTTGTCCGTTATCTCCGAAAGTCCAACTGTGTCCGTGGATCCGAGGAAGGTCTAAGACCACGCGTCCGCGTGGACCGATCAAGATGGGGGAACATCAGTGAAGCGAACGGCCACCGTGCTGCTATGCGCTGCTGCCTGCGCCATGCCCACGCCCGCCTGGGCCGATGACACCGTCGTCTGCGGACAGGTCATCACCAAATCCGTCAAGCTCGCCAACGACCTACGCAACTGCCCTGCCATCGGCCTCGAAGTCGGCGCACCCAACATCACCATCGACCTCAACGGCCATACCATCGACGGCACCACCGGCAGTACTAACGGGATCGACAACAGCCCGGCCGGAACGTCCCCCACCGGTCATATCGAGGTGACAATCAAAAACGGCACCGTCACCGGCTTCGACGACGGGGTCAGTCTCGGGACCGGCGCAAACCGCAACAGCGTGGACCACATCCTCGCCATCAGCAACCTCAATGACGGCATCGACGCCAGCGGCGTGGACCGCCTGCGCGTCAGCTACAGCAACAGCTACCAAAACGGGGCTCTTGGGATCCGGCTGATTTCCGTCACTAACTCGCGCGTGAAGTACAGCGTCACCCTCAACAACGGTGTCTCCGGGATCAGCATCGGAGGCACAAGTACAGAGAACCGGCTGAGCCACAACACCGCGGTGAACAACACCACCGACGGCATCGCCGTCCTCTCCACCGCGACAGCCACCCGCCTCGAACACAACGACGCCAACATCAACGGCGACGACGGCATCGACGTCGACTCAACCGATGCGGCAACCGTGATCGCCCACAACCGCGCACGCAACAACGTTGACTTCGGCATCGAAGCCGCGGTCGGCGTCACCGACGGCGGCGGCAACCGGGCCAGCGGTAACGGCAACCCGGCCCAATGCACGCCCAACATCAACTGCACCCCCTAAGCCGGGGACGCTGACATACCAGCGCGGGTTCCCCGCCCCCAGCGGGCGGGGAATCCGGCACCAGGCACATGTCGGCAAGCCGACTCGCCGGGCGCAGCTGCCAGCCCCTCACTGTCCCTGGCCCCGATAGCTGCAAACCTCCGCGACTCTCGGACAGGTTCTGTCAAGGGTCGAAGTTCGACGGCGTCGACCGGGCCACGGCCGACCGGCTGGGCACGCTCGTCCTGGCCGGCCCTGGCCAGGTGGCCGCAACCAGGTTGATGAAGTCGACACAGCCGTCGAGGTGTTGCGGGGCGCCGGTAGCATCCGTGCGTAAGGCTGATTCCGGCGATAGATGCGGTGGCATGTCCGTTTTCAGAATCGATGACCTCGCCCATGCCGCCGGTTCGACGGTGCGGAACGTACGGGCGTATCAGGATCGCGGGCTGCTTCCGCCTCCTCGGCTTCAGGGGCGGGTCGGGCTCTATGACGAGTCCCATCTGGCCCGGCTGCGGCTGATCGGCCAGCTTCTGGGCCGTGGCTACACGCTGGTTACGATCGCCGAGTTGATCTCGGCTTGGGAGCGGGGCCGCAATCTCAGCGACCTGCTCGGTCTGGAGAAGGTGCTCACCGATCCGTGGTCGGATGAGATTCCCGGCCGCGTCGACACCGCCGAGCTCACGCAACTCTTCGGCGTCGATCCGGAGACCGACGAATTTCCCGCGATGTTGCGGATGGCCGAGAAGCACGGGTTCCTGGAGGCCGAGAGCGGCGGCCGGTTCAAGGTGCCCAGCCCGCGGTTGCTGCACGTCGGGGCCGAGCTCGTGGCGGCCGGGATACCGCTGCCGGCGGTCTTCGAGATCGCCGGCCGGATCCGTGAGGACTGCGGCGTGATCGCGCGGCGGTTCGTCGACCTGGCCCATGAGCACGGCAATCTCAGTGCCGAGGGGCTGGTCAGCGGGGAGGAGATCTCCGAGGCGGCACTGTTCGTCCAGCGGTTGCGTCCGCTCGCGCAGCTCGCGGTCGAGGGGCTCCTCGCCCAGTGCATGGAGACGGAGGTGCGGACCGCGCTCGGCGACCAGCTCGCCGGGGCCGTGGCCCGCGACGCCCGGCCGGCGCCGGACCCCGACGCCGGCTGAACGGCGCCCCGTCACGGCTCCGGGGGTGGTGTCCCCTTCTCGGACTCCGCACCCTCGGCCGGGTGACGGTGACGGTCTCGCCAGACCACCACGACAATGACGGCGACCACGACGATCGTCGGCAGGAAGAACGGGATCGCGGTGACCGCCGAGTGGGCCGCGAGCGGCGCTCCGATCACGACCGGACCTCCTCGGCGGCAGGCAGCCGGCGGGAGACGCGGGCGACGCCCCAGCCCAGCGCGAGGACCAGCGCCAGCGAGCAGCACAGGACAACCGCGGAGGCGGCGGTCCACAGCCAGCCCGGGACGCCCTGCTTGAGCTCCCGCTGCAGTACCAGGCCCTCGTTCTGTACCGGACGGGTGAACCGCTGAGGTGCGGGCATCTGCTTGGCGCCGATCGCGGGATCGTCGGGCAGGTAGATGGGCACCGCGCTGATAGATCGGCCGTCTTGCATGCGAACCAGGGTCTTCCACTGGCCCGACAGGGGCATCCGGCCGGTGGTCCGGTACGTGCCGTGGCCCAGCGCGACGAGCCGGTCGACGTGCAGGCCTCCGCCCTGCCACGCGGTGATGGTGACCCACGAAGGGTCCTTGACGGCGTCGGCGGGCGAGATGGTGACGCGGGCGCCGGCGCTGCGGTGTCCGGCGTCCCCGCCGACGTCGGTGAGCGTCATGGACACCCGTACGTCGGGTGGCACGTTGATGAGCAGGCCGCTTGTCACGGCCGCGGCGATCACGACGAGCGAGGCAGCGAAGAGCGAGCGAGCGACCGCGGGCCGGGGCAGCCGTCCCTGGACGCCGAGCACCAGCAGCGCGCCCAGCAGACCGCCGGCGACCCCCCCGGCGACCGCCATGATGACGCCTTCGGGCAGGATGTCGCCGGTCCACGGCAGCCGCATGGCGACGTGGCTCCAGCCGTACTCCGCGGCGAATCCGGCCGTGCCGATCAGGACGCCGCTCACCGCGCCGAACGTCAGGGGCCGGCGCGCCAGTGCCGGCGCGGCAAGTTCCACACACAGCGCCTCGGCGAAGTAGAGCGGGACCGCGGCCCACAGCTGGCCGATGATCCCGGCGACGACCACCGAGACGCCGCCGCGTACCAGCATGTAGAAGACCACGGACAGCAGCGCGCCGCCACGCCCGATCCACAGCCGGGCCGCCACGAGCGCGCATCCGGCCGCGAGCGCGATCATGAACGGCTGGTGCACCAGCCGGAACTGTGGCACGCCGAAGTCGTACTCGGCCTGGAAGACCGAGAGCCCGATCAGGAGTCCGCCGACGATCGCGGCGCGCCGCACGTCGCCAAGCCAGGGCCGTACGGCGGGGCCGGACGCGACGTTGCGCCCCTCACGCTCCAAGATCATGAGCGCGACCAGCGACAGCCCGGCGCCGCCGATCAGCATCAGGTGCGTCGGGCCCCACAGCGTGACGTCCTGACCGAAGATCCGGTGCCAGACGTCGTCGAGGGGGAAGCCGAGCAGCGCGTAGAAACCGCTCCCGGCGAGCAGCACTCCCCCGGCCGGGGCGTACCAGCCACGGGTGATGCGGACCGCCGCCGCTCCGGGCCGCTCCCCCTTGGGTAGCACGATCGCCAGGACGCCGGCGGTGAAGATGCCGAACAGGCCGATCAGGATCGGATAGTGGGCGATGTTGGCGAGCGGGCCCTCGTCCCGGCCACGCGAAATGTGCAGCGAGATATCCCAGTACATGCCCAGCAGCGCGGTGACCAGCGAGATCAGCGAAACCAGCGAGGGCAGGGCGGCCCAGCCCGGGAGGCTTCCGCCGAAACCGCGTTCGGACCAGGCGGCTAGCCGCGCCAGCAGGCCGATCCGGCCACTGCGGTGGCCGAAGCCGAGGACGAGCAGTGCGGCGGTCAGCACGGCGGCGGCGCCGCTGGCGACCAGTATCTGGCCGAGCGCGGCTCCACCGGCCGGTTTCGGTTGCGCGGCGGCATAGCGCACCGCCAGTTCATGACCCGGATGGATCAGCTGGTGCCACACGTGCCCTCCTCAGAACGCTGGTGCCGGTCGATGAACTGTGTCATCTTCTACCGTGACATCGGATGATGTCACGGTCTGCGCCGTACGTCAGGAAGAAGGTGATCATGAGCTTGGCGAATCGCCTGGTCATCGCGGCGATGACGAGCGCGGTGTTCCTCGCCACTGTGGGCTGCGGTGTGGGCGCCGCTCCTCCGGAAGCGGGCCGGGCATCGTCCTCGGCCGCTCCGGTGACCATCGCGGTGAGCGTCAATGGCGGGACGGTACGGACGCCGAGCCGCCGGGTCACCGTACGCCGAGGGCAGGTCGTACGGATCGTCATCACCAGTGACGCGGCCGAGGAGCTCCACCTGCACGGCTATGACCTTGAGCTCGAGCTGAAGCCAGGCGTGACGGGTGTCCTGCGGTTCGTCTCAGACCACCCGGGGGTGTTCGAGGCCGAGCTCCACAGGTCCGGGGCCCGCGCTTTCGAGCTGCGGGTGGACTGACCGTGTCCGTCTCCGGACACGTTCTCGCCCACGGGCTGGGCGGGCGGACCGACCTGCCCATGGACGGGCTTACCGCTATCGTCGGCGGCGGCGCCGCGATCGCCGCCTCGTTCCTCGCTCTCACCGTCGCATGGCGGCATCCGCGCCTCTTCCCCGACGGCGGCCGGCCGCTCCCCGCTCGACTGTCCCGGGCACTGGACTCCCAGGCGCTGACCCTGGTGGGCCGCGCAGTCGCGTTCACGGCCACCACACTGCTCGTCATCATCGCTCTCACGGGACCGCCGACCGACCAGGGCAACCTCGCGCCTTGGGCACTGTTCGTCACCTTCTGGGTCGGGTTGGTCCCGGTGAGCGTGCTATTCGGACCGGTCTGGCGACGAATCAATCCCCTGCGCGGCCTGCACGCGGCCCTGTGCGTGATCGCCCGCAATCCACCGCACGGCCGCCGCTCATACCCCCGTCGCCTCGGTTACTGGCCGGCGGCGGCCTGGCTGACCTGCTTCGTGTGGTTCGAGCTCGTCGCCCCCGATCACTCCGACCCCCGCCGGGTCGGTGTCCTCATCCTCGGATACGCGCTGGCCAACCTCGTTGCGGCGATGGTCTACGGGACCTCGTGGTTCGACCACGGAGACGGCTTCGAGGTCTACTCCACGCTGCTGGCCCGGATGTGCGTCGTCGGTCGCCGCGAGGATCTCACGCTGGTCCTGCGCACCCCGCTGACCGGACTGATGCGGGGCGTTCCCGAACCCGGGCTGGTCGCCGTGGCCTGCGTGCTCATCGGCTCCACCGGCTTCGACGGCATCACCCGTACGACCTACTGGCGCGACAACGTCGATCCCAGCAGCCTGACCGCAGGCACCATCGGGCTGGCCGCCGCGATCGGCGGCGTCACCGTCCTGTACCTGGCAGCGATGCGGGCGACCGCAGCTCTGACCGGAGAACGCCCGGCCGTGCCACCGGTACGGTTCGCCGCGACGCTGCTGCCCATCGCGCTCGGCTACACCGCCGCGCACTACTTCTCCTTCTTCCTCCTGGAAGGCCAGACGACGGTCATCCTCGCCAGCGATCCGTACGGCACCGGCCTGAACCTCCTCGGCTCGACCGGACACCGCGTCGACTACGCGACCGTACCTCCCTGGCTTACCGCGCTCGTCCAGGTCAATGCCATCGTGCTCGGCCATATCTGCGCCACCATCGCCGCGCACGACCTTGCCCTGCGCACCCAGCCCACGGGCCGTGCCGCCCGCGGCCAGATCCCGATCGCCACCGCCATGGTCGCGCTCACCTGTGCCGGCCTGTTCGCCCTGCTCAGCGGCTGAGCTCACCCGCGCTGCCGGCTGCAGCCCGGACACACGGACCGGACCTATCGCCGCCGGGCCGCTCACCCGCCCAGGAGGCTGTCGTACAGCGCATGGGTGCGATGGGCGATCCGGGGCCACGAGAAGTGGTCGATCGCTCGCCTGCGCCCCGCCTTTCCCATGACGGCCGCCCGCTCCGGTTCGGCGATCAGGGCGTTGATGCGGTCGGCCAGATCGGCGACGAAGCGGTCGGGGTCGACCGGCGTCCCGGTGCCGTCGGCGGTCTGCTCAATCGGCACGAGCAGACCCGTCTCGCCATCGGAGACCACCTCGGGAATGCCTCCGGTGGCCGTGGCCACGACGGGCGCCTCGCAGGCCATGGCCTCCAGGTTGACGATCCCCATGGGCTCGTAGATCGACGGGCAGACGAAGACACTGGCGTGAGTGAGGAGCTGCACGACGTCGGGCCGGGGCAGCATCCGGGTGATCCAGATGACGCCGTCGCGGTCCTCTCGCAGACCGCCGACCAGAGTCTCGACCTCGGCGGCGATCTCGGGGGTGTCGGGCGCTCCGGCGCACAGCACGAGTTGTACGGCGGGATCGAAGGACCGGGCCGCCCGCAGCAGATAGGGCAGCCCCTTCTGCCGGGTGATCCGCCCGACGAACAAGACCGACGGCCGGTCCGGGTCCACGCCGAGCCGGGTGAGCACGTCGGTGCCGTGGTCGGGGGCGTACTCCTCCGTGTCGATTCCGTTGTGCAGGACCGTGACCCGGTCCGGGTCGACGTCCGGATAGCAATCGAGCACGTCACGGCGCATGCCCTCCGACACGGCCACGATCGCATCGGCCCCCAGGATCGCCGTGCGCTCCGCCCATGAGGAGATCGCGTAGCCCCCGCCGAGCTGCTCGGCCTTCCAGGGTCTCAGCGGCTCGAGGCTGTGCGTGGTGATGACGTGCGGAATCCCGTGCAGCAGCTTCGCGACGTGCCCGGCCAGGTTGGCGTACCAGGTGTGGCTATGGATCAGGTCCGCGCCCTCGGTGGCAGCCGCCATCTCCAGGTCGACGCCGAGGACCTGCAGGGCGGCGTTCGCAGTTTCCAGACCACCGGGGACCCGATAGCCGGCAACGCCCGGCTCCTGCCGGTCCGCGCCGAAACAGTGGACCCTGACGTCGCAAATGGCGCGCAGTTCGCGGGCCAGATACTCCACGTGTACGCCCGCTCCCCCGTATACCTCCGGCGGATATTCACGGCTGAGCAGGTCTATGCGCATGTTCGTCAGCGTAGTCGGAAATAGTCTTTTCGCCTGTTCCCGGGATGGGCAAGGCGGGCTATGGTCGCGTCATGCCGAGACCTCAGGTGCTGTCGATGGTATTGGCGGGTGGCGAGGGCAAACGGCTGTTGCCGCTGACGGCCGACCGAGCCAAACCGGCCGTGCCGTTCGGCGGCATGTACCGGCTGATCGACTTCGTCCTGTCCAACCTGGCCAACGCCGGCTACCTCAAGATCGTTGTGCTCACGCAGTACAAGAGCCACAGCCTCGACCGGCACGTGTCCCGCACCTGGCGGATGTCGACATTGCTCGGCAACTACGTCACGCCGGTCCCGGCCCAGCAGCGCCTCGGCCCGCACTGGTTCGCCGGCTCGGCCGATGCGATCCTGCAGAACCTCAACCTCATCGAGGACGAGGGCCCCGACCACGTCGTCGTGTTCGGCGCCGACCATATCTACCGCATGGACCCGCGCCAGATGGTAGAGCAGCACATCGACTCCGGCGCCGGCGTCACCATCGCCGCGATCCGTCAGCCACTGGCGCTCGCCGACCAGTTCGGCGTCATCGAGACCGGTCCGGACGGCGTCGGCGTCTCCGCGTTCCGCGAGAAGCCCGCCGACGCCACGGGCCTGCCGGACGCCCCCGATCAGATCTACGCCTCGATGGGCAACTACGTGTTCGACACCCGGGTGCTCATCGAGATCGTGAAACAGGACGCGCTCGACCCGTCGAGCAAGCACGACGTCGGCGGAGATCTCATCCCCAAGCTGGTCAGGGCCGGATGCGCGCAGGTCTATGACTTCGCCGACAACCGGGTGCCCGGATCAACGGACCGGGACTGCGGATACTGGCGCGACGTCGGCACCCTCGATGCCTTCTACGAGGCGCACATGGATCTCATCTCGGTGCATCCCATCTTCAACCTCTACAACCGGGAATGGCCGATCTACACGGGTCATGACCCTCTGCCGCCGGCCAAGTTCGTCTTCAACGACGAGGGCCGGCGCGGATACGCGATCGATTCGATGGTCTCCCCCGGCGCCATCCTCTCCGGCGGAACGGCCGAGAGATCGATCCTGTCCCCCGCCGTCCATCTGGACGCGGGCGCGACGGTGTGCGACTCCGTGCTCATGGACGGCGTACGGGTGGGGCGCGGCGCCGTCGTGCGACGCGCCATCATCGACAAGAACGTCGTCGTCCCCGACGGGGCCGAGATCGGTGTCGACCTGGCCCGCGACCAGGAACGCTTCACCATCACCCCGAGCGGAGTCCGGGTCATCGAGAAGAAACAGATCATCCCAGGCTAAGTCCACCATGCATGCTGAGCTTCTCACGGCCCGGCTACGTCTACGAGGGTCTGAGGCCCTCGGCCGGTCTCGCCCCCGCCAGCGGCACGGTGGTGTGGGAGACGATCCCGAAGCCAGACGCCCCGGGGCAGCGGCTCGACCCCAAGGTCGGCGACCCGCCCCAGGCCATCGGCGACGCGATCCCGCCCGAGGCCATCGCCTGCCTGGCCGACTACCGAGCGCGCCGCTGCCGTCGCTGAAGACCAGGCCCTGACCCTGCAGATCCGGCGGGCCGTAGGCGGCGCCGCTGATGTAGTTGTTCGGGACATGGATCGATGCTCTTGGTCGCCCTACCCTCTCGCAGCTCCGCCACGATCGCCCCCGGGCTCTCCGGCCCGAGCTCCTCGCGGGCCTGGCCGCCGGACGCAACTAACCCAACCCGGTTACACCCATGACTGGACCCCGCACGTGGAACGGGATGTCCCGAGAGATGCTGTCGGTCTTGGGCATTCGAGGCCTGTGCCGTAGCTGCTCCAGCGGGATGACGCCGCGATCACCTTGTTAAAGCTGCGGGAAAAGCGTGTCATACGGCCCTGCAGCAGACTGGAGCCTTCTGCCGCGTCGCCTCGTGAACCGGTCGAGCTTGAACACCCGATCGACGGTGCAGCATGCGTCTCCCTGCTCGGTCGTAAGATCCCGGTTGGCGTGCGTTTATGAGCGATGGGTGATCAAGGTTGCGGGTGAGCACATTCACGTCGGCATGAACTATGCGGGCCGGCTTGTCGAAGTTGAGGTCACCAAATACGCGTTCCGGATCTCGACCGAGCACCGGGAACCCCTCAAGGAGGTAGATCGGAACAACACAACTGCGGTTACCCGGTGCCCGCATCGGAGCCGCTAGAGGTCGAATGCTGCCCGTAGCGCAACGTCAACGCGTTCCATCACCTCGGTGGTGACCTTGCCAAGTCGTTCCAGTGGAGCATCTTCGCGGCGAACTGGATGGACTCCTGGGCAGAGTGCGACTCCAGGGTGAGGTTCCTCGGGAAGAGTCACGGTCACCAAGGTGTCCCGAGCGGTCCCAGGATCGAAGATCGGGACGACGTGCACTGTGGGATAGAACTCGGCGAGCGAGTCAGCTCCGACCACCAGCACCACGTGCTCACGGCGAAGCGGTCCCTTAATACGCCAGATCTCGCCACGCCTCACGCGGCGGCCCCACCGCGGTGGCTCTGTGAGATCTGGGTCTGCTCGGCTTGCATGTCGGCCAACCACTCGTCGTGAGCCAACTGGAAGTCCGGGTTGGCCTCAAGGTCTTCAGCCAGGGTGTCCATGGCCTCGTGGACAAGTTGGGCTCGGAGCGCTCGCGTGACGTACGCGGAGAGGTTCCCACCGGCACTCTCGCGAACTGGACCAAGGACCTCAGCGGGGACCGTCACCGTGATCTTCTCGGACGCCATACAGTCATCTTACCGGCATAAGGCAAGGGTTGGATATCCAATACGGCCCATGGGAGCCCGCAGGACACTAAGAAGCCCGGTTCCAGAAGATCGGAACCGGGCTCTGTGCTCTCTATATGCCGGGTGGGCGTTATTGGGCCTTATTACAACATAAGACAGCAGGTCAGCGCATTGGAGTCATTGCTTCGGAAGCTCCCGAACGCGGATGCTCCATCCAGAGCGTCACCAACCCGACCGAAACCACGCCGAGCACAACAGCTCGACGGCGAGCAGATCCAGCGGCTCATAGAGGGCTACGAGACGGGTGCGACGCTCAACGAACTGGCCGAGCGGTTCGGGATCGTCCGACAGACAGTCGGCAAGATTCTTAATCGCCATGGCGTCGCGATCCGGCAGCGCAGCCTCTCATCTGACCAGATCGACGAGGCAGTCCGACTGTACGAGGCCGGGTGGTCGCTGGCACGGGTCGGCGAACACATGGGTGTGGACGACATGACGGTGCAGAGGCGCTTGGCCGAGCGAGGGGTGACGATGAGACCCCGACAGGGCGGAATGCGGTAGGCAGTTCCGAGATTGTCTGCGCGCCAGCGGAGTCTGACAGTGCGCCGCCTCTCGGCTCGACGCTGCTGAACCGGCTGCGCGGGCGTGGGGTACGGACGAGGGATGCCCACGGCCGGGAGCGGTGAGAGCCTGAGTAACAGGCTCACTGACGTGGATGATCGTTCCAGAGAACATGACCGCCAGCGTCAGTCACTCGACCAGTTCTCGGAAGACGTCGAGGGTGAGGCCCGATTCGGTCGGTGTCCGTGGAGGACCGGGGGCCGCCGCGCCGCCGCGACACGGCTCCGTGGGAA
>JAOPYH010000030.1 GCA_025964715.1 Streptosporangiaceae bacterium | reverse complement strand
TGCTGCGTGCGGTGTCCTCGTCCAGGTCGGCGTACGGCCCGGTCCCCAGGAGGTTCTGACGGTCGAAGACCTCGAAGAGGTTGAACTCCAGGTCACGGAGGTTGCTCTTGTAGTGACCCATGAACGCGTCCTTTCGCCCCCTGGCTACGCCCCGCCATCCCTGTGGTCCACACGGCGAGCGGTTTGCGCCCTTTTTACGTACTGGTCAGTAACTCTCATGATGCTACCAGCGGGTAACCCCTGACAACCCCCGCCGCCAGACGCGCATGGAACGGCCGTACGCACGGTGGCGTTGTGACCTACCACCATGGAACTGATCCTTCAGAGTCTTCAGGTCCTCGGGGCCGTACTGATCCTTATCGCCTATGTCCTCGGGCAGTTCAAGGCCCTGGACCCGAAGTCCTACGCCTACCTGACGCTCAACCTCATCGGCTCGGCGGTGCTCGCCGTCCTCGCCGCCATCGGCCGCGAGTGGGGCTTCCTGCTCCTCGAGGGCGTCTGGGCGCTCGTGTCACTGATCTCGATCTACGGCCGGCTCAGAAGCCGGCGGCGACTGGCCTGATCGGGCCGCGATGCTAGAAGATCTTGGGAACGCAACGCCTCACATCAGCGACTAATGGACGATGCCCTCAGCCGGCGCTGCACCCCGAGGAGAACGCAGATGGTCTTCAGAAAGCTGCTCAACGCGATGGGGGTCGGCGGCCCCTCCGTCGAGACGGTCCTGCACGACGCCAACGTCCACCCGGGCGGCGTCCTGTCGGGTGACGTCACCATCCTGGGCGGCGACCATCCGACCGACATCCTCGGCGTCAAGGTCGCGCTGGCCAGCCGGGTCGAGGTCGAGACCAGCGACGGCCAGTACACCACCAGGATGGAATACGCCAAGGCGCACGTCGCGGGCGCCTTCCAACTGGCTCCCGGGGCACGCCACGCCGTCACCTTCTCCCTGCAGGCGCCGTGGGAGACCCCGCTGACCTACTTGTACGGCCGGCCGCTGCACGGCACCACCGTCGGTGTGGCGACCGAGCTCGAGGTGGCGCGGGCGATCGACGCCACGGACCTGGACCCGGTGGCCGTGCACCCGCTGCCCGCCCAGGAGCGCATCCTGGCGGCCTTCGCCAACCTCGGATTCCACTTCCGCACCGCCGACTGCGAGAAGGGCCGGATCTGGGGAGTGCGCCAGGAACTGCCCTTCTACCAGGAGATCGAGTTGTACCCGCCGCCGCAGTACTCCGGAGGCATCAAGCAGCTCGAGGTGACCTTCGTCGCCGGCCCCCACTCCATGGAGGTCGTCCTCGAGCTCGACAAGCGGGGCGGCGTCTTCACCGAGGGCCACGACTCCTTCGGCCGCCTGACCGTGGACTACGCGACAGTCGAGCACACCGACTGGGAGCGGCAGCTCGACGGCTACCTCCAGCACGCGGGGCGGCGACACGGGTTCTTCTAGAGCGGGGTCCCCAGACCGAGGCGACCGGACAACTCTCCGAAGGGGAAGCCTGTGCCCGAGGGCTCCGACCACGCACCCGATGACCTGACCGGACCGGAGCGGCGGCTGTGGGAGGCCTATCCCACCGGCGCCCGGGTCGACCTCGGCGATGACGTCCCCGGCGATCCGGCCACGGACCGGACCGTACGGGCCGAGGTCATCGGGCAGCTGCTGCTCGGCCGGTGCGCTCAGCGGGCCGGCTTCGTCCCGGCCGTACGGCTGCGCGGTGCGTTCATCAGCGGGCAGCTGAACGTGTCCGGCGGCAGCGTCGGCTGCGAACTCCGGCTGGAACGGTGCCGGCTCGCCGGGACCCCGGACTTCTCCAACGCCGAGACCCGCCAGATGCGCATCGCGGGGTGCCGGCTGCCGGGCTTCGACGGCGGGGGGCTCCGCGCCAACGGCTACCTCAGCCTGTCCGGCTCGGTGATAGACGGTGAGGTACGGCTGCCACGCGCCCAGCTGATGGGCGGGTTCCGCATGAACGGGACCAAGGTCACGGTCCAGGACCCGGACAAGTGGGCCCTGTTCACCGGCGGGATGGTGGTCGAGGTCGGCGCGTTCATCCGGAACGCCGAGTTCACCGGAGGCGTACGGCTCGTCGGCGCCCGCATGAACGGCGGCCTGTTCCTGGAGGGGACGGTCCTGCGCAATCCGGGCCGGCTGGCGCTGGACGCGCAGAACATGGTGGTCGAGGACGCCGCCGAGCTGAGCCACGGTTTCACCACCGAGGGGACCGTACGGCTGCGCGGCTGCCGCGTGAACGGCACGCTCTCGTTCTCCAAGGCGATCCTGCGCTCGCCCGGCCGCGGCGCCCTGCACGCCAGCCATTCACAGATCGACGAGCTCATCTTCGCGCCGGCCGAGCCGGTGGTCGGCTGGGTCTCGCTGACGTACTCCCGGATCGGAGTGATCCTGGACAGCCCGGCCACCTGGCCCGCGGTGTTGCGCCTGAACGGGCTGGTCTACGACTCGCTGCGGGGCGGCCCGCCGGCGGCGCGCCTCGACTGGGTGAGCCGGGGCGAGGAGTTCAACCCGCAGGTGTACGAACAGCTCGCGGCGTGGTTTCGCGGCTCGGGCCACGACGAGCTCGCCCGCAGGACACAGCTGGCCAAGCTGCGGGCCCGGAGATCGACACTGCGGTGGGGCGGCCGGCTCTGGAGCCATCTGCTCGACTGGACGGTCGGCTACGGATACCGGCCCTGGATGGCGGCGATGTGGCTCGGCCTGCTGCTCGCGGCCGGCAGCACCGTCTTCTCCATCGAGCCGCCGCACGCCCTCAAGGCGCCGGGCGAGCAGCCGCATCTCCACACGTTCGTCTACACCCTGGACCTGCTCATCCCGATCGGCACGTTCGGGCAGCGGGACGCCTGGCAGCCGGTCGGGTGGACGCAGTGGCTTGCCTACACATTGATCGCCGCAGGCTGGATCCTCGCCACTGCCCTGATCGCCGGCGCGACCCGAGTCCTGCGTCCCAACTGATCCGGGCCTTCACCCGCTCGCGATGGTTCGCAGCGCCGTCGTTTTGCCATCGCAGGTGGCCATCGACCAGGATGAACGTGTGGGAACGTACATGATCACCGGCGCGACCGGCGGCATCGGCGCCTCGGTCGCCGAACTGCTGGCCGCGCGCGGGAACGACCTGATCCTTGTCGGCAGCTCGGCCGATCGGCTGGCCAAGGTCACGCACAGCCTGGCCTCGGGGGCCGGGGCGCAGACCCGCGGGTTCCATCCGGCCGCCGCGTCGGACGAGCCGTCGTCGCGGGTCCACACGCTCGTGCTGAACCTGGCCCAGCCGCGGCGGATCGAGGCTGCGCTGGCCGACGCCTCCCTGCCGGACCGGCTGGACGGGATCGTGCACAGCGCGGGTGTCGCCGAGCTGGGCCGGGTGGCCGAGCTGGAAGCCGACCAGTGGATCGACCAGCTCATGGTCAACCTCGCGGCGCCGGCCGAGTTGACCCGGCTGATCCTGCCGGCGCTGCGCGCCGCCCGAGGGCACGTCGTGTTCGTCAACTCCGGCGCCGGCCTGCACGCCAATCCGCTCTGGGGGGCCTACGCCGCGAGCAAGCACGGCCTGCGAGCGCTCGCTGACGCGCTGCGCCTGGAGGAGCCCGACCTGCGGGTGACCAGCGTCTATCCGGGCCGTACGGCCACCGAGATGCAGCGCAAGGTGCGGACGCAGGAGAACGCGTCCTATGAGCCCGGCGCCTACATCGAGCCCGGCACGGTCGCGCGCGTGATCGTCGACGCGATCGAGACTCCACGCGACGCCGTCATCACCGACGTCACCGTCCGGCCCTGAGGCCGGCGGCTGCGAGATTACGCCGGGGAAGGTGCGACGGCCCTGCGGCGGCGGAGGGTCCAGGCCGCGAGGATCCCGGCGATGAGCCCGAAGAGGTGGCCCTGCCAGGAGATGTTCGGATTGCTCGGCAGCACTCCAAAGGCCATGGTGCCGTACAACAGCACGACGATGACGGCGATCGCGATGTCTGCGAGGTGCCGTTCGAAAACGCCTCGCCCGAGCAGATAGCCGAAATAGCCGAACACCAGAATGCTGGCGCCTAGTGTTTCCTTGTCGGACGGGCCGGTCAGCCACACTCCGAGGCCCGCGATGACGATGACCATGAGGTTCATCGCGACGAACCTGGTCAGGCCCCGCGCCGCGGCGAGAAAACCGAGCACGCCGAACGGCACCGAGTTGGCCATGAGATGGCCGAACCCGGCGTGCAGGAACGGCGCACTGAATATCTGCGGCAGGTCACCCGGGTCATGGGCCCGGATGCCGTACTGATCCAGGCGGCCGTCGAGCATATAGTCGGCGACCTCGAGCGCCCACATGATGGCGAGCATGAACACGGTGACCGCGAATCCGGAGACCGCCCGGGTCGCGTGCGTGCTGAGGACTTCGCTGTGGGATCGCCGCGGGACCAGGGCGTCGCTCATATGTGCCACCGTACGTTCGGAAAGGGCATCGACCAGGGGAAGGGCCTATCAATCCCACCAGTACCCGCGAACGACCCTATAGCACCAATTCACGTCCGCCGTAGGTCAAACCGCGTTCGGCTCAAGCCGCCCGGCGACGCAGCCTGCGCCGTTCCTCCGGGGTCGTGCCACCCCAGACGCCGTCGGGCTCCCCGGCTCGCAAGGCCCACTCCAGGCAGTCCGTCCTGACGGAGCAGCCCGCGCAGATCGCCTTGGCCATCGCCTCCTGATCCAGGGCGGGTCCGGCATATCCCACTGGGAAGAAGACCTCGGGGTCCGAGCCACGGCAGGCGGCGTGGTCGGTCCAGTGCTCCTGCTGGTCCTGTTCGGTGCGACGAAGATTGACCGGGCGGCCTTCCACCCAGAACGTCTCGTATCTCACAGCGCCTCCTCGCGCTCGAGTCCGGCGACGTCATAGTAGTACTACGGCGCGTAGTACTACAACCGGTCAACCTGTTTCGGCTCAGCCCAGACCCTCCACCAAGGTTGCCCAGAACCCGGCCTCGTACGCGTGCAGCGTCAGTGCCGTCCGGATGGCCGCCACCGCGTCCTGCCCGTCGTCGAGGCCGACGGCGATGGCCGCGGTGGCCTCGTCCTCGAAGTCCGGGGGCGGCTGTGCGAAGTAGCGGAAGAAGCCGACCGCCTCCTCAGTCAGGTCGTACCTCCCGCGCAGTGCGTCCGCGGCGCGACGGCAGTACGCGCCCCACTCGTCGAGGTTCGCCAGCATGGCCAGGGCGACCGCGCTGCTGGTGCCGTACACCGCGTTCCAGGCCAGATAGGACGGATAGGCCTGCGCCCACGGCTTCGGATCGTAGGCCTTCAGGTCCTTTTCGCTCCAGCCCAGCGCGGACGCGAAGTCCAGCAGGAGCCGGAGCGCCCGTCCCTCACCCACGGAGAGCCGGAGGAACATGTCCCCGGCGGGCGCCTGCGGGAAGCGGGACGCCAGCAGGGCGAAGCTCCGCCGGTCGCTGCCGACGACGCGATACTCCTCACCGGCGAGCCAGCCCAGCCGCGCGCGCGGGATCTCGCCCGCTTCCAGCAGGTCGAGGAACCGGTTGGGCGTCGTACGTGCGGAGATTTCCGTCCGGGTGCGTTCGATCAGGCTCCCGGCGAGCTGAACTGTGGTCATACCCCCACGCCACACCGCCGCGCCGCCCCCGTCAAGCGGCGCGGGGCAGGTCTGCGCGGTCACGCGTCACCCGCCCCCGGCGGAGCCGGCTGGGCCAGCTCTGCGGAGACCCGGCCGCGGGTGATCTGCATGGCCTCGCCCAGGCTGGTACGGCCGATGTTCGTCAGTCCGATGGCCGAGGCGAAGGCGCGCGCGTCCTTGCGCTTCTGCTGGGCGTCCTCGGCCGTACGGTCCGGCCCCCCGGTGGCCGCCATGAAGAGCATCTTGATGGCGTTGGCCTCCGCCACGGCTCGCCGCTGCTCGGCACGGTGGGAGATCCAGCTCCGGATCGTCTCCTGGGAGAGCGCCGCGATCAAGCCGAGGAGCGTCAGCGCACCCGCCACCGTGCCGAGCTGGAACGCCAGCGCCGGGCTGCCCAGTGCCCAGTGCACAGCCAGGGCGGTCGCGGCCGCGACCGACGACGGGGCGGCGATAAGGGCGGGCGCGGCCGTCCGCACCCTGGCCATGTCAGCGCTCCCCCTCAGCGCGGGGCGGGACATGCGCCGCCCGAGGACCCGTGATTTCACAATCCACGGGAACACCGGCAGACACAAACCTGCCGTACGCTGGAACAGAGATATAGTCGTACGTGGTTTGCGCTGGCACTAATCCAGCACAGATCATTATGCGGCTCATCATCACCACCCCATAGGGCTTCGCCGGGCACCGACAGGTCGGACGGCACCGGACTGGTTTTCTGTGGGTGAGGGCCGTCGTTCTGTCGGCGAGCTGCGCCAACAACCGTCGATAGAGAGACGGCCCTCGTCTTTTATAACCGCGTTCATTTATCGTCCAGTGCCGCATTGGCAAACGGCGCGATGCGGTGAACGCGCAGGTCGGCGATCCCGCCGGGTCTCGGCCCCGGCCCACGGCAACCTCCTGGCAGCGGGACATCGGGCCCTCTCCGGTGGAGAGATCACTGGTCTGCGTCTGTTGGGAGAGTACCCCTGTCATAGGCGAAGAATGCCATGCCACGACGCCTGTTCGATCATCTAATTCAGCAGGATCACACGGGGCATCAGAGCGATTACCGTCCGCTAAATTGGAAGAGATTAATTCTGACAAATCGCCCACGATTGCCGCTGTGCGTGAGGGCTCATTCGACCCGGCGCCAGTGAGGCAATGGTCACATTCAGCGGCCACGGGAGCCGCAAACCGCAATGTACGTACGCGCCTGCCGCTAATCATGACAGAGGGGCATTTGCCGCTGTTATCGCCGAATGCCACATATCCGCACTGCACACCTCACGTGACCACCGGCATCGCCGGTCGCGCCGAGGCCGACCGCAGGCGGCGTACGTCCGGAACGGCGAGCACGCCCACGCATGAGACCGCGATCAGTGCGGCGGCGCCGTACATCACCGTGGTGATGCCGAGGGCCGACGCCAGCGGGCCGGCCAGGGCCATGCCCAGCGGGTTCAGGGCCAGTGAGGCCAGCCAGTCGTACGCGGAGACCCGGGAGATTCGGCTCAGGGTGATCGCGCTCACCACGAACGTCGCGGCGTCCAGCATGACCGCCCACCCCGGTCCGATGGTGAGGGCCAGGGCCGTGGCGATGGACGGGCCGAGGCCCTGACCTAGAGTCTCCCTACATGGGTCCTTTGATCTTCGACTCGCGAGATTGGCAGCAGGTCCAGGACAACGTCTGGGTGAACGCCGACGGCGACCCGGCGATCCTCGACTCCCCGGCCCTCCCGCCAGACCTACCGGCCCCGCTCGAAGATCTGGACGGCCTGCGCCGCCGCACCGCCGCGCACACAGCGGCCCGCGGCGGAGGGCTCGTCGACCTCGAGGTGATCGCCCTGGACGGGCTCGCCACCGTACGGCAGATCGTCAAGCTCCCGATGCCGGATCAGGCGTCGGGAGTCGCCTACATCGGTTCCTTCATCGTGCCGAGGGCCGGCCGCAGCGTCGTCCTGCGCATCCAGGGGGTCGAACACGGCGTCACGGGCGTGCGCGACGCGACCGTCTTCGAAAAGTTCATGGCCGAGCGTTCCGAGCACGGAATCTCGGTGCCGGAGACCATGGCGGAATGGACCCGCCACCCGTACGATCCCGCACTCGAGGGCGGGCTGCCGCGCAACGGCGCCGACGACCAGGAATGGGACGCCCACTTTCCCGACCACCCGCTGTCACGGGTGCGCCGGACCTTGCTCACCGTCGCGCCGACGATCCGGCTCGACGCGGGCTTCAAGGCTCTTCCGCCTTTCGCCGGACCCGCGATCCCGTAGCCTGCACCCTCGTGCAGACCAGCCATGCGGTGCCCTACTTCAGCCAGTTCGAATCGGCTCACCTCGTCGCCGAATTCGTCGCGGGCACCCTTTCCGCCGCCAAGGACCCGAAATGGGCCGACTCCGGCGCGGTGAGCCCGGAGGAGTACGAATTCTGGGCCTGGCGGACCTGTGGCCTGGCCTGCCTGAAGATGATCCTCGCCGGCCGCGGACTCGCGGTGCCGCCGACCGTACCGCTGGCCGAGGAGTGCACGAGGGCCGGTGGGTACGTGCGTCATGCGGACCACGTGGACGGCCTGATCTACGGCCCGTTCGCCGACTGGATCGCGGAGCGGTTCGACCTCAAGGCCACCGTGCACCAGGACCTGGGTTTCGAAGAGATCGCGGAGATGGTGCACGCCGGCGGCCTGGCCATGCTGTCCGTACACGCCTGGATCCGCTGGCCGGAGCGGGCCCCCGCGGACCGGGGCGGCCATCTCGTCCTCGTCACCGGGGCGGATGAGGAGCGGCTACTGATCAACAACCCGTCCGGGCTGCCCGGGCAGAGCCAGCACTACGCCCCCATCTGCCGAGCCGACCTGGACCGCTTCTCCGCCCGCCGCGGGATGCTGATCCAACCCCCCGTCTCGGCGACGCCGGCACCTGAACCGTCCTCCTGACGGTGGCATGGCCTCGCGTGCGGACTATAAATCCTCCTCCTCCGTGGACATGCTGACCTTGCAGACGGGCAAGGTGCCGACCGGAGGTGCCTCTCCGGATTCCGGGGCGGTGAGCATACGGCGAGATGGGGCATGAGTACATACAGGCCCCTAGCCGAAGGGTGTGCAGTGGAAGACGATTTCGCTTCAGACCGGCCGTACGTCCCTGGCGGTGGGTGGATGGTGACCTGGCGCCACAAGGACGGATCCACCACCATCGACCCTGTCGTCGCCTGGTCGTGTGATGGCGGTGCCCACGGCGCCGGACGGGCGATGGTCACTGACAGCGACGGTTCGCTTGCGCCTATCGAGAACCGGGACCGGGATGCCGGGATCTGCATCTGGCACCCGGACCAGGAGATCATCGAGGTGGACGGGACCGTCAAGCACGGTCGATACGCCTACCCGGAAGCATGCCCGGCCAGCAAGGACGAACGAGCCTGACGCTGTGCTGCCTGTCGGATCACGCCGGCGCCGACCAGTCTGTGCCGTTCAGCGGGTGAGTAGGTTCCGAAGGGCATTGGCGACGTCGGCAGGGGCTTCTTCGGCCATGAAGTGGCCGCAGGTGACGGTGGTGTGCCGCAGGTCGGGTGCCCAGGCGGTCCACAGCTCCGCCGCGTCGAAGCCGAGGGCGGGGCCCCAGTCCTGCTGGAGCACGGTGACCGGCATCCGCAGCCGGTTGCCGGCAGCCCGGTCGGCTTGGTCGTGGCCGACATCGATGCCCGCGGAGGCGCGGTAGTCCGCCACGATCGATGGCACGGCATCGCGGCAGGCGTCCAGGTAGGCGGCGCGGACATCGGCGGGGATCGCCTGCGGGTCGTTGGCCCAGATGTCGAGGAAGTGGCCGAAGAAGGCGTCCGGGCTTGCGGCGATCATCTGCTCGGGCAGGCCCGGGGGCTGGGCCATCAGGTAGAGGTGAAAGCCGACAGCGGCGCTGGTCCCGCGCATCGCCTCCCACATGTCCAGGGTCGGCAGCACGTCCAGGGAGGCCAGGTGGGTGATCGTCTCAGGGTGATCGAGTCCGGCGCGGATGGCGACCAGGGCGCCGCGGTCGTGCCCGGCCAGCGCGAAGCGCTCGTGCCCGAGCGCGCGGGCCAGGGCGATGATGTCGGCGGCCATGGTGCGCTTGGCATAGGTGGTGCTGTCGGTCTCGGCGGGTTTGTCGCTGGCGCCGTAGCCGCGCAGGTCGGGACAGATCACGGTGTGGTCCGCCGCGAGGTCGGCGGCGACGTGCCGCCACATCAGGTGGGTCTGCGGGAAGCCGTGCAGCAGCACGATCGGAGTGCCCGAGCCGGCGACGGCCGCGTTCAGGGACACGCCGTCGGCGACGGGGACCCGCTGGTAGGTGAAGCCAGGGATGGCAGGCGTCATGGTTCCGCCCTTTCCGTAGGTGACCAGGTGCCTTAGAGCCTGCCGGGCGCGGATGAGCATCCATTGAGCGCGCTATACCTTGGCCGGGGGCGATGCCCGGAAAGGGTGATCAAGGCGTGCAGGTCGTGTTCGGGGTGCTGGGGCCGGTGACGGCCTGGGACGGCGCCGGGGACGCGATCGCCTTGAAGGGGCCGCGGCACCGCGCGGTGCTGGCCCGGCTGATCGTCGCCCGCCGCCGCGTCGTCCCGGTCACCCGCCTGGTGGAGG
>JAOPYH010000297.1 GCA_025964715.1 Streptosporangiaceae bacterium | reverse complement strand
ACGCCACCGGCGCGGCCATACCCGAGAACGATCTCTTCGCCGGACTGCGCTGATCCGCCCGTCCGACCGGCCGGGAAAGCGCATCGACCGCACGGCGCGATCGAGCGGGTCACACACCCGGAGGCTTGTCCACGCGAGTTCCGCTCCGGCAGCCCGCGTCCAGGCCCTCGCCGGCGGCGTCGACGCGTGCCTGCACTTCCGACCCGGCACCGCGCTCGTCCCCAAGCTCGTCCCCAAACCACCTGGCAAAAACGATGCCCTTAGACTGCAGATCGGCAATACATCCTTCAGCCAGGCCTGCGGGCAGGCCGTTGAGTCCGAAAGTTTCTGCCAGCTGGTTGCTGATGTCAGCGACCGTGTTCGTGCCGTCGCAGAGTTCAAAGACGATGGCTGCCGTGTTGTTCAGCTGGTGGACGCATTCCGGCTCGGCCTGGTAGACGAGTAGGCCGTCCGCGACCTCGTTGACCTCGATGCCTTCCGCCCGGACCGGGCGTTCGGGTAGGCCGCCTCCAGGGAGTGACGATGCGCCGGCTTCCTGGAGGGTGCCGACGACCTGTGCACTCTCACCGGCACCCGGATCCAGTGGCAGCAGCGTCAACTTGATTCGCTGCGTGGTCGCATGCGCCAGAGCGCTCTGGCCGTCCAGTGTCAGCACCGACAGGTTTACGCCCGCCTGCCCCCTGCCGGTAGTGGTCACGGCGATCTCCAACTCCAGCTCCACCGGCCCGGCTCGGAACCGGACCTGTTGCCCCCGGCCGGCTGCGAGCGCCGAGTTGAGCTCACGCCACACTGCGGCGATCGTGTCCGCCAGGCTTGGCAGTTCGCCCGCTCCGTCACCCACGCCGCGCCACCCGTCCCCTTGGCCGCATCCTCTGGTTTACCGCACTGTATTGCCCTTACCTGCCCCGCATACCGTAAATCGCAGGAACTCCCGGAAATGATCTTAGGTGCCCTGTTAGGCTTCCGTAAATTAAGCGCTTGCCGGGTCCGTTACTGACGCCGCTCTCGCGAAAAATGGCGGTCCGTGGAGGGTTTAATGTCGAATGCCCGTCGTTTCCTCGAGCGGCTTGTCCAGGCGGAGGAGGCGAGCCTCCCGATCCCGGAGATGACACCGCCGACCGAACACCGCCGGCTGTGTGTGGGAATGGCCACCTTTGATGACTTCGATGGCGTCTGGTTCACCATCCAGACCATCAGGATGTTTCATCCGGAGCTGGCCGACAGGATTTCGTTCCTGGTCGTCGACAACCATCCGGAGGGTCCGGCTGCGGCCAGCCTGGAGGGCTTGGGGGAATGGGTTCCCTTCTTCAGGTACATACCGTTCCAGGGATTCCGCGGCACGAGTGTGCGTGATCTCATTTTCCGTGAGGCGAACGCGGACATCGTCTGCTGCGTCGACAGTCACGTGCTCATCCAGCCCGGAGCGCTGGCCGCACTGGTGCGCTGGTTCGACGAGCACCCCGACAGCATGGACATGGTCCAGGGTCCGCTGCTGGGCGACAGGTTCGACGGACCGACCGCGAGCCACTTCGATCCGGTCTGGGGCTCGGCCATGTACGGGCAGTGGGGACTCGACGACCGCGCCAAGGATCCCGACGGGGAGCCCTTCGAGATCGCGATGCAGGGCCTTGGGCTGTTCGCGTGCCGCCGGGGGGCATGGCCGGGTCTGAACCCCCGTTTCCGCGGATTCGGCGCCGAGGAAGGGTATCTGCACGAGAAGGTACGCCAGGCCGGCGGACGAGTCCTGTGCCATCCGGCCGTCGGCTGGGCGCATCGATTCGGCCGCCCCGGCGGTGCCCCGTACCGCCCGAAATGGGAGGACGGCCTGCGCAACTACCTCATCGGCTGGAACGAGATCGGATGGGACACCAGCGGAGTCGAGGAGCACTACCGGGAGGAGTACGAGAAGATGGGAGCCGCCGCGAACTTTGACGCCGTCTTCAAGAAGACCGCGAGCGAGGCGGCCAACCCATTCAGTTTCTTCGACGGCGTCTTCTGCCTGAACCTGGACAGCGACACGGTGCGCTGGGCGCAGGCAGCGCGACGGCATGAGCAGCTCGGCATCGCGTGGCAGGTCGAGCGGTTTCCGGCGGTCGCAACGCCCGAGAACCACCACCGCGGATGTGCCATGTCCTTCCGTCGGATGGTGGCCGAAGCGAAACGACGCGGCTACGAGCACGTGCTCATCCTCGAGGACGACGCGGTGTTCATCGACGACACCGCAGCGGTGATGCAGGCCGCCGGAAGCGAGCTTGCGAACCTCACCTGGGATGTGTGTTATCTGGGTGCATGCGTCTGGGCCCGGAGGTTTCCCTTCCTGGACGGCAGCGAGGTGCTGCAGGAGTGCGGGCCGGTCACGTGCACCCATGCGGTCGCGGTTCACCGTGACGCCTACGACCGCATCCTCGCGGACATCCCGGAGCCCGGTGAGGAGTTCGACCAGTGGATCGGCGAGTGGCGCGCGTGCGATCAGTACCTCCACCGGCGCATTAAGGACGGCACGTTCCGGGCCGTCATCACCTCACCGCGCGTGGCGTCGCAACCGGTCCTGCTCAACTTCGACGAGGCGGACCGCGAACTCGCAGACCGCTACACCATCTGACCCGGCACGCACAGGGTCCCGGGATCCCGCTCGGCTGAGCGGCACCCCGGGACCCCGCAACACTGTCTAGTCAGGGCCCGGCGGCGGGAGCTACATCTGCGTGGTGGTCGGCGCCGCCGTGGTGGTCGGCGCCCGCGTGGTGGTTGGCGCCGGCGTGGTGGTTGCCGCCGGCGTGGTGGTTGGCGCCGGCGTGGTGGTCGGCCGGCGCGTAGTCGGCGGAGGACACGCCGCACTTGCGGTCGTCGCTCCCCCCAATGTCACGATCACGGGCAGCGCGAACCCCGCCACTGCCATTTTCCGGAGGAAGTCCCTCCGCCCTGGGCTGGGTCCATCCTGCGTTTCCTCGGTTGGCTCATCGCTCATCCGCATGCCCTTTCGATTGTCGCACAGTAGTTGGGAAATCCCTTCAGGTAGCCGGACCTCCAAATTCTGAGATCGTGACCGAAAGGGGAAGCGCGAATTCTTCTTACGGGTCCACCGAAAGGATCTCCGCATGAGGAATGAAGAACCTTAATGCGGCGGTCATAAACGTAGCAAGAAAAGAATTTCCGCACAATATGCCGACCGCTGCGATTTTCACG
>JAOPYH010000275.1 GCA_025964715.1 Streptosporangiaceae bacterium | reverse complement strand
CGGCCAGCATGCATGTCGGAACACGCGGCCCGCTGTACGCGACCAGCGACCTGTCCGACGACGCAGCGCTCGGGTTCTCCGTCGTGGCCGCCGTGGAGCTGGAGACGCTCGGCTCCAGCGGCGTCATGGAGCGGATCCGGACCCGCGTCCAGGACCGCCCGGTGTACGTCTCCGTCGACATCGACGTGCTCGACCCGGCCTTTGCGCCGGGCACGGGGACCCCCGAGTCCGGTGGCCTCCTCAGCCGCGAGCTGCTGGCGGTCCTCCGCGGGTTCAGCACCATGCGGCTGGTCGGTGCCGACATCGTCGAGGTCGCGCCGGCCTACGACCACGCCGAGATCACCGGCATCGCCGCATCCCATGTGGGTTACGAGCTGCTGTCGGCGATGGCCTTGTCGGGAGTCTCCCGTGTCGATGACGAGCGAACGCCGGGGCGATGGTCCAGGGGATGATGCTGTCTCCCCGTTCTGGCGCGCCCAGCACACCCCGAGTGATGTGAGGGGTGGATCAGGCTGTTGGGCAGCGTTGGTCCGGGCCGGCCTTTGCGGCCGGCGTGCAGGAGGAGTCTGGATCTGATCTTGGGCTCCTGGCCGCCACACCGAGGAAGCCGGCCAGCACCACGAGACCCGCGGCCCGCGAGGCCCACCCCCACCCGCGGCGGCTCTTCCGCGCGACGAGGTGGGCGAGCATGAGGGCGGCGCCCACCAGTCAGACGAACCCGATCCCATCGGCGGCGATGTGCAGCACGCCGTGGGTGGTGACCCGGGCGACGACAGCGGCAGGGCCGGCCCAATGAAGCCAGGCAGGTGTTCGTCCGTGCTGGCGTCAGTCCTTGTCGCTGCCAGGGTGCGTCACGGCGCCACTGGCGTCGGCGAAGCGTTGCAGAGCCGCGGTGAACGTCGGTAGGTCGACGGCGCTCAGGTGGTCGAGGATGTGCCGGCGCACGCTGGCCAGGTGTGTCGGCCAGGCCGCACGCAGCCGCTCGAGACCGGCGGCGGTGAGGACGGCGTGCCAGCCGCGGCCGTCGTCGGCGGGCCGCTCGCGCTGCACCAGGCCGAGGCTCTCCAGGCGGTCGATGATTCGGGTCATCCCGCTGAGTGAGCGGATGGAGGTGGCGGCAAGGTCGCTCATCCGCAGCCGCCCGTCCGGCGCCTCGGACAAGTGCACCAGCGCGAAGTACTCGGTCACGGACATGCCCTGCTCGCGCAGCAAGTCCGCGTCAAGGGCCCGAGGAACCCTCTGGATCGCCCGACCGAAGGCGCGCGTGAACGCCTCCTCCTCGTCCGTCAAACGGAGGTGTGCCCTGCTCGAGGGTGAAGTTCCCGAGTCCGAAGACCCCGTGGGGCCCGTGCCCCTCCTCCGAGTCGGAGCCCGTCGTCCTAGACCTCTGTCTTGAGGACGCAGATGGCCAGGTGGGCATCCTGGACGGCTTGCAGCGCGGCCTGACCCAGGTTCGGGTCGGCCTCGGCCGCCGCCTTCGCGCTGTCACCGGCCTGTTCCAGCTCGATGACCGAGTCACGGGCCGAGCCGTTCGGCTCGGGCTGACGGTTGGCCTTGTCGGCTTTGGAGTCGAACTCCCGGATGACAGCGACCGTGACGACGGACGCCGCTGTGTCCGCCTCGGTCGCCCGCCGTGCCTCCGCCGTCTTGTTCTTGACCTCGCCCAGCCTGGTCATCACGTCGAGTACGTCGAGCATGGCGACGCTCCTTGCATGGAGACGAATGTGGCAGGCGCCGAAACGGGCGCCGCCCCCGTAGATGGGTACAGACGTCGCCGCCCTAGTTGCATCCCTGGACGTCTCGGCGTCAGTTGAGGGTCACGGTCGCAGCCGGTGTTGCGGATGATGGAGAACGGTAGACCAGAAACCGGGCCCCGCGGGGAGGTCAGCGCCGGCACCAGCCAGCTGCTGTCATAGGCGTGTCCGGCTGGTCCGACCACCGCTGGCAGGAGTCCGGCGGCAAGCGGGTCCGCGGCTGCCCCTTCTGCTCAGGTAAGGGGGTTTCGGTCACGAACAGCCTCGCCCGCCACCCGCACCTGGTCGCCCAGTTCGATGTCGCCGCGAACGGTGGGCGCCCCCCGGAACAGGTCGTCGCCGGCACGCATCCGCCGGAGCACGTGCGGCACCACCCCCTTGTCGAAGCTGGTCGTCCACCAGCTGTTGCCGCAAGAGCGCAGCTGCCGTCGCCGGCGCCGGCGCCGTCGCCGATCGCGCCCGGAGCACCGACCGCCCGGCCCGCGACCCCCGCTCATCCTGCCCAACCGGTCGGCGCCGCGGCCCGGCCAGATCTACGTCGGCTGGCGCCTCATCAGCGCAGACTCTCCGAACACCCTGAATTCGGCAGCCGGCTGTGCCGTGGGTTGGCAAGCCGCATTGCTGGGTGAGCGGGAGGACGCCTGCGGGGAGGAGGCCGTCAACTTCATCATGCGGGGCCGGAGGGTTCGGGTTCGGCCGCCCGGTGACGGTCGGTGCACTCCGGTGGACCGGTGTCTGCGGCGGGTGACCCCGTGGTGGCGGGGGCGGTGAGGGGCAGTGTCACGTGCATGGTGGTGCCCGCGCCGGGCGGGCTGTGCAGCGTGAGGCGGCCGCCGAGGGCCTCGACCCGGTCGGTGAGGCCGATCAGGCCGGTGCCGCGGGTGAGGTCGGCGCCGCCGCGCCCGTCGTCGCGGACCCGGACCCGCAGCATCCCGGCGTCCGCCGCGACCTCGACGTCGATGACGGTGGCGGAGGCGTGCTTGGCGGCGTTGGTGAGGGCCTCGGTGACGACGTAGTAGGCGGCGAGCTCGATCGGCT
>JAOPYH010000252.1 GCA_025964715.1 Streptosporangiaceae bacterium | reverse complement strand
AAGGACACCGCAAGTGGCAGCCGGGGGCGGCGCCGGCCGGCCCACGCGCCGACGGCGACGGCCGTGAAGAGCGAACCGGCGACCGGGAACGGCGCGAGCCCCCACGGCGAGAAGGAGTACAGCAGTCCACCTGCGACCAGCAGCCCCGCCAGCAGCACAGTGGCCAGCATGAGACGGTCGAGCAGGCCCCGGCCGGTGCGCAGCGTCGATGCTACGGCGAGGACAAGGAGCGGCAGTAGGACCCAGTCGACGCCGGCGAGGACGGCGAGCCCGGACACCAGCCAGCCGGCCGCGACCGTACCGAGCAGCCAGGCCGGCCGGCACCGCCGCCCGGTCACGTCGGCGGGCGCCGCTTCGGTCACCGACCGGCCTTCGTTCACCTCAGGCCGCTCGGTCACCGTGGGGGGTGGCGCCTCGGTACTCAACTGGCCATCGCCCACGTCGGCCTGTTCCGTCATGCTCACGGGTTCCTCTGCTCACTATTAGCCGCGGTGTCCACGGCGGCCGCGCATGGACCGTCGGGTGGTCGCCGACGTTGACCGATTCAGTTGGCGCGCCAGACGGCCCAGTGATGGTCGCGGTCCACCGCCACCCGATGGAACCGCGGCCCGCCGTCCCAGGTGTAGTACTCCTTGCCGACATGCCAGTCATAGGGGGCGACGACGACGTTCATGCCCGCGGGCGGCGGTGCGTCGTTGCGGCCGTCGTACATGACGATCCGGTCCCAGTAAACCTCGCGCATCTGGTTCCAGGGCACGTACCACAGGACGGGGATGGCGACGGCGACCCGGTCGCCCGGTCGGGCAAGACCGTCTCGGACCAGTTGCGGAGTGCCGGGCCGGTACTGGTCGACCGTCATCGGCTTAGTGATCTTCGCGACGCTCCCGACCATGATCGCGGCGTGCAGCGCGACGACGCCGGCCACCGCGGCCGCCGCCACCCGTGACCGGGGCAGGGCGAAGACGAGCAGGCCGAGCAGTACGAGCCCGACGGCGGTCGGCTGGAGGATCCGGATCGCATCCCACTGCCAGCTCACGAACGTCGTCTCCGGCATGTCGAAGGGCAGGAAGACCCACCCCCGGCCCTTGGAGTGCAGCCCCTCCCGCACGACGGCGGCGCTGACCACCGTTCCGGCTGCCGCGACGAGGGCGAGCAGTCGCAGGCGCCGCCGGTCGGCCAGCCGCACGGCGACCACCCCGGCCATCAGCCAGATCGGGAAGAGGAGGTGGATGTAGCGGGGGTAGGCGTAGTAGTTGATCCGGTGGTCGTTGGTCGGCAGTGACGCCGAGCTGGCGCCCGCGATGAGGATGGTGGCGGTCAGCGTGGTGAGGAGCACCAGCTGCCGGCCGCCCTCGACGCGGTCGCGCAGCCGTTCACGCAGGCCGCGCAGCGGCCACAGCGTCGCCACGACCGCGACCAGGCCGACCGCCCCCAGGCCCCAGGTGCCGACCGCAAGGTACCAGATCTGTCCGACGGCCCGGACGATCGCGATGAGGGCGCCGTGCAAGGTGGTGACGGCGGCGACCATCTGACCGCGTGGACTGCTGCCCGCCAGGAGGATGCTGTTGCCCAGGATGCCGCGCAGGGCCCGGTCGCTTGCGGCGACCAGGGCGCTCGTCACGAGCGCGCCGAGCGTCAGCCGCCACGAGGTACGCCGCAGCAGGGCGAAGACGACGACGGCCAGGACGTGGACGGCGAGCACCATCGTCCCTCGCACGTGGAGGACGTAGATCGCGCCGGCGACGGCGCTCGCACCGAGGGCCGCCAGCACTCTGCCCCGTGCGATGGTCGCGGTGAGCCAGGTGTGCAGCAGCAGCAGCCAGGCCATGGCGAAGGTGACCAGCACCGCGTCGGTCATGGCGTACTGGCTGTAGAAGACGATGGCCGGCATCGAGGCGGCCATCAGGCTCAGCGCCAGCGACCACTTCCGTGGCTGGGCGAACACCCGGCGGGCGAACAGGTACGCCAGGGGGAAGGTCAGCGAGTTGATCAGAGCGTTGATCAGTTGCGCGCCCCGGTAGACCTGGAACGCGTCGGAAGTGAACCAGTAGATGGGCGACAGCAGGAGCGGGTAGCCGACGCGCCGGAACGCGGTGTTCTCGGTGGAGTACCCGCCTGGGCCACCGGCGAGCGCGCGGGCGGCGAGCAGGTAGCCGTCTTCGTCGGCGTGGGCCGCGGGGACGTGGATGTCGCGGACGAGCCACAACCGCCATGCCACGTTCAGCAGGAAGCCCACCACGAGCGCGATGGCCAGCCACGGCGTGCGACGTGACGTCGCGTTCTCGCGTTCTCCGGCGTCCCCCGGGCTGGGCTGCCGACTCGGTGCCGTCACGTTCTGTTCACGCGATTCGACGACGACAGCGTCCTGATCCACCGCACTCCCATCGCCCGGCTTCCGAACGGCCGCCCGGCTCCGGGGTGTTTCACCCGCCGTGTGCGGCAGCATATCCGGTTGGTCTTGCATGAGTGGAGCTCCCTGGGAGTCGAACCGCGCGATTGGGGAACGCTGGTCAGCCTAGCGGCAGATGGTGACGAGGCCGCTGTAGGCGGCGCCCCGGCCGGGGGGCCACGGCGTTCAGGGAGGTCGCGTGACATTCG
>JAOPYH010000235.1 GCA_025964715.1 Streptosporangiaceae bacterium | reverse complement strand
TCTGCCAACCGACAGCGGGGTCACACAAAAGATGACAGAACTCGATCTCGCAGGCGGGTACGTCCACGCCAACCTTCCCCAGGACGGGCAGGACCGCCGTGAGTGGGTCGTCCCGGTGGACTGGCAGGCAACGGTCCCCCGCGAGCAGGCACTGTGGAAGCCGGGTATGTTCGCCAACCAGAATTCAGCGTGCAAACTCCGATCACGCTTCACCATCGACGAAGCTGCCCGCTATTTCCAGATCGATACATAAGCAGAGACCAACGACCTTCCGCTATTCAGGAGTACGAACCAGCCGGATGGTGGGGACCTGCCGAGGTCGGCGGTGGTGGGCGTGTGCCGTTGGCCGTCAGGGTGGCGGACGTTGTCGTCAGCGTGGTCGTCAACTCTGGAGTGTTCCGTGCGGGCCTCTCAGCCTCCGCACATGCCGCCAAGAGGCTTCGCTGACGACGTGCGCCGTTGGCTGATGACGTGGTCGGGTGTCTAAGCCGAAGCGCCATCACTTCGTTCAATCTGGCGTTAGTTCTTGAGCTGGTCGAGTTTGTCGAGGAGGTCCTGGACGCTGCGGGTTTCAGGATGGTCGTCGCCGTAGGTGTTGCGTATGTCGATGAGGAGCGCGGCGGCCAGCGGCCAGGCGAGGTCGGGTCGGCCGGTGACGGCGAGCAGGCGGCAGATCTCGTGTCGCAGATCGAGGGTCTGTTCGCCCGTCGGGCCGTAGACACGTTCGAAGTCCGGAAGCAGTGCCTGCAAGTGGGCTAGGGCTTCGCGGGTACGACCAAGTCCGGCCAGACAGCCGGCCTCCTTGTGGCGGCATTCGAGGACAAGCGGATGATCGTCCCACCTGGGAGGGGTTCCCCTCGGCAAGCTCAGCACTCCGATGATCCGGGACTGGCGTGCAGGGCTCCTCGGGGCGGGGGTCTCACCGAGCATGGCGGCCAAGGCCTACCGGTTGCTGCGGGCTGTGCTCATGACCGCGGTGGAGGAGGACAAGGTCCTCAGCCGTAACCCGTGTCAGGTTCGGGGCGCGGGAAGCGAGCAAGCGCCGGAGCGGCCGGTCCTCACCGTGGCGCAGATCTTCGAGCTGGCCGAGCGGGTGGGCGTGCGCCCGGTCGGCAACATCCGCAAACTCGACTCGGGTGAGTACCGGCTTCGCTACCGGGTCAAGGGCGGCACCATGCGGCGCTTTCCCGAGCTGTTTTCAACCCAGGCCGCTGCCGAGCACGCGCTATGGAAGCTGGCCGAGGATGGGCACGCGGACGTCACCAGGGATGATCGGCTGCGGGCGCTGGTGCTGCTGGCCGCGTTCGCAAGCCTGCGATGGGGTGAGGTCACCGCGCTGCGACGCTGCGACATCGACACGGTCGACCGTACGGTCCGGGTTCGCGCGGCCTTCGTCGAACGCGTCACCGGTGAGATGATCCTCGGCCCGACCAAGTCACGGGCTGGCCGGCGGACGGTCGCCATCCCGGCGGCCATCGTGCCCCACCTGGTCACGCACCTGGCCAAGTACACGCGGCCACAACATGACGCGCTCGTGTTCACCGGGATCAAGGGCGGGCCGCTGCGGCGGAGCGGCTTCAACAAGGTCACCCGGTGGAAGCACGTGGTCAAGGCACTCGGCGTTCCCGGCCTGCACCTCCACGACCGTTCGCCATACGGGCAACACGCTCGCCGCCGACATGGGCGTCTCACTCAGGAGCCTAATGGCACGGATGGGACACGACAACGAACGGGCGGCGCTGCTCTACCAGCACCGGTCCAACAGCGCTGACCGCGCGATCGCGGACGGACTGAACGCTCTGGTCGAGGCCGAGCAAGGCAAGGGCGACGACGAGGACGGAGCCGCGGGCCACCTGGTGCCAGTGGCTTAATGGCACGTTAATGGCACGGCCGGGCTCTGAGCCCTAGAAATGATCAAGGCCCAGGTTGGGGATCATGTCCCTGGCCTGGGCCTTCGTGGTGGAGCGGGTGACGGGAATCGAACCCGCGCTATTAGCTTGGGAAGCTAATGTTCTGCCATTGAACTACACCCGCGTCTGATCATCCGATGAAGACGACTGCTCGCACATGCTACCGGAACCTGGCCGTACCGTGAGACCCCCACGTGCAGGCGACGAGTGCTCCGCCGACCCGGTAGTTTTCTGTCGTGCTCCTCTCAGACCGCGACATCAGAGCCGAGCTGGACTCGGGACGGGTCAAGATCGATCCGTACGACCCCGGCATGGTGCAGCCGTCCAGTGTGGACGTTCGCCTGGACCGCTACTTTCGCGTGTTCGAGAACCACAAGTACCCCCACATCGACCCCGCCGAGGAGCAGGCCGACCTGACCCGGCCGGTCGACGTCGGCCCGGAGGACGCCTTCATCCTCCACCCCGGGGAGTTCGTGCTCGCGTCGACGTACGAGATCTTCGGGCTGCCCGACAACATCGCCGCACGCCTCGAGGGCAAGAGCTCCCTCGGCCGGCTCGGGCTCTTGACCCACTCGACGGCGGGCTGGATCGACCCGGGCTTCACCGGCCACGTGACGTTGGAGCTGTCCAACGTCGCGACGCTGCCGATCAAGCTGTGGCCGGGCATGAAGATCGGCCAGATGTGCCTGTTCCGCACCAGCTCGCCGGCCGAGCACCCGTACGGCTCGTCCCAGTATGGGTCGCGCTACCAGGACCAGCGCGGACCCACGCCGTCGCGCTCCTACCTGAACTTCCATCGCACGAAGGTCTAGACGTGAGCGGGCCATGCGACTCAATCTGCGAAACCGTGCGCCCGTCCCGACCCTGACGCTGCCTCGGGGCACCGGGGTCGACCAGGTCGAAGAGCTCCTCCGGCGGTACGACCCGTACGCCCGCAGACGGCGCCGCAGGATCAGGGTCAGCGGCGGCATCACCGTCAACTGCGCGGCGGGGAGTCTGCGGGTCCTCGGCCCGGCACCGCGGCTGGCCCGCGCCCTCCATCACCACCTCGGCGGCACCTGGCTCGTCCCCCCACCACAGCCGGGCGAGCTCGACGAGCACATCGAGGACATGCTCCGCGTGTACGTGCCACGCAGGCTGCTGCCCGCGGAGCCGGCCAGGCTGCTGCTGCCGTTCCTCCCCGGCGTCGCCGTCCGAGAGGACTCGGGCCTCGGTCTGTTCTGGTTCAACGACGAGGACAGCGAGCTGACGATCTCGGCCCGGAGCCTGCGGCCTCGCGAGCGGGCGTCACTTCCGGCTCTGGCGCCGTTGAGTCAGGCGGACGGCCTGTACGAGTGCGGGATCGACGACGTCCACGGGCCGACCGAGGCCACGGCCGAGCTGGCCTGGCGGATCGCGCAGGCCTTCGTCGAGCTCGGCGGCGTACCCGTCGACCGCTACGGCGTCCGCGTCACGGCAGCCGAGGACCTGCTCCCGGGAGAGGCCGGGGACCACCGGCAATCATCGGTCTGACCTAGCAGAAACCAGCCGGTTCTGTGATGCACAGCACGAAAAGATGAAAATTTTCTCATTTCACGGTAATTTCAGACGACGCATGGTCAAGTGGTTCGGTTGACCCGAACCTTTGTGGTCTGGGTCACACCAGCGCATCCTGGCCATGGCGAGTAGCAGCTTTAATGAGCATGAAGCACCTGTGCGCCGTACGGAACACGTACGCCGCCCAGGTGGAGCTGACCGCTCGCCTCCCGGTCGGGGACGGCACTGTCCGCCTGGAAGTCGCGCGGTCCTACCGAGAGGGGATCGTGTCCCGACTCCGCGCACAAGACGTTTCCAAGGTGTTCGGCCGCAAGGCCGACGAGGCAGCCCGGCGCCTGACCGCCGGGGCCACTGTCGAAGAGATTCGCAAGCTGGGCGTGACGCCCGCGGTGGTCAGTGCCTCGTTCGAGGTCGACGAGGGCGAGATCTTCGTGGTCATGGGGCTTTCCGGCTCCGGCAAGTCCACGCTGATCCGCATGCTCAACGGTCTCCTTCCGCCGACGTCCGGGCACGTCGAGATCGATGGCGCGGACATCAGCGGCATGCGCGGCAAGGAGCTCCGCGCCGTCCGCCAGGCCAAGGTCAGCATGGTCTTCCAGCACTTCGCGCTGTTCCCACACTGCACTGTGCTGACGAACGCGGCGTACGGCCTGGAGGTCCAGGGCGTCTCCAAGGATGAACGAGAGAAGAAGGCCAAAGAGTTCCTGCGGCTCGTCGGCCTGGAAGGCTGGGAGGACAAGCTCCCCAGCCAGCTCTCCGGCGGCATGCAGCAGCGGGTCGGCCTGGCCCGCGCGCTCGCGGCCGAGACCGACATCCTGCTCATGGACGAGGCCTTCAGCGCCCTCGACCCGCTGATCCGGCGCGAGATGCAGGATCTCCTCGTCGAGCTCCAGTCGAGGCTGAACAAGACGATCGTCTTCATCACCCACGACCTCAACGAGGCCATGCGGATCGGCGACCGCATCGCGGTGATGCGTGAGGGCCGGATCGTCCAGGTCGGCACGGCCGAGGAGATCCTCACCGACCCCGCCACAGACTACGTCGCGCGGTTCGTGGCCGACGTGGACCGGACCCGGGTGCTCACCGCCGCCTCGGTCATGGAGCGCCCGCTCGTGACCGTGCCGCCGACCGGCGGCCCGCGGGCGGCTCTGCTGACCATGCGCGAGAACCAGACCTCGGCCGCGTTCGTCATCGGCCGGGGCCGCCGCTTCCTCGGCGTGGTGCACGCCGACGCGGTCGCCGAGGCGGTCCGCAAGGAGGTCACCGTCCTCGACGCGCTGATCGACGACGGCATAAACCCGGTCTCGCCGGACACGGCCGTGGCCGACCTCTTCGCGCTGTCGGCGGTGAGCCCGCTCCCGCTGCCCGTCACCGACGAAGCGGGGACGCTCCTCGGCGTCATCCCACGGGTCACGCTGCTCGAGGCGCTGGGCGCGATCAACGGTCACGCGCACACATCAGACGAGCCGGCCGAGGACGCGCGGGCTGACGAGGAGGTCACCAGTGTCGATGCCTAGGATCACTGTCGGTAGCTGGTTCGAGAGCGCGGTCAACTGGTTGACCGACAACGTCTCGTGGCTGTTCGACGCCATCGGCGCCGCGGTCGAGAGCACCGTCAGTGGCCTCGCGAGCCTGCTGCTGTGGCCGCCCGCGCTGGCCTTGACCGTCGTCCTCGCCCTCGTCGGCCTCTGGTTGCGCGGCTGGCGCTTCGCACTGTTCGCGCTGCTCGGGCTCGCCCTCATCGACAGCATGCAGCTGTGGAAGCCGGCGATGGACACCCTCGCCCTCGTCCTCGTGGCCACTGTCATCGCGGTCGTGCTGGCCGTACCAATGGGCATCGCCGCGTCCCGCAGCGACAAGTTGAGCCGGGTCCTGAAGCCCACCATGGACCTCATGCAGACCATGCCGGCGTTCGTCTACCTGATCCCGGCGATCTTCTTCTTCAGCATCGGGCCGGTCCCCGGCGTCGTGGCCACCGTGGCCTTCGCGATGCCTCCGGGCGTACGGCTGACCGAGCTGGGCATCCGGGGCGTCGACCAGGAGATGGTCGAGGCCGGAGAGGCCTTCGGCGCCCCACCCGGGCGAATCCTCACCCGCATCCAGCTGCCGCTTGCGATGCCGTCCGTGATGGCCGGCGTCAACCAGGTGATCATGCTGTCCCTCTCCATGGTCGTCATCGCGGGCATGGTCGGCGCCGGTGGGCTCGGCAACGTCGTGCTGGACGGGATCCAGCGGCTCGAGGTCGCCAAGGGCTTCGAAGGCGGCCTCGCGGTCGTCATCCTGGCGATCTTCCTGGACCGGGTCACGGGCGCACTCGGGGATCGCACCTCCATCAAGCGGGCGACGTCCCGGGTCGCGTGATTCACCACGAATGCTCTGGGCACCCGTCGGTGCCCCAGGTCCTGTAGCCCAAGGAAAGGACAGCTTGTGCGTTTCAGGCTGAACAGCCTCACCAAGATCACCGCCATCGCGTTGTCCCTTACGCTCGCCGGCACAGCGGCCGCGTGCGGCGGCGACAAGGCCGGCTCCGCCGCGGGGGCGAAGAAGAAGATCACGATCGGCTGGATCTCCGGCTGGGACGAGGATCTGGTCGCCACGCACCTGTGGAAGAAGATCCTCGAGGACAAGGGCTACCAGGTCGAGCTGAAGAACCTCGACACCGCGCCCCTCTACGCCGGCATGGCCAAGGGCGACATCGACGTGTTCCTCGACACCTGGCTGCCCATCACGCACGAGGACTACTGGAAGCGGTACGGCAACAAGCTCATGAAGCTGGGTGTCTGGTACGACAACGCCAAGCTCACCATCGCGGTGCCGAACTACTCGGACCTGAAGTCCCTCGACCAGCTCAAGGGCAAGGGCGCGCAGTACAACGGGAAGATCTACGGCATCGAGGCGAGCTCGGGCCTCCAGCGGATCGCCGACACCAAGATGCTCCCCGGGTACGGCCTGAACGGAGAGTTCAAGGTCGTGCCCTCGTCCACGGCCGCGATGCTCACCGAGCTCAAGAAGGCCACGAGTAGCAAGCAGCCGATCGTCGTGACCCTGTGGCGTCCGCACTGGGCCTACGCCTCGCTGCCCATCCGGGACCTCGCGGACCCGAAGGGCGCCATGGGGCAGGCCGAGCAGATCAACATGGTCGCCCGCAAGGACTTCGCCAAGGACCAGCCCGAGGCCGCCGGCTGGCTGAAGAAGTTCAAGATGGACGACAAGCAGCTCGGCTCGCTCGAGGACCTGACCATCAACAAGTACAAGGGCCAGGAGGACCAGGCCGTGGCCGAGTGGCTGAAGACCAACCCGGACTTCGCCAAGAACATCACCGGCTGACCGACACGCTCTGACCCGCGCCATCGAGAGGGCCGCCCGGATCTTCCGGGTGGCCCTCTCGGCGTTCGGTCCGGCTCCGTCCAACACACGCGGCATACCTGATCGTTCTCGGCCTCGGCGCCTATGAGTGTTTTGATGGCGCCATTCACCGCGATCTTGAGTAAGGGATGTGTCACCGCATGCACCGATTCACCGCGCTCATCGGCGCAGTGGCGCTGCTCGTATTAGGTTCCTCCTGTAACACGGCCGCCGCGCACCCAGGCCACAGGAGGGGAGCACCAATGGACGGCCGCATCTCCGCAGGCAGGGCATCGCCCGGTAAGCCGCACCCGACGCCCGGGCAGCCCTTCGTCGGCGCCCGCGGGCACGAGCAACTGATCGGCCCGAACGTACAACCGGTCTGGTCTCCGGTGGCCACCGAGACCTGGGGCCAGGGGATGTACGACTCGATCAGCGCCAAAGGCTTCACGGCCGTACGATTTGTCCTGTTTTGGGATGACTTCGAGCCGAAGCCGGGCGCCTGGAACGAGACAGCCTTCACCACCCTCACCGCCGCGCTCGACCGCGCCCAGGCCGCCGGGCTGTACATCATCCTCGACTGCGTGCACCTGTACGGCCGGCCCGAGGGGCAGTCCCGGGTCCCGGAATGGGCCCGGGCCGCGGACGGCATGGCCGCCGTAGCCGCGAACGGGCTCGGCTTCCTGCAGGAACTCGCCACCAGGTACGGCCGCAGGGACGCGCTGGCCGCCTACGACCCGGTGAACGAGCCCGCCCGCCTGCCGCTCGACCACCGCAGCGTGCTGGCCGACTACACCAAGATCGTTGACGCGATCAGGGCCAAGGACCGCGCGACGACCATCATGCTGGAGCCGACCTACGGCGACGCCAAGGTCCCCGCGGACGCCTTCAAGTCCTTCACCCCGGCCGATCCGGGGAGCCTCGTCTGGTCGGTCCACGACTACTACGTCGGGGGCGAGGGCGACGGCTACGGCCCGCACGGCGAGGGCGATTCCGCCAGCGCCGCCGACGGGACCACCGGCTACAACCCCGCCCACCGGGCCGACCTCGCCGCACACCTGCGGGCGCAGCTCCACACCGCGGCCCGAGCCGGGATGGCACTCTGGATCGGCGAGTTCGGCATCGGCGCCGAGGCGCGGGGACACGACGCCTTCATCCGGGACAAGGTGGCGCTGTTCAAGGCGCACGGCGTCGGCTACGCCTGGTGGGAGTACTACGCGCGCGACGGCGTGTTCAGCATGCTGGCCGACAACGGCGCCTGGCACCCCTGGGTCCACCTGCTGCGCTGAGCCGTCCCCTCGGATCACGAAGAACGCCCCGGCACCGTTTCTACGGTGCCGGGGCGTCCCTGCGCGCTTGGCCAGGCGGCCTAGCCCGCGGCCACCGGGTCCTTCTGTGGCGTGCTGCCCTCGCCCTTGATGGACTTGATCAGCAGCTGGGAGACGTCCACGACCTCGAGCGTCTCCTTGGCCTCGCCGGCGTTCTTCTTCTCGTTGATGGCGTCACCGAGCATCACGAGGCAGAACGGGCAGGCCGTGGAGACGGTGTCGGGGTCGGTCTCCAGCGCCTCGTCCACGCGCTCGGTGTTGATGCGCTTGCCGATGCGCTCTTCCATCCACATCCGGGCACCACCGGCGCCACAGCAGAAGCCCCGCTCCTTGCAGCGGTGCATCTCCTGCGTCTGCACGCCGGGGACCTGGGCCATGATGTCGCGCGGTTCCGTGTAGACCTTGTTGTGGCGGCCGAGGAAGCACGGGTCGTGGTAGGTGATCTTCTCCTCGATGGGCGTCACCGGGGTGAGCTTGCCCTCCTCGACCAGCTTGGCGAGCAGCTGGGTGTGGTGGACGACCTCGTACTGACCGCCGAGCTGCGGATACTCGTTGGCGAGCGTGTTGAAGCAGTGCGGGCACGTGGCCACGATCTTCGTGACGCCGGCCCCGTTCAGCGTCTCGACGTTCTGCTGCGCGAGCATCTGGAAGACGAACTCCATGCCCAGGCGGCGCGCGGGGTCACCGGTGCACGCCTCCATCGAGCCGAGCACCCCGAACTTCACGCCGGCGATGTGCAGCAGCTCCGCGACCGCCTTCGTGGTCTTCTTGGCGCGGTCCTCCAGGGCACCGGCGCAGCCGACCCAGAAGAGCCACTCCATGTCCTCTGGCATCTTCTCGTCGATGACCTCGACCTCGAAGTCGAGGTCCTCGATCCAGTCGAGACGCTTGGTCTCGGACATGCCCCAGGGGTTGCCCTTGTTCTCCAGGTTCTTGAGCATCACGCCGGCCTCGGA
>JAOPYH010000019.1 GCA_025964715.1 Streptosporangiaceae bacterium | reverse complement strand
CGCCGGCACCGGGCCCGCCCGGCGCCGGTCGCGCGGACGGCCCTCAGCCGGCATGGCCGGCCGCCGTGCCCGGTCCACATCGACGGCGCCGGACCACCGCCGTCATCATGCTCGCCGCGATGCTGGTCGTCGCGGCCCTGGCCGGCGGGGCGCTCATCCTGCGGTCGCGGATCGCGACCGGGGAGTACGGCCGCAAGGTGGGGGAATCCGGCTCGGGTGTCCCCGACGGCTACCGGACCGTCACCGAGGACGGCTTCAGTCTCGCCATCCCCGCAGGATGGACCCGCCGGGCCGTGCACAACAGCGTCTTCTGGGACTCGCCGGACACGAAGATGTTCCTGCAGATCGACCGGACCCCCTGGGCCGGCACGCCCGCGCAGAAGGCCTATGCCTCTGATGGCAACGCGCCGAGCGCGCCGGACTTTCCGGGCTACGCCCTCACCGGGATCTCGAGCCTGCGCTACCAGGGGGCCGACGCGGCGGACTGGGAGTTCACCTTCGACGATCCGAACGGCCGGGGGCCCGTACGCGCCCGGGACCGTTTCCTCCGCGTGGGCGGCCGGTCGTACGCGCTCTACTTCCGCGCGCCGGAGTCCACCTGGTCGTCCTCGGCACAGAGCCGGTTGGCCGGCTTCTACGAGACCTTCCGTATCCGCTGAGCGCGGTCAGGCCGGCTGGAAGAGATCGAAGACCGGGGCGAGCCGGTTCAGGGTGTCCTTCCAGCCACTGTCGGGGGCCGACAGCAGGATGGCGTAGCCGCGGCCGTGCATCACCAGCCCGCGGTTCAGCACGTGCGTCGGCGTGGACCCGTGGGTGAACTCCCAGTCCGCGGCCTTCTTGCCGGAGGCGTCCGTGATCGGCCCGCCTTCGGTCACCGGCGCGACCTTGATCTCGTGGTATCCGGAGAAGAGGGTCGAGCCGTTCTTCGCCATCTGCCGCCAGTCCTCCAGTGCGCTCGCATGGGGCGTACGGGTCTGGTCCACCTGGATGAACGTGGCCCGGTCCGGCGATGTGAAGAAGAGGCTGGAACGCGAGGACGCGCGGGTCTCCGGCCCCTTCCAGTCGCTGGGAAGCGCGATGGAGAAGCCTGTCGAGTCCTTATGGATCTTGAAGCCCTGCGGAGCACCAGACCTCGGTGTCTTGTAGCCGGAGGGCGTGGCGGGCGCCCCGCCTGACGAGGACCCCGGCCCCGGCGAAGACGTGGACGACGCGGTCGACGACTGGGACCGGTGCGCCGACGGCGCCTTGGACATGCCCGAGCGCGGCGAGGCGCTCTGGTCTCGGTTCGCCGCCTTCACCGCCACGATGCCGAGCACCAGCAGCGCCACCCCAACGATGGCCAGGATGACCGTTGTGGTGGTGACCCGCACCGCGGGGACCCGCCGCCGCGGCCCGTGCGGCCGGGCCGCGTCCCGTGCGGCGATCGTCGGATCCGCACCGCCGGAGGAGTGAACGGCTCCGGTGTCCGCGAGCGCCGGGACGCCCCCGAGTGAGCTCGTGGCCGCGAGGCTCTCGCGCACGGCGCCTTCGGTGTCCTCGGTCCCTGAGGCGTCCCCGGCCGCGGACGAGCCGGCCGTCGAGTCGGGCGTGGAGGCAGGCGAGGTGTCCGGAGGCGGCTGCCGCGAGGGCGACGCGGGCGGCACCGGGAGGTCCTCGGCGGCCGGAGCCGAAGGCTCCCGCCGCGGCAGCCGGATCGGACGCGTCTTCTGCACTGGACGCGAGGCGGCCCGGACGATGTCGTCCAGCAGCATCCCGGCCTCGTGCGCGTCCATCCGCTCGTCGGGGTCCTTGCGCAGCAGCCCCTCGATGACCGGGGCCAGCGGGCCGGCGTTCACGGGCGGTTCGGGCTCCTCGGAGATGATGGCGACGAGGGAGGCCATCGGCTCCGAGCGCTCGTAGGGGGACTTCCCGTCGACCATCACGTACAGCGTGATGCCGAGCGACCACAGGTCCGAGGCCGGTCCCACGGTCCGCCCGCGCGCCCGCTCCGGGGCGATGTAGGCGGGTGATCCCATGACCAGCCCGGTCTGCGTCAGCGTGACGTCACCGGTCGCCGTGGCGATCCCGAAGTCGGTGAGCACCGTGCGGTCGCCGGAGCCGACCAGCACGTTGCTCGGCTTGACGTCCCGGTGCAGCACCCCGGCCTCGTGCGCGGCGTGGAGCGCGGCCAGCATCTGCCGCGCGATCTCCGCTGCCCGCACCGGCGGCAGCAGGCCTTCCTGCTTGATGACCTCATCCAGCGAGCGGGATCGGATCAGCTCCATGATGATCCACGGACGGCCGTCCTGTTCCACGACGTCATAGACCGTGACGACGCCGGGATGGCCCAGCCGAGCGGCCGTACGGGCCTCGCGGAAGGTTCGTTTGTACTGGATCGCGCGTTCGTCGTCGCTGAGGCCGTGCGGGAGGATGACCTCTTTCACGGCTACGTCCCGGCCCAGGACCTCGTCATGGGCCTCCCAGACCGTGCCCATCCCACCATGGCCGACCGCACGGCCCAGCCGGTAGCGGCGAGCCAGCAGGCGGCGTTCGCCGGCGGGGGTCTCCACAGGGTCCATGGGTCCCGGATCCCCGGTCGACTCGTTAGGCATATGTGCGACCATATCGATATTTGTTGACAATTCGGATGCGACTTGCGGGTCACGTCCCCCTACCCCTGCGCCGCGCTCGGTAACACCGAGGTCGACCGCTCGACCCGAACGTGGGTCACCAGCCGTGTTGACTCGCGGCGGTGGCACATGCTGACCAGAGCGTCAACGGTGCGGGAGACCCACGCGGGGGCAGGTACAAACCTAGATACTCCAGCGCCGCCACGTGGCCACGATGATGATACGGGTCGGCGGCGCGGCCCGATGTGGACAGGGCCCCCGCGCCGGGCCCCGGAGCGGTGCCCGGCGTGGCGGTCGTCATGACCGGCCGTTGTGCTCGGCCACGAGCCCGGGAAGCTCGGCGAGCGAGTCCAGCCGGAAACGGCACCGCCGCAGTGCCTCGTCATCGCGCTGGATGAAGCCCCACGGGCCACGGCGCAGGAAGGCGGCCTGCACGCCGTACTCCAGTGCGGGGCGGACGTCGTTGTCCATGCGGTCCCCCACGTACAGCACCTGCTCCGCGGGCCGGCCGGCCTCCTCGACGCAGCGGGCGAAGAACTCCCCAGCCGGCTTCTCCACGCCCCAGACCGCCGAGATGCCGAGGACGTCGACGTCCAGGCCCAGCCCGGCGAACTGCTCCGCGGCCTCCACCGGCTGGTTGCCGGCCACGCCGACGAACACCCCCAGCTCGTGGAGCCCGGCGAGGCAGCCCCGGGCGTCCGGATACAGGTCGGCGGGGCCGAACCCGTTGGGCATGCCCGCCTCGGCCCGGCGCTTCTCCTCGGTCTCGAGGTGGAACCCGGGCCGGAAGTACTCCAGAAGGTCCATGTGGGTCCCGCCGCCGGCGAGGATCGCACCGAGTTTGGTCAGGAAGGTGTGCCGCGGCACGCCCAGCCAGTCGGCCCAGCGGCCGTAGATCTCACCCTCGTTGACGAGCGTCTCCCCGATGTCGAAGAAGACCGCCTCGATCCGCATACCCGCCTTGCCCTTCCCTTCCACAGAACCGGTCACTGGCCCTACAGCTCCACCGACTCGCCGCTGCGCAGCCGGCGGATGTCCGCGCCCGACCGCTCGGCCTCGCCACTGAGCTGCGCGTCGATCAGGCCGAGCCCGAATTCGTTGAGCAGGCCGTCGTGCACCGAGTAGGCGCGCTGCGGCTCGATCTCACGGAGGTAGGCGAACATCTCCGGGGCCTTCATCCACGGAGCGTTGGTGGGCAGGCACAGGGTCGGCAGGTCGACGCCGGGGATCGTGAAGGCGTCCCCGGGGTGGAAGACCTCACCGTCGATCAGGAAGCCGATGTTGTCGACCGGCGGCACGTCGGGGTGGACGATCTCGTGCTTCTCCCCGTACACATGCACGTCGAAGCCCGCCACGGTGACCGCGTCGCCGTGCCCGGTGGCATGGACCCGTCCGCCGAGGTCGGACAGGCCCTCGGCCACGGCCCGGCAGGTCCAGACCTCCAGCCGCGGGTTCTCGGCCATCGCCTGGCGGAGCCGTTCGCCCTCGAAGTGGTCGAAGTGCTCGTGCGTGATCAGGACCGCCTCCGCGCCCGCGAACGCGTCGGCCTCGGGGGTCAGCGCCCCGGGGTCGATGACCAGCGTCCGGTCGTCCTTGCGCAGTCGTACGCACGCGTGTCCCAGCTTGGTGAGCCGCATCGCCGTCCCTCCCTAGCAACACCTCGGCAATGCCTCGATCTTCGCATGGGGTCTGTTCACCGGTACGGCGCCCCTGCGCGTCGCGAAGGAGCCAGCACACCGCGTGGGCGGATCGGTTCAGCGCAGGAGCAGCACCGCGCCGAGGACCACGGCGCCCGTGGTGAGCAGCACGAAGGCGATGACGATCAGACAGCCGAGCCTGCCGGGCGGGCTGTCCCGCCACGTGCCGTAGTGCTCGTGGATCTGCCGCTCGAGTTCCTCGTCCTCGGAGGCCACGGCGGCCAGTCTGGCAGATCGGCGGCCGGGAGAGGGCAGAGCGCCGAACGGCCGGCCCTGGGGCGTGGAGCGGACTGCGGCCGTTCGGCGCCGCGCTCATCCTCCTTCGGGCGGCTGGTCCCCGATGAGGAAGGCCACGTCCCCGTGTTCGTCCACCTCGGCGTCGAGAGTCTTGTCATCGAGCATCTGCGCGGCTTCTGACTCCAGATAGACCCGCACGCCCTGGCTCTCGACGACCGCGTCGCCCGACTCTGGCCCGGCCGTCACGGAGAGGCTGAGCGAGCCGGATCCCTCGGGCCCCGAGGCGATACGCAACCCGGTGTCCGGCGGAACCTCCGGCTCATCGGACACAGACCGGATCACTTGTACGGCGTTGTCGGTCAGCGTAAGCACGACCACTCCTCACGTCTGATTGTCGGAATCGCTGCCCACCTGCCCCGCTCGGTGTGGCCTAAACAGCGAAAACGACTCGACCTCGGGGCCGTGAAGGAGCCCTCAGGGGGCGAGCGCCCGTACCGCGTCCGCCATGGAGCGGTCCCCACCGGGGAGGATGCCCAGCACCGGGGTGGTCAGTCCGTTGTCGACGTACTCCTGGACACGCTCACGGCAGCGCTCGGGCGAGCCGTGCACGATCAGGTCGTCGACCACCTCGTCCGGGATCGCCGCGAGGGCGCCCTTGCGATCTCCGGCCGCCCACGCCTCATGCATCGGCTTGAGCGCCTCGCCGCGGCCGAGCCACTCGTGGAAGGCGGCGTACACGGGCACGGTCATGTACGCGGCGATCATCCAGCGGCCCAGCGCGCGGGCCTCCTCGGCGTCCTCGGTCGGGCAGACGAAGATCCGCGCGATCAGTTCCGGGTCCGGTCCGAGCTCGCCGCGGACGGTTCGTATGTCATGCGGCGCGAGCCAGTTGGTGATCGCGCCGTCGGCCTCCCGCGCGGCCAGGCGGAGCATCCCCGGGCGCAGCGCGGCCAGCACGATCGGAGGCGGCGTGTCGGGAACCAGGTCGAGCGTGAAGCCCTTCACCGAGAAGGTGTCGTAGTCAGCGGTGACCTTCTCGCCGGTGAGCGCGCGCCGCAGGAAGCGCAGGGTGTCGCGGACCCGTTTGTACGGTTCCTCGAAGGGCACGCTGTTCCACCGCTCGACAATGGCGGGTGACGAGGCGCCGATGCCGAGCACGAACCGGCCGGGCGCCAGCTGGGCCATGGTGGCGGCGTGCTGTGCCAGCAGCGCGGGGCCCCGCGTGAAGACCGGGACGATGGCCGGCCCGAGCCGCAGCCGGGGCCCCCACTGCGAGGCCAGGGCGAGAGGCGTGAACGCGTCCGAGCCGTTGGTCTCCGCCGACCAGGCGTCGGTGTAACCCAGGTCGGCCAGCTCGCTCACGATCTCTCGGTGTTCCGGCAACGTCATCCCGGTCAGCGGGATCGTCAGGCCGTATCTCATTGGCTCACTCCGTTCGCCCGGCTCCGGTGCGCTTTCCCGCTCGCGGATCTCCGCGTCACGCTATGGACGGGCGCACCATCGCGCCACCATCGATCACGAGGGTCTGCCCGGTCAGCCAGCTCGCGGTGTCACCGGCCAGGAAGACCGCGGCGTTCGCGATGTCCTCGGGCTGTCCGATCCGGCCGAGGGGCATGAACTTGCTGATCGCCTCCTCGTTGTTCTCCCACAGCGCGCGGGCGAGCTGCGTCTTGACGATCCCGGGCGCGATCGCGTTCACCCGTACGGCCGGAGCGAGCTCCATCGCGAACTGCCGGGTCAGGTGGATCACCGCGGCCTTCGTGGCGTTGTAGTAGCCGATGCCATGCTCGGTGGCCAGGCCGCCGAGCGAGGAGATGTTGATGATGGCGCCGCCGCGCTGGGCGAGCGAGGCCTTCCAGGCGAGCTGCGTCCACTGCACGATGGCGAACTGGTTGACCTGCACGATCTTGGCGGCCCGGGCGGCGTCGAGGTCCACCATCGGGCCGAAGTAGGGGTTGGTGCCGGCGTTGTTCACCAGCACGTCGATCCCGCCGAACTCGGCCACGGCGGCGTCGACGCAGGCGCGCGCCTGCTCCTCCTCGCCGACGTGGGCCGCCTTGGCGAGGACGCCCACGGAGGGGTGGGCGGCGTGGATCCCGGCCGCCACCTCGTCGAGCGCCTCCTGCTTGCGGGAGGACAACACCACGTTGGCCCCTTCGGCGGCGAGCGCGACGGCGATCGCCTTGCCGATGCCCCGCGACGCACCCGTGATCAGCGCCGTCTTGCCCTGGAGTCCAGTCTGCACGTGTCGTTCCTTCCCTGCTGATGACAACAGTCTGCCTCGCGCCGAATGCGGCTCGGTCTCACACTAGCGAGGTGACCGACCGGTCGGTATGCCCTCGCGAACGCCGGAGAAAATCTGTTGCGGGCGATGTAGACATTCACTGCTGTGGCGTGTAACGTTCCCCGTGTCGCAAGAGCAGAGAACATCATGGAGACGCGGCAGATGACGAACTGCCGGTGAAGTGAGAGCACGACGGTCACGATGACGGTCGCGCACGAAAGGTAAGTACGGAAATCAGAGGAGAAGGGGAGGGCTATACGCCGTCGGATCGCCCGCTTTCGGCTGTTTTCGTCCGGGCGGGTACCGCAGTCCCATCAGAACGGAAGGTGGTCTTCGGTCACGCTTACGCGATCCCCGCACTGCCGTCCGCCTCAGGCGGGCTGTGCGGAAATGACACGCCGACTCCTGTGTCGGTAGATGGTGTTGAACCCAAAACCCTGGGCCCCGGTGCTGCGGCACCGGGGCCCTCGTAATGTGGCCCCCTCTTAACTTGGAAGGTGCAATGGACCCAGCCCCGGAGACCGCGGACGCCAAGCTCGACGATGACGACTACCCCGCCTACAGCATGGGCCGCGCCGCCGAGATCATCGGCACCACGCCGGCGTTCCTGCGCAGCCTGGACGAGGCGAAACTCATCACGCCGCAGCGCTCCGCCGGCGGTCACCGCCGCTACTCGCGCTACCAGCTGCGCCTGGCGACTCGCGCCCGGGAGATGGTGGACCACGGCACCGCTCTCGAAGCCGCCTGCCGCATCATCATCTTGGAGGACCAGCTCCAGGAGGCCCTGCGGCTCAACGCCGAGATGCACAGCCGCGATTGACCGGGCCCCCCGGCCCCGGGGAGTGAACCGGTCCGGCTCTGGGCAGTTCTGCGAAGAAGGTCGCCGCAGAGGAGGGGTGCTGGACACATGGAACTGCTCGAAGCTTTCGACCGGGCGCTGGCGGAGTTCGACGGACGGGTGCACCAGGTGGAGAACCGGCGGTGGGAGGCCGGCACCCCCTGCACGGACTGGACCGTACGCGATCTCGTCAACCACCTCACCGCCGAGCACCTGTGGGCCCCGTCGCTGCTGAGCGGCGCGGCGCTGGACGAGGTCGGCGACAGGTTCGAGGGGGACGTGCTGGGCGACGACCCGGTCCGGAGCTGGGAGCGGGCGGCGGCCGAGTCGCGCCTGGCGTTTCACCGGCCGGGGGCCCTGGACGGCCAGGTGAACACGAGCGGCGGGGTCATCCCGGCGGAAGAGTACGGGTGGCAGATGACCATGGACCTCACGGTCCACGCCTGGGACCTCGCACGTGGCATCGGGGCCGATGACGTGATGGACAAGGACCTGGTCCAGGGGGTGTACGACCGGTTCGCACCCCAGGCGAGCCATTGGCAGGGCCTCGGCATCTTCGAGGCGCCCGTCGAGGTCCCCGAGTCCGCGGACGCCCAGGACAGGCTGGTGGCCCTGTTCGGCCGGCGGCCCTGAACCGTCAGTGGATCAGAGCCGGACCGGCAGGTCGTAGAGACGACGGACGCTCGAGCCGATGCGGCCGATGTCGGTGCCGTAGATGTGCAGCGAGATCGTGGTCTCCTCGACCGGGTTGTGGACGCGGTGGATGTCTCCGGGCGGCGCGAAGCCGGTGACCGATCCGGCCAGGTTGGCGTTGTCGCCCACGCGCACCAGATGGTCCCCGGCAGGGCAGGCGAACAGCTCCTCCTGCTCGATCCCCCGCAGGACACCGGCGACGCACCAGGTCACGTGGTCGTGGATCGGCGTCACCTGGCCGGTCCGCCACACCACCGCGACGATGGAGAACGCACCGTCCGGCTCCGTGTGCAGGAGATGGCTCTGATAGGTCGCCGGGTCACCCGCCTGCTCCTCGGCGGTCAGCAGGTCCGGACCCGGCAGGTGGAGCCGCAGTGCCTCCGCGACAAGCGTGGCCGTACGTCCCCAGTCGGCGTGCCGGTCGACGGCCGCGCGGACGACGTCCACGAGCGAGGCCAGCTGGGGTCGCACCGTCGTCGTCCCGTCGGATCTCATGGTTCCAGCCTGCCTCACCTGCACAGATAGGTCTAATGCCAAAGATCTTCACAACCCATAAAGCCCGTCTATATGTTGGGGGCATGCTCGACCTGACCCGGCTGCGCGTACTCGTCGCCGTGGCCCGTACGGGCTCGGTGACGGCGGCCGCGCGTGAGCTGCACTACTCGCAACCGTCGGTGAGCCACCACCTGGCCCGCCTGGAGTCCGAGACCGGGGCCAAACTGGTGCAGCGCGCCGGCCGCGGCATCCGGCTGACCGAGGCGGGCCGGTTGCTCGCCGACCGCGGCGCCGAGATCCTCGGCCGGCTCGACGCGGCCTCCACCGAGCTGGCGGCGCACGTAGGGCTGCGGCAGGGCAGAGTCCGGCTGGCGGCCTTCCCCTCCGCGCTGGGCACCTTCGTGCCGGTCGCCGCGTCGCGGCTGGCCGCCGCGCACCCCGGCCTGGAACTTCGGCTGATCGAGACCGAGCCTCCGGAGGCGGTACGCATGCTGCGCGCCGGAGAGGTCGACGTGGCCGTGATCTTCCGATACGACCGCTGCGACCAGGAGGAGGGCGTCCGCACCCGCTTGCTCATGGCCGACCCGAAGTACCTCATCACCCCCGCGGCGTGGGAGCCCGCCGGGGCCCAGGACGCGGCCGACGCCGTCCCGAGCCTTGGCGACTACCGGGACAGTGAATGGATCGCCGGCTGTGACCGCTGCCGCACCCATCTGCTGGAGATGTGCGCCGCCAAGGCCTTCCGGCCGCGCATCTCCTATACGACGGATGACTACGTGGCGGTGCAGGCTCTCGTCGCGGCCGGGCTCGGGGTCACCACGTTGCCGGGGCTCGCTCTGTCGGCCGCACGCAACCCGGGCGTACGTGCGAATGAGCTGCCGGACTCGACCCGCTATGTCCTGGCCGCGACGTACGGGGAGCCACCGGATCCACCGCCCACGGCCGCGCTGCTCGACGCGCTCGCCGAGGCCGTGCCGGTCCAACGGCCGAGCCCTGCCGCGGCGCCCGGGGCACCTACGGGAGTTGCTGGATCTCCTTGACGACACCGGGCATCGCACTGTTGGACTTGTGAAAGAAGTCCAGCAGAAAGCGCAGCTGGTCCTGGGTGCAGTCCTCGAAGTTCTCCGCCGACGCCCGCGCGATCGGGTCGAAATAGTGCGCGAGTCCGGCCACCGCCTCGGGCACCGGCCGCACGATGACGCGCCGCCGGTCGTCCGGATCGCGGGTGCGCCTTACGTAGCCCGCCTTCTCCAGCCGGTCGACCACCGCGGTGATGGCCCCGCCCGTGGTGATGCCCATCGCCTGGGCCAGCCCGCCCGGCGTCATGGGGCCGTCAAGGACCAGGAGATTGACGCACTGGGCGTCGGTGACGTTCATCCCGGCCTTGCCGGCGGTGGTGCTGTGCAGCAGAACGGTCCACATGGTGCTGCGCTGCATGGCCCGCTGCAGCTCGAGTATGAGACTCGTCCGCTCCTGGCTCGACAGGACGCTCACCCTTTCAGTCGCTCGCAATCCGAGAGACTCTCCGCACGAGCCACTCTAGCTCACCTCCAGGGCGATACGCCGGAACCCCTCACCTGGTTCCCAGGTGTTTAGATCACCTGTCCCGTGGGACAAAAGGGGGCAGGCTCCGGGCGAAGGAGAAGTGACCATGGTCGTGCAGAGCTGGCGGCACCGGTGGCAGAACCGGGGGGGCAAGGCCGCTCCCGCCAGGCCGGAGCGGGCACGGGAGCAGCGGCACAACCCGGTGAGCCTCCTGGTGTGGCTGGCCGGCTGGGCCGCCGCGCTGATCCTGGTCGCCGGCACGGCACTCACCTACGCCAGGGCCGACATGAGCAACGCCGCGGTCCATGCCGTGATGGACGCGGGACGCTGGCTGGCCACGCCCTTCTCGGAGGTGTTCAGCTATCGGGACCGGTCCCGGCAGCTGTACGCCAACTGGCTGCTCGCCGCGGCCGTCTACTGGATCATCGGCCGGATGCTGTCCTGGCTGATCCGCCGGTGAGCATCTGTCCGGGTAGATCAGTGATCACCATCGCTGGGCGCTGTCCCGGGCGGCCCGGAGGTCTCGCCGATACAAGGCCCACCCGAAGGGCAGGGCCAGTCCCCACAGCATCCGAGCCGGCCAGGATCGCAGGCGCTCCGGCTGCTCGCGCAGCGGGACTCCCTGGTGGCACAACCCCCTCGTGAGATGGACGGCCGACCGGGCGAACGCCGCCGGAGCGTGCCGGAACCACGCGGCGTCCTCGTTGAGGACGCTCGCGTGCGCGATCGCGAGGGACCCCGCGTTGGCGCCGAAGGGCCGGCGGGAGATGCGCTCGGCGGCCCCGAGCCGGTGGACGCGGACCGGCTCGTTGACGTGGCGGACGCGATAGTGGCGGCCGAGCTCACGCCAGACGGCCGCTTCCGCGGCCAAGCCCAGCGGCTCCGTGGGGAAGGGACATGCGCGGAGCACGTCCGTCCGCACGAGTCCGGACTTCTCGCCGCGCACGTGAAAGCGATAGGTCATCTCCTGCCAGGTGGCGTCGAGGACGCGGGCCGGGAAGCGGTCGCCGATGACGGCTCCGGTCTCGTCCACGCAGAGCCCGGACACGCCCGCATACCGCTCCGGGTCCGCGATCCGGCTCCAGTGCCCGGCCATCCGGTCCAGGCCGCCCGGCACGAACAGGTCGTCGGCGTCCAGCAGGGCGACCATCTCCCCGCGGGCACCACGCACGCCCCTGTTGCGGGCCGCGTGGGCCCCGGCGTGTTCCTGCAGCTCGTACCGGACCGGAAAGGGAGCGTTGGCGCTGAGGTGCGCGATGAGGTCGCGGGTCTCGTCGGCCGATCCGTCGTCCACGACCAGCCACTCGAGCTCGACCCGCTGTTCCAGCAGGCTCCGATAGGCGTCTTCGAGGGTGTACGCCCGGTCGTACGTGGGCGTGATCACGCTGATCAACATGCCGGTTCCCCCTCACGCGACACACTGCGACTACCCACAGTATGAGCCCATTACCGTCCGTACACCCAAACGCGCGATCCCATCGGCGTTTTGATCAGCCCGCTCTCGCCGACTGTATTCATATGGCTACGGAGCGCAGTAAGCATGTCCAGGCAGCCGGTCGCGCAGGTCGCCGCATGGCGAGCCGGCTCATCACGCTGCTGCTTCTGCTCTGCTGGGGCTGGGCCGGCGCCCGACTCCTCGGAGGTGACCGGATTCCGGTCCTCGCGGGCCTGCTCGTCCCGGGGTTCGCGTTCACCCCGTACGCCGGCCTCGTCGCGATCGCGGTCGTGGTCTGGGCCGCGGCGCTGCGGCGCTGGAAGGCCGTGGCCGCCGGGCTCGCGGCAGTCGTCGCGTTCGCCGCGGCCGTGCTCCCGCGCGCGACCGGCGACGAGGCTCCCGCGGCGGGCGGGCCCGTGCTCCGGGTGCTGACCGCAAACCTGCACTTCGGGCGCGCGGATGCCCGCGCGCTCGTAGACCTGGTCCGCCGGGAGCGGGTGGACGTGCTCAGCCTGCAGGAGTTCACCACAGCGACCGCAAGCGGGCTCGAGGCGGCCGGGCTCCACACCGTCCTGCCGTACCGGGTCACGGCGCCGCCGGGAGGCGCGCCAGGTTCGGGGCTCTACGCCCGCCACGCCCTGCGCCGCCTGCCGATGCCGGCCGAGGACGAGGCCGGCCGGGCCATGCCCCGGGCCGAGATGGAGGTCCCGGGCCGCGGCCGGATAGAGATCATGGCCGTGCACCTCGCGCGACCGGTGAACCGCTCCGGAATCGGGCAGTGGCTCCGCGGGTTCACTCTGCTGCCGGCCCCCGGCGGGCATGAACCCGTACGCATCCTGGCCGGTGACTTCAACGCCACGCTGGACCACGCGCGGGTGCGAGGACTGACCTCCGGTGGTTATACCGACGCCGCGGACGCCACCGGTTCCGGCCTGGCGCCGACCTTCCGCACGTCGGCCTGGCCCCCGATCACGGTCGACCACGTGCTCGTGGACCGGCGGTGCGCGGTCCGGCACGTGAGGGTTCACCACCTCGCGAACACCGACCATCGAGCGGTCTTGGCCGAGCTGCGCCTCCCCTGACAGTCCTTTTCGAATACTCGTGCTCTATTCAAGGCTTCGGGGCGGTGGGGATCTCATCCCCACCGCCCCGACGGGACGCCGTAGTCGATCGGTTTTCCAGTGAAAAGCAGACAGAGCCGGAAGGTCAGCCCGTACAGCCCGGGACCGTGCCCAGGGGAACGCAGTTGTTCGGATTGTTCTGGGCCACGGCGCTGCGGGTGAAGCTCACGCTTCCCGGCGGGTTACCGGTATTGTCCACCCCGCCACCATTGATGGCACCGTTGAACGACACCCGGACAAGGTCGCCCTGCACCCGGCCGCCGGATCCGTTGAAAATGCCGCCCCCGCTGCCGACCGCCAGGTTGCCGACGACATCGCTGCGGAAGATGAACGTCCTGCCCCCCAGCTCGCTGAAGATGCCCCCTCCGTTCGTATTGGCGCGGTTGGAGTTGATCCGGCTGAACCTCACGGAAAGGAAGCCGTCGGTGTAGATGCCGCCGCCGCCTCCGCCGGTACCGGTGGTGTTGTTGCGCACAGTGCTGCTGACGAGCCGAAGGGCACCGCTGTCGTTGGCGAGCCCGGCGCCATTGTCCGCGGTATTGCCGGCCACGAGGCTGTGGAACAGCAACACGCTGCCGCGGCCGTTGAGAATCGCGCCACCGGGGTTCCCGCCGGCGTCGCCGCCGGTCAGGGTGAGGTTGCGGATGTTCAGGACCGCTCCGGCCGCGACCTCGAGGAGCCGGAACGGCACGCCACCGCTGCGCCTGATGGTGGTATTGCGCGAGATCATCGTGATGTGCCCGGTGATGATCGGCAGCCCGTTGGGCCCGCGGAGCCCACCCGGGACCACGTCACTGATGTCGTAGCTGCAGTTCCGGGCCAGAAGAAGCGTCCTCGCTTGGACCGCGTTGGCCTGGGTGATCGCATTCCTCAGCGCCGGGACGGTGCAGGCCACAGCGACCACACTCGCTTGGGCGTTCGCCGCCGTCGGTGCGACGGCCAGCCCTGCTCCCGCCAGCACGGCACCCGCCACGCCGCCGGCTCTCCTAGAAAATGAACCCATAAGGCTCCCCCCGAACAGAAATGGACAATCCCCTTGCCCACGATGAATTCTCCCTATAGCACTGCCGACAGCAGTTAGGGGAACGGAGCGCAGGTTATCACGTCGCCATCACGGCGGTTTTTAAATAGGCGCGCCCGCCCCTGATTCGCTTAGCGGCCGTTCGCGTGCAGCCGGTATGAACAGCCACCCACTCGCCAAAAATGGGTTTGCTCGGGTCGCATCGGCATTCCATCGTGAATGACGCGCATTCAGCACCGCCTGGCCCATTTCCCCCGGCCCCTTTCCGCTTTACCCGGAGTGGGTCGTTGCACGCTGCGTGACGGCTCTGTACGGTGCGTGATCAAGCTGCCATGCCGGGGGGATCCGGGAGGACACGTTGGGCAACAGGCGGATCAGAGTGATGCGGGTCATCGCGCGGATGAACGTCGGTGGCCCGGCGCTCCAGGTCACTGCACTCACGCGAGGGCTGGACCCCGAAGTCTTCGACCACCGGGTCCTGTGCGGACGAGTGGGCCCGGGCGAGGCCGACTATGTGGCCCTGTGCGCGCCCGATCTCGGAGTGCAGCGCGTCCCGGGCCTCGGAAGCTCGGTCCGCCCCGCGGACGACGTGCGGGCGCTCGCCGCGCTGACCTCGGCGATGCGCGAGTTCCGGCCGCACATCGTGCACACCCACACCGCGAAGGCCGGCGTGCTCGGCCGTACCGCCGCGCTGCTCGCCGGGGTTCCGGTGCGCGTCCACACCTTTCACGGCCACCTGCTGCACGGCTATTTCTCGCCGCCGAAGACCCGGGCGATCGTCTATACCGAGCGGGCCCTGGCCGCACGCACCGACCACCTGGTCGCCGTGGGCGGCAAGGTCCGCGACGACCTGATCAGCGCGGGCATCGGGCGGCCCGGCCAGTTCCACGTGGTGCCGCCGGGCACCGACCTCGGTCCGCTCCCGGACCGGGCGACGGCGCGTCGTGCCCTGGGGCTGCCCGCGGACGCACCGGTGGTGGCCTACGTCGGACGGGTGACCGGGATCAAACGACCCGACCGGTTCCTGGACGTGGCGCGGGCCGTGCGCCGGGAGATCCCGGCCGTACGCTTCCTGGTGTGCGGCGACGGCGACCTGCTGCCGGAGCTGATCGCCGCCGCCGGCGACCTCGGTGGCGCGTTGCTCGCGCTGGGCTGGCGTGCCGACGTGGAGACGATCTACGCGGCGGCGGACCTCGTCCTGCTCACCTCCGACAACGAAGGCATGCCGATCTCGTTGATCGAGGCCGGGCTCGCCGGGCTGCCCGTCGTCGCGACCCGTGTGGGGGGCGTCCCCGAAGTGGTCCAGGACGGCGTGACGGGCCTGCTGGCCACGACGCGGCCGCCCGAACTCGCGGCCCACACCGTACGGCTCCTGCGCGAGGAGCGGCTGCGGCTGCGGATGGGCAGGCACGCGCGGGCGTGGACGGCCGAACGCTTCAGCGCGGACCGGCTCGTGGCGGACATACGCGAGCTCTACACCTCGATCGCGGTGGGCAAGGGCTGGTGGCCGGCCTCCCTGCTCGAGGAGAAGGAGAGCCGGTGAAAGTGGTCGTGACCGGTGGCGCCGGGTTCATCGGTGCCAACCTCTGCCGTGAGCTGGCCGCGCGTCCGCAGACCGGCCAGGTCGTGGCGTTCGACAACCTGAGCAGCGGTTCGGCCGCGAACCTGCACGGCACGGACGCCGAGCTGGTCGAGGGCAGCATCCTCGATCGCGATCTGCTGGAGGAGACGGTGGAAGGGGCCGACGCGGTGGTCCACCTGGCGGCGCGTCCGTCCGTGCCGCGGTCCCTGGCCAACCCGACGGCCTGCCACGCCGTCAACGCGAGCGGCACGCTGTACGTCCTGGAGGCGTGCCGGCGCAGGTCGGTCCACGTCGTCGCGGCGTCCTCATCGTCGGTGTACGGATCCGTCGCCGACCTGCCCAGGCACGAAGACCTCCCGACGCGGCCGCTCAGCCCGTACGGCGCCAGCAAGCTGGCCACGGAGGCCTACGTGCTGGCCTATGGGTCGAGCTTCGATCTGCCGTCGCTGGCGCTGCGCTTCTTCAACGTGTACGGGCCGTTGCAGGCGGCCGGTCACGGCTACGCCGCCGTCGTCCCCTCCTTCGTGGACGCGGCGCTGCGGGGCAGGCCGCTGCGCATCCACGGGGACGGCCGCCAGACGCGGGACTTCACCTACGTGGGCACGGTCGCGCGGGTGCTCGCCGACGCCGTCGTCCGCCGCGTCACCTCCACCGCCCCGGTGAACCTCGCCTTCGGGACCCGCATGTCGATCCTCGAACTGGCCCGTGAGCTCGCCGCGGCCGCGGACGTTCCACTCGATACCCGGCACGAGCCGCCGCGGGCCGGCGATGTACGGGACTCCCAGGCGGCGGACGGACGGCTCCGCAGCCTGTTTCCCGACGTCCGCCCCGTACCGATGGACGCCGGACTCGAAGAGACGGTGAAATGGTTCCGGAGCCTGCCGCAGTACGCGAAGGAGCGGGTCCTGGCCCGGCGGATCACCGATCCCGCCAAGCATCCCTGACGCGGCCCGAGACGTCCCTAAGTAAGGGTGGTGCCGGCCGTGGGCCGGGCGGGCGTGCGGCCCCGGACCGCGATCACGCCACCGGCCAGCAGCAGGATCAGTCCCGAGCCCAGTGCGGCCACGGGGCCGTACGTTCGCAGCGCGCCGACCATGAGCGCGTTCCGGTTCGCCTCGTCCACGAGCTTGCGCTGGTCGGCGTCGACGGTGAGGAGGTCGGCCGAGGCCGTCGTCAGGGTCCCCTTGCCGTCGGGGGTCCGCACCGTGGTGCGCAAGGCCCGTAGGTGCTTGACCGGGATGCCCGTGCGCGGGTCCACCCAGACTGTCGTCTTCGCGGAGTAGTAGCGGTCGGCCTCGACGTTGCCGCTCTTGGCACCGAGCCCCAGCAGCCGGCCCGGGATGGATGCCACCCGCGCGACCTTGGCCGGCTCGATCTCCTGGACGAACCGGTAGGTCTTCAGTCCCTTGACCCGGTCCTCACCGGCGAACCGCATGGGCACGGCCCGGCGCATGGTGACGTCGAAGAACGGGTAGTCCCGCTTGCGCACGCCGGCCACCGGGAACATCAGGCCGTAGCCGGAGAACCGCACCGAGGTGTCGCCGCTGACGTGCGCTCCGCAGCAGGCCACCAGTCTGGACGTACGGCGGTCGAAGGCGATCCGGTAGTCCTGCGCCTCGATCGGCTTGTTCCGGTCGAGATCGAAGATCGCCGTCGACGAGTCCCAGACCGCGATCTTCGGGTCGCTGACGCCTTCTACGTCCCCGCGGACGTTCGTGCGGGCCATGAGCGTGACTCCGGTGCGCAACTTCAGCTCGGCCGGGTCGAAATAGGAGGCGTTCCGCGCCTCGAGCCGCGTGGACTGGTAGTAGTTGCGCGGCGCCGCGATCACCTGGCCGGCCACGTAGAAACGCAGCAGCGGCGCCAGTGCGAGGACGAACGCCCCGACGCCGACCAGCACCAGACCGACCGATCGAGGCATCGTTCCACTCCCGGGCTCGGCCTGCTCAGCTACCCTTACTGGCCCGTAACCCTACATGACCTCCCCTATCCCCTTTTCGCCACCCAGGTCCCGAAGATTCCTGCCAGTGACTCCGATTACCGTGGAGCCACCCATGTGCGCCGGGAGGAGCCCGCATGACCGCAGAGGGCTCCACGATGAGCGACCGCCTGCCCGATCCGCACGCGGGTCTCCCCGAGATCACCGGGCATCAGGACACACTTGACGGTGTCCGGGCGGTGGCGGCCTTCGCGGTGCTCGTCTTCCACGTCGGGCTCAACGCCGGGACCAGCCGTGCCGCGGTGCCCGGAGCCTGGCTCCTCAATGGCGGCGAGGGGGGCGTCGCGCTGTTCTTCCTGCTCTCGGGACTGCTGCTCTACCGCCCGTGGGCCCGCGCCGTGCTCGAGGGCCGCACCCCGCCGCGCGTCCGCGCCTATCTGCGCAGGCGTGCCCTGCGTCTCCTCCCGGCCTATTGGGCTCTCGTGGCCTGCGTCATGCTGCTCGCCCAGCGCCGGCACCTGGGCGACGGGTGGGCCTGGGCCCAGTTGCTGACGCTCACCCATATCTACGTGCCTCGAGCCTGGTGGGGCAGCGGCCTCGGACCCCGGGAAATGGGTCAGGCGTGGAGCCTCGCGGTCGAGGCGGCGTGGTACCTCACGCTGCCGGCCACCGCGGCCGCACTGGCCTGGTGCTCCCGCGGACCCTTCCGCGGCGGTCCCGCCGCGGGCGGGACCGTGGACGTCGCCGGCCGGGCCCGCCGCCTCCTGTGGGCGATGTGCCTGTACGGGCTGCTCTCGCTCGGCTACACGGCCACCGCCTTCATCGCCGGGCCACACCCGATCGCGCTCTCCTGGCCACCTCGCTATCTCGCCTGGTTCGCGACCGGCATGGCCCTCGCGGTGGTCACCGTGTGGGCCCGGGCCGAGCCGCTGGGCACCGCGGCCCGGATCTGCCGTACGGTCGGCCGGTCCTGGGGGGTGTGCTGGCTGGCCGCGCTGTTCCTCTACGTCATGGCGGCGTCGCCGCTCACCGGGGCGCGTGACCTGGCGACTCTGGACACGGTATGGACCGCCCAGCTCCACACCGTCTTGTACGGGCTGTGCGCGGCCTTCTTCGTGGCCCCGGTGGCGCTCGCCCCGGCCGGGCACCCGGCGATCACCGCCGTCCTGGGCAACCGCGTCATGCGTTTCCTCGGCAGGATCTCCTACGGCGTCTTCCTGTGGCAGATGATCATAATCCTGGGCTGGTATGACGCCACTGGGCGGCTGTTCCACGGCGATCTTCTGATCGACCTCCCGGTCCTCGCCGTGGCCTCGGTCGCGGCGGCGACCCTGAGCTACTACCTCCTGGAGCGGCCCGTCCAGCGGCTCGCCGGCCACCGTGCCCGGTCCGGCCGTTCTCCTGGCCTGCGCCACAGGTGATCGCGGCGACGGGCCGGCCCGTCGCCGCGATCGGCGTGCCACAGTCCGGTCACCAGCCTGCCCAGGATCACCAGCCCGAGGAGTTGCGGGATCACGTCCCCCGGCAGGTCCGTGGGCGCCGCGGGGTTGCCGGCCGCGCGCAGCCACGCGCCGAGGGCCCACGAGACGGTGCCCGCCACCATGAGCCCGCCGATCACCCAGGACGAGGCCAGTGCCCCGGCGAGCCGAGACCGGCGGGTCACCGGGCCGGCCTGCCGCCGTGCCACGCTCCAGGCGAAGATCAGGGCCGCCCCGCAGACCACGACCAGGCCCGCCGGGCCGGCCAGCCAGAACCCCAGGCCCGCGGCCGAGAGCGGCACCGCCCAGCGGGCCGTCCGGAGCCGCGGCCTGCCCGGTGGCGGCGCGGGTCGTGGACCGCCGGGCCGGTAGCCGGCGAAGGCCAGCAGCGACAGCAGGGCGAGCACGCCGAGCCCGGCCGGTACGGCGACGCGATGGATCCGGTCGGGCAGATAGGTCAGCCGGACCATCCCCTTCGCGCCGGCCGGGAGCACCCAGCCCTGTTTCCAGCCGTCCAGCCGGACCGGGCTCAGGACGTCGCGCCCGATCGTGGCCTGCCAGCCCCTGTTGAAGTTCTCGTCGACGACGAGGAAGGACCGGTGGCCGGTCTCGACCTCGAGCAGGCGGGTGCCCGCGGACCACCGCCTGATCTCCACCGACCCCGGGTGCGGCCGGCCCGGCGCGCGGCCGGTGTCGATCACCGCGGACTCGATCCGGTACGCGCCGAACGGCGATGGCCGCAGCCCGTTGCGCCCGGCCGCCACCTCGGCGTCGCGGCAGCCCTGGAACCGCAGCGGCCGGCCTTCGAGCAGATCGCCCATCGCCCCGGACACCCGCGTGGGGACCGTGACGCCGTTGACCTCGAGACCCGGCCCGAGCCCGCAGGCCAGCCTGATCGGGACCGCGGCCACCCGGGGAAACGGGCGCACACCGGCAATGGCGACCTCGGTGACCTGCACGGTCTGCAGCCCGGAGGCAAGGAAGGTCAGCGACAGCCGATCGGTGTTCAGCGGTGCGAAGGACAGCCGGCCGCCGGAGTTCACCAGCCCCTCGCGAGTGTCGCCGCCGCGCCCGCGCACCCGTACCCGCAGAGCGCCGCGCGCCCCCGGCGGGCGTTCGACGGTCAGCCGGTCGATCCGGCGGGTGCGGTCCCCCCAGGTCAGCGTCAGCGTCGGGGCGATGTCGTTCTCCCCCGGGATCCACGCGGTCGCGGGATCGTCGTCGAACGCCGAGCGCGGCAGCACGGCCGGGTCGGCCGAGCGGCTCGAGCTCGCCGTGACGCGCAGGCTCGAGCCGAGGCCGGTGAACCGCTGGAGGAGCGCCGTGTCGGTCAGCGTGGCCAGGCCGGACAACGCTCCGGCGGCCGGGGCCGGGGCGGGGAAGACGCGATCGAAGCCGCCGTTCTCCTCGTCGCCTCGCCGCAGTGCCGGCGAGCAGACCCAGCGGTCCGGCCCCTTCATGCACTCCGGCGCCGCACCGGGCCCGCGCGTCATCACGAACGAGGCCGGCCCCGAGTCGCGCGGTACGGCCGGCAGCTGGAAGTGGCGGCCCACGTGGAGGCCGTCGACGGTCAGCTCGGAGATGCCCGCGCGGGGCAGCCCGGGAGCCGGCACCCGCCACGCCAGACCGAGGATGCGGATCCGGAGCCACCGGGTGCGCCCCGGCGGCACCCGCAGGGCCTGCGGTGACGAGCCGGCCCGCACCGGCTGGACCACGGAGCCCGCCTCGGTCTCCACCGCGACCCGGCTGGGCGGCGGCCCCATCACGCCGGTGTTGCGGACGAACGTCGCGAACATGGCGTGGGGGGACATGGGACGGGCGAAGTCCACCCGGAGCCACTGCCCGACCGGCCCGGTCCAGCCCCCGGCCTCCCAGTAGGTCCACGGGTCACCGTCCATGGCCGCATAGGGCAGCCGGCCGGGGTCGTGCAGCTGCGGGATGGCGTCCGCGTCGGACGCCGACGACGAGGCCGTGACCGCCCGCACGCCGCTGAAGGCGGCGGTCGTGGCGTAACGGCGCCATCCCGGCTCGGTCACGTCGGCCGACCTCGGACGCTCCCCCGGTGCCAACGTGGCGGAGTTCTGATGCAGTTCGCCGAAGTCACGCCGCACCAGGCGCAGGGAATCGGAGACGACCGGGGTGCCGCGGCTGCCGGGGGCATCGTCGTCGAGGAGCACCGGCCTGCCCTTGAGCAGCCCGTTGTCGGCCATCGTCAGCATCGCCTCGGGCGAGCCGTACAGCCTGATCGCCTCATCGGCGTCCGCGAGGCTCACCGGTCCACCGCCCGGATCCCTCGGCCCGGCCAGGGCGGTGACGCCCGGCCCCGGGTCGACCTCGTAGACCTCCAGGGGCGGATATTTCTGATCCAGGGCGGCCACGGCGTCGTCGACGGCCGGCCACCCGATGGGGGTCCCGAACCAGGCGGCGCGCCGCAGGCCCGGCGACCCGTCCAGCGCCTGGTGCAACCGGGCCGGCCACGCGCCGCGCAGGCTCTCCCGCCGCAGGTCGTTGCGCACGAGCACATAACGGATCCCCATGCGGGACAGGAACTCCGCCAGCCCTGGCGACGGCCGGCCGGCGCTCACCTGCTGGTCCACCGCGTCCAGAGCCCGCGTATAGCCGGGCGATCCGACCGGCACGAGCTGCCGGACACCCCAGCGGGCCGAGATCAACGGCTGCATGACGTCGTCCATGGGCCGGCCCCACACATAGTCGCCGAACGCGGCTCCGGGGACCGCGAGCACGCCCTGCCGGCCCGCTCGGTCGTTCAGCCACGACGCCGCGTCACGCCAGTACTTCGGCACGTCCCGGAAGTCGCCAGGCCCCGACAGACCGCTGCTCAGGGCCGTGGCTCCGATACCGGCCAGCGCCGCGAAGGCCACGGCCCGCAGGCGCAGCCGGGCCCGGGCACGCGGCATCGAGGGCAGCAGGTGGGCCACGCCGAGCGCGAGGGGCAGCCGCACCACGGCGTCGAACCGGTGGAGGTTGCGCAGTGGGGCCAGGGGTCCGTCGAGCAGCTGCCGTACGGAAGGGGCAAGGGGACTCTCCAGCACACTGATGTGCCCGGCGCAGACGATGGCGATCCCGGCGAGCAGCGAGAGCAGCAGGAACGTGCGCTCCGGCAGACGCGGACGGACCAGACCGGCGAGGCCGAGCGCGGCGACGACACCCGTGCACAGCACCGGGATCGCGCTGAGCGAGAGCGCATGACCGACCGGCCACCACACCTGACCGTCGATGATCAGATAACTGACCCAGCGCTCCGCGCCGCGGAAGACGTTCACCAGGCCCGTCGGCCCGGTCGTGGTCGAGGCCTTCTCGGTGTAGGTCAGCCAGGAGAACCCGTACGTCCCGGTGAGCGACAACGGGACCAGCCACCAGAGGGTCGCGGCCGCCACCGCCACGGACCAGCAGGCCAGGATCCGCACGCGCGGTGTGCCGCGCGGCCGGGTGAGGACATAGATGAACGGCACCACGAGCACAGCCGCGGTCGCGGTGGCGTTGATGCCGCCGCAGCACGCCACCGCGACCCCCGACCGCGCCGCCGCCGCGACGACGAGCCGGCCGCGGCCGCCGCGTGCCGGTCGCGAGTGCGCCGCCGTGACCAGCGGAAGCAGGATCCACGGGGCCATCGCGAAGGGCAGATAGTCCGAGGAGATCTGGCCGAGCGAGGCCAGGCCGGCGGGCGCGAGGGCATAGACGAGACCGGCGACCAGCGCGCCGCCGGGCCGGCCGAGGCGAAGCCGGATGGCGAGCCTGCGGGTGCCCAGAAAGGCCAGGCAGACCAGCATGGCGAGCCACAGGCGCTGGGTGATCCAGGCGGGCAGCCCGGCGAGGTCTGCGAGCGCGTAGAACGGGCCCATCGGGAACAGGTAGCCGACCGCCTGGTTCTGCAGCTGACCGAACTGCTCGCCGTCCCACAGGTGGAGCGCGCGGGCCAGGAAGCCCAGCGGGTTCAACGGCATGTCGATCTTGGTGTCGGCGAGGAGGTTCCCGGGCCGGGTGGAGGTCGCCAGGCAGGTGAGCGCCAGGCAGCAGGCGATGACCCGGAGCCGCTCACGCAGCCGGACGTCGATGGCGGTGCCGGGCGGCACGCCGGCCGTACTGGTCGGCGTGCTGGTCGCTGTGCTCATCGTCGTACCCATCGCCGCGCTCGTCGCCGCGTCCCTGCGAGGTGGCTCACCACGCCCCTTCGCCGGGGCGGCCGAGCAGGCGTTCCAGCGCGGTGGCGGGCCGCAGCACCCGTACGGCCCCCTCGGTGAGCAACAGGTCTCGGACCGGGCCCTCGACCACCTGCGGCCGCCCGTCACCGTATCCGGCGACGACGACTGCGCGGTCATCGCCGGAGCGGGCCGTCCCGGTGCGGACCGCCGCGGCCAGCAGCGCCTCCATGCGGGCGGCCGAACGCGCCCAGTCGAACTGCGCCGCCCAGCGCCGGCACGACGCCCCGACCTCGTCGCGAACGGCCACCTCGCCGAGTTTCACGAGCGCGCGTTCCACCACGTCGGCGGGCTCCTCCCCCAGCCGTACGAGCCAGCCGGTGACCCCGTCCCGCACGGCGTCGCGCAGGCCCTCCACGTCATAGGCCACGGTCGGGACGCCGAGCGCGGCGGCCTCGATGACCGACAGGCCCCAGCCCTCCCCGCGCGAGGTGCTGAGGTGCAGGTCCGCGCCGGCGACGAGGGCCGTCCTGGTCTCCTCCGATACGAAACCGTGCAGGCTGATCACGTCGCCGAGCCCGCGCGAGGCGACGAGCTCGTCCAGGGAGGCGGCGCAGGGCCCGTCCCCCACGATGTGCACCCGCAGGTCAGGCCATCGGGCGCGCAGCCGGTCGGCCAGGTCGACGACGCGGTCGACGCGCTTGTGCGGGACGAGCCGGCTGACGCACACGAGCTCGGGACCCGGGCTCCGCTCCGCGGGCGGCCGCACGGCGTTGGCCGAAAGACCGTTCGGGACGACGTACGCCGGGCCGCGCCACCGCAGCCGGTCGCGCAGCGCGGCCAGTGTGGACGGGGACACCACCACACAGGCGTGGCGGCGGTAGGTCCAGCGGGTGACCGGACCTTCGAGCATCCGGCCGATCCAGGCCAGCCAGGGCGGGAAGTACAGGGCGAACTGCTCCTCGTGCACGTGGTGGACGACGCAGAAGACCGGCACCCGGCGTGGAAGCACCCATGGCGTGAAGAACGGAATGCCGTTCTGGCAGTCGAGCACCACGTCGAAGGTACGGCGCCGGGCCAGCATCCAGAGCAGGACCAGCGGATACATGGTGAACCGGCCGCCCAACCGGACGAACTCGACGCCCTCCACCCGTTCACGGCGTGGCCGCCCGGGCGGACGGCAGGTGACGTACCGGACCCGCGCACCACCGGCGGCCAGCCTGCGGGCCAGCTCCCACGCATAGCGCTCGGCCCCACCGGCGGCCGGATGCCACGGGTCACGCCAGTTGACGATGCCGAGCCGTACATCCGTGACGCCCAGGGTCATCCGCGGCCTGTTCCGCAGGGGTCGGTGAACGCCAGTGGCATCGGCTGCACCGGCCGGACCGCCTGCGCCGGCGCCGCCGTGGGCCCGGTGCCGGGGTGGCAGGCGCTCGCCCGGATGCGCGCGAGGTCACGGAGACAGTGTGGCGCGTGGCGGCGGATCGAGAAGGTCGTGCCGGGCATGTCCCGCCACACCACTGGCAGCTCGGTCACCATCCCGCCCCGACGGACGCAGTGCATGAGCAGCTCGACGTCGAAGGCGAAGCCGGTGGTCCGCAGTTCGGCGGCCGCCGCCCTGGCCAGCGGGCCGGCGAAGAACTTGAAGCCACACTGGGTGTCCGCGGCACCGCCCGCGAGGTCGCGGGCCAGCAGGTTGAAGGCCACCGCGCCGAGCCGGCGCAGCGGACGGCCGTACTCCTGCACCACCGAGCCCGGATGCCGCCGTGATCCGACCACGACGGGGTGTCCCGCGGCGAGCAGCCGCAGCGCCTCGTCCAGGGCTGCGAGGTCGGTTGCCATGTCGGCGTCGCAGAAGCCCACATAGGGGGCGCGAGTGGCCAGCAGGCCGGTGCGGACCGCGGCTCCCTTGCCGCGTTGCGCGCAGTGCAGCAACCTCACCGGAGCGGCACCGGTCCAGCCCCGCACGATCTCGGGCGTCGCGTCCGTGCTGGCGTTGTCGACGACCACGACGGCGGCGGAGACCGGGAGCTTACGGAGCTTGTCGAGGAGCAGCGACAGTCCGAGCGGGAGCCGCCTGGCCTCGTTGTACGCCGGGACGACGATCTCGAGTTGCACGGGATCGCCGGCGAAGCTCACCGGGAGCCGTAGTTGTAGAGCGGCTTGTTGACCGGGTCGTTCTGCGATGAGCTCACGATCTGCACGCCGCCGACGCACGCGAGGGCGGCGAGCACGATGCCTGCGACTGCCGCGATGGCCATCCGCATGGAGGTCCTCCTACAAGGAGCGGAGCTACGGGGGTGAACGGTGGGGAGCCAGAGTAATACGCGGCTACCGGCGGGTACTAGACAATCGCCCGAAGAAGGACAATTGAGAAAAAGATTACAAATCGCCTCCGGTCGGTTACCAGCGGTCATCGTGACGCGGTACCTGGCTCGTCAGCGCGGGTTCGAGATCCGGAAGAGCACGCCGTCAGGACGGTCCAGAAGCAGGTCGGCTCCGGCCAGCCGAGCCCGCAGATCCATGCCGCCGCCGCCAGGGACCCCGGTTCCGGTCCATTCCGAAGGAGCTGTTTCGGACCGTCCGTCACCAGCGACCACCGTACTCGGGTCAGCGGCGCCGGTGCCGTCGGCCGTACCGCTGTCGATGAAGACGAACCGGACACCCGCCGCCCGGAGCGGCTCCACCAGGCCCGCGCCGGACCGGATCACCGCGTCCAGCCGGCGCGCCCGTGGGTCCTCGGCCGGGATGACCGTCCGGCCCACGACCACCGCGTCATTGAGGATCACCTCCCTGCTCAGGTAGCGGGGGACCGGACTGAGCACCCGGCCCCGGCCGTTCCAGCGATATCCGCGGTAGGCCGCCCACGGCAGGACGAGTACCGCCCCCGGCGCCGGGTCGGCCTCGACGATCGCACGAGCTCGCGTCCAGTCCGGCGGGTAGCGCACGGCGTGCAGCCGTCCCGCCGCTCCCCACGCCAGGGATGGCAACAGCGCCAGCGGGGCGAGCACCGCCAGCGCCCCCATCGCGAGTCCGGCCGGATCGCCGCGCGGCAGCCGGTCGGCGGCCAGCCCGAACCCGACGGCCACGACGACGGCGACCGGTGCGACGTACTGCTGCCCGTCCCGGAGCACCGCGAACCCAGGCCACAGCGCGATGAGGCTCCGGAGCAGCCCCGGGGCCACCGCCCCGAGGGAGGCGACCGCGAACCCCGCCATGGCGGCCCAGCCGAGCCCGTGGGCCCAGCCGGGCCGCGGCGCGGCGGACCGGCTCCAGCGGATGTAGAAGGCCAGGGCGGTGACCACCACGGCCAGCCAGGCCGTGGCGGTCAGCGCCATGCCATAGCCGGCCGGCACTGTCTCCCGGTTCCAGACCCCGCCGAGCAGCACGAGGCTGCCGAGCGTCCCGAAAGGGGTGTCGGCCCGGGCCGCGAACGCCTGCACCGCGACCCCGTCCGCCGGCAGCCCTGATGGCCGAAGCAACCCGGTGACCAGCCATGGCGTGCTCAGCGCGGACAGCACCAGGGCGGTCCGGCCCAGGGCACGGCCCCGTGCTGACGGGCCGGCCAGCGCGACCGGCACGGCGGCGAGCGCCGACACCGCCATCGCCGCGAAGCCCCCGACGGCCGCCGGGAGCAGCGCGCGAGCGAGCCGCCACCCACCGCCCCGTTCGCCGGCCGATCCCGCGGCTCCGATCACCCACGGCAGCGCCGCGTAGCCGAGCAGCAGAGCCCACTGACCGAGGAGCAGCCGCTCTGCCACGAAGGGGTTCCAGGCATAGCAGACACCGGCCGCGAGCCGCGGCGTCAACCGCTCGGAGGGCACGAGGGAGGCGGCCGAGGTGCAGGCCATGACGAAGACGGCCAAGAGCACGAGCTTCTGCACGGCGTCCGCGGGCAGGAGCGTGGCCAGGGCGGTGACGACCGCATCGCTCGGCACGTTCCGCGGCACGGTGCCGGCCAGCCCGAACGTCATCTTCGTGAACGCCGGTCGCGGCACGAACACCATGTCGTAGGCCAGTACGAATCCGCTCGACAGCCCGGGGCCGAGCGCCAGCAGCCCCAGCCCGAGTCCCGTCAGTGCGGCGGCGAAGTGCCGGATCGGCCCTGTCATCAGGACAAAGAGGCTATCCAACCGATTTGTGTACGGCGGGCACCCGCGGCCCTCCAGATCACAGGTTCATCTCGTGGGGTTGTGCGACTCACCAGACTCGGTGTGACATACCGCACAACAGACATATCAGGAGGTGGACATGCGGCGAGGCCTCGGCTGGGTCGCCCTGGTCCTGGGATTCGCGCTGATCGCATTCGCTCCGCTGCAACGGTTCTACGCGGCGGACCGGCTCGTCGGCCTGCCGAGGGACACCTATCAGAAGTCCACGCTCGTGGCCTCGCAGGCGTCCTATCTGGACGCCCGGACGGGTGAGCTGCGCAACGGCGCCGACCTCGTGGCCACCAGCACCACGCGCGCCGACGCCAGGGCGAGCACCGGCAAGATCACGGTGCTCGACTCCTTCACCGTCGTGGAGGACCCGGCCAACGGGACTCGGCTCGACGTCCAGGCCCAGCGCGCGGCGCTGGACCGCAAGACCTCCGAGCTGACCAACTGCTGCGGGGCCGCGGTCGGCGGCGACACCGGCGTGCGGCAGTCGGGTCTCGCGGTGTCCTGGCCCATCGGCGACGTACGCAAGAAGACCTACGACTTCTTCGACCTCAGCACCAAGCGGACGTGGCCGATGAGGTTCGATACGGTCGAGAGGATCCAGGGCATCGATGCCTACAAGTTCGTGATGCACGTCGGGCCGACGCCGGTCTCCGAGCTGCCGGGCTTCCCGGGAAAGCCGCTCGGCCTGGACGCCACGAAGACGTTCACCGTCGACCGGGTCTATGAGTCCCAGGTCACCACCTGGGTCGACCCGCGCACCGGCTCACCCATCAACCGGGAGCAACAGGTGACGACGATGCTGCGGACCAAGGACGGGGCCGCAGCCATGATCGCGGCGAGCTTCACGCTCAAGATGACCCCGGACAGCCGGCGCAGGCTGGCCAAGGACTCGGGCGAAAGCGCACTGCTCATCTCGGCCATCCGGACGATCATCCCGCTGGGCGCGCTCGTCACCGGCGCCGCACTGCTCCTCGGCGGCCTGGTTCTGCTGCGCCGGCCCCGTGGCCGGCGCGCCGCCTAGGGGCCTACGACCGCTCAGGCGCCGACGTGGACGTTCCCGACCACATAGGTGATGTCCGCCCAGAGCTTGCGATGGGTGTTGGGAACCGCCATGAACAGGACCGCCGGGGTCCTGCGGCCGGTGTCGATGACGGCGGTCACCACGAGCTCGCCGGTCGCCCTGATCCCTGGTCGCTGGTAGCGCAGGTAGGAGCTGACGAGCCAGCCCTTGTGCCCGTCGACGGTCAGCGGCTGTGAGGCGAAGGGAAGCGTCCTGTGCGGGAAGCCGTAGAAGCGGGCCTCGACACTGCGGGAGACCGCGACGGCCGCAGCCTGCTCGGTGCCCGGGCCGCCATAGCCGCTCATCTCGGCGGGGCTCATCGCGGCGCTGAGCAGCTGGCCGTACCAGAGCTGCGACCCGGCATGCTCGGTCACCACTGCCTGCTGGCCGGACCAGCCGAGCTGGCCGAGCCTGTTGGCCTTGGTGGGGAGCTGCCATGGCGATCCGAAGCGTGGGTAGGTGAGACCCGACTGGACATCGGTGATCTTGCCGACGACCTTGCTCGGGGTGCCCGGGAAGTGCTTCAGCGGCCTCTGCGCCGGCATCACCGGCGTGCCGGCGGGCTCCTGCGGGACGGTGGCGGAGCCGCCGCCCTTCACCGGTGGTGGCGTCGGCGCGGTCTTGGCATCGCCCCGCGGCATGAGGAAGTAGACACCCGCGGCGGCCACCAGTGCGACCACGAGCAGTCCCACCCCCGCGAAGAGCGCGGTGCGGGACCCGCCCCGGGCCTCGTCGACCTCGAGCCGGGAGGCGGGTCCGCCGCCGTTCTCCTCCCGCATCCAGTCCGGCATGCGGAGATTTCCGCTGCTCGGCGTGCCCGGCTTCGGCGGAGTGCCAGGGCCCGACGGCATGACGGGGGCGTAGCGCGAGTCGCCGGGCTCGGAGTCCCCGCCTCCCTCGAACAGGGAGCCTTCCCACGCACCGTGCCCGGGCGCTGAGAACTCGGTCCGGTCCGGAGCGTCGAACGCCTGCCGCTCCCGCTTGGGCGGGTCGAAGCCGTCGCGGCCCGGCTGCGGATTATCGAACCGCTGCCGGTTCGCCGGCGAGTCATCGAAGCGCCTGTCGCCGCGCTCGGGGTCGTCGAACTGCGGGTCGTCGAACTGCGGCCGGCCGAAGGCCGACGCCCCGGGCGAAGGCCCGTCGGCGTCACTCCCAGAGGGCTGCGGCGCAGTGGGCGCCGGCGCGGCCGCCCAGGAGGCCCAGCCGTCCGGCGGGGGGGCCTCGGTCGCGCGGGCGTCGGGGGCCGTGTCGAGCGGCGACTCTGCCGCCGC
>JAOPYH010000016.1 GCA_025964715.1 Streptosporangiaceae bacterium | reverse complement strand
GTCGCGGCCCCGCCACCGAGCATGCTGGCGAGCGCAGCCCGACCGCGCTCCTCGGGTGGGATGTCGTGCACCCGCTGGAGGTAGTCGATGCAGGTGGCGAGCAGCTGGGGCGAGCTGCGCAGGAGGTCCTCGACGAGGGACTGCGTGCTGGCGGCGAGCGCGTTGGCGACGACCACCCGCGAGACCATCCCGTACCGCTCCGCCTCCGCGGCGGTCAGACTGCGGCCGGTCAGGATCAGGTCCAGCGCACGCTTGGGGCCCACGTAGTCCTCGACGTAGGACATGACGAACCGGGGGGCCAGCCCGTGCCTGATCTCGTCGAAACCGAGCACTGCGGTGTCGGCCGCCACCGACAGGTGACTTTGCAGCACCAGCCCGCAGCCGAACCCGAGCGCCCTCCCCCGGACCGAGGAGACGATCACCCCGGGAAATCCGTGCAGAGCCTCGTTCGCCGCGACGATCAAACCGGTGTTGTCAGCCCGCGTGGTGCCCTCGGGCAGCTGCTCGTGCTGGTCGCGCCCCACGCTGAAGTCCTCGCCGGCGGCCGAGATGACGAGGATGTCGGCACCGGAGGCACCCGCCTCCGTCAGACAGTCCACCAGGTTCCGCATCATGGTGCTCGTGATGCGGTTGGCCGCGTCCGGACGGTTCAGCTGCAGTCGCGCCACCCGACCGCCCAGGTCCAACGTGACCAGCCCGCCCCCGGCGCCGGCGCCCCCATCCCCGGGATCAGCCATTCTTCTTGGCCTGGTTGACGTAGGTGTTGTCGAACAAGCTCGCCGGATCGGCCTTCTGGACGGCCGGGTTCTGGCTGAACTGGATGGTGCCCTTCACCGTGGCCACGTCGGTCACCGGATACGCGGGCATCACGGCGACACTGACGTTGTACACGTCCGTGATGACGCCCTGATCGGTGAGCCCGAGGTACTTCTTCTCCGCGGCGAACGCGGCGTCCTGGTGCTGCTTGCTGTAGTCGACCGCCTGGGCATAGGCCGTGAGGAAGTCGACGAGCTCCGCCTTGTGCTGCGACGCCCAGCTCTTCTGGACGCCGAAGCTCGAGTAGCCGTAGGGCTGCTTGGCCTTGATCAGGTTGGCCAGGTCGGGATAACCGCGCTGCTCGACCAGTTCGGCGGTCGGAGGCGAGACGATGATCGCCTGCACGACCCCCTGCTGCAGGGCTGCGCTGCGTGCGCCGTTGTCACCGATGTAGGTGACCTGGTAGTCACGGCCACGCTGCAGGCCCGAGGACTCCATGGCGCTCTGGATGGCCGTGTCCGAAGCCGAGCCGGCGCTGCTCGCCGCGATCGTCTTGCCCTTCAGCTGTGCGGTCGACGTGATCCCCTTTTGCCCGTACATCCTGAAGAACTGGAAGGGGTAGTTCGTGCCCACGATTGTGATCGGCGATCCGGCGACGATCGCCCCGGCGAGGTCGGAGATGCCCGAGGCGGAGATCTGCACCGAACCGCTCGCGAGGGCCGGCGGAGCCTTGGTGCCCGACAGGGTCACCATCGAGACGTCGAAGCCGGCCTTCTTGAAGATGCCCTGGTCGATCCCCACCCATAGCGGGATGGAGGCGGCCGTGGTGGCCCCCACGGCGATCTTGATGGGGCGCATGGCAGGAGCACCACTGGAACCGGAACTGCCGCTGGCACTGGAAGAGCTGCCCGAGCCACAGGCCGCTAGGCCCACTGCCGCGGTCAGGGCCACGGCGGCCGTCGCAAGACGCTTCATGGTCGTTCCTTTCGAGGGAAAAGTACTCGGATGGATGTCACAGCGACGCGGTGGTGCCACCGGAGTCGATGAGTCCCCACACCTTGCGTTCCAGCTCCTGGAACTCGCGGGAATGCTTCATGTCCAGATGACGCGGACGCGGGAGATCGATCGTCACGATCTCCCGGATGTGCGCGGGTCGAGGGCCGAAGACCACAACACGGTCGGCCAGGAAGACCGCTTCGCTGATCGAGTGGGTCACGAACAGAGACGTCTTCTTCTCGTGCGCCCAGATTCGGGTCAATTCGCCCTGCATGAGTTCACGCGTCTGCGCATCGAGGGCCGCGAAGGGCTCGTCCAGCAACAGGACCTCGGAGTCGACCACCAGAGCTCGGGCCAGATTGGCTCGCTGCTTCATCCCACCGGACAACTGGTGCGGATAGTGCTCCGCGAACTCGCCGAGCCCGACGAGCTCGAGGAACTCCCGAGCGCGGGCCGTCCGGGACTTCTTATTCCCCCCGAGTACCTCGAGCCCGTAGGAGACGTTGCCGAGGATCGTCCGCCACGGGAGCAGCTGCGGGGACTGGAACACCATCGCCCGGTCCTTGCCCGGACCCTGGATCGGTCGGCCGTTCATCTCGAACCGGCCACGCGACAGCGGCAGCATTCCGGTGACCGCGGTCATGAACGTCGTTTTTCCGCAGCCCGACGGCCCGACGATGCACAGGAACTCGCCCTCGCGCACCTCCAGGTCGATCCCGTCGACGACGGTCACGATGCGCGCTTTCTTGCGGTCACGTGTGGTGTATCCGATGCAGACGTCGACCGCGGCCAGCTTGGTCGTCATCGATCCACCTTCCAACTGGAGACCTTCGACTCGAAGGCGGTGAGCAGGAGACCGAGCACGACACCGACCATGGCGAGGAATACGACGGCGAAGTAGTAGCGGTCGGTCTGGAAGATCTGGCCGGTCTGACTGAGGTAGAAGCCGATCCCGGAACTGGCGCCGTAGAGCTCACCCACGACGACGGCGATGATTCCGCGGGAAACCCCATTGCGAAGCCCGACGATGATGTGCGGCACGCTGGCTGGGAGCGCGATGGTGGCGAAGATGCGCCGGCTGCTCGACCCGAAGGTCTGCGCCATGCGGATCATCTCCGGATCGATGTCCCGGATCCCGGCGGTCGTGTTGATGATGACCGGCCACACCGCCAGGAGGTAGACGAACGCGACCTTCGACGATGTACCGATCCCCAGCGTCAGGACCAGGATGGGCACCAGTGCCACGATCGGAGTGGCGAAGAGCGCCGAGATCACCGGGTCGCTCAGTTCCCGGAAGGACCGGTACCAGCCGGCCGCCATTCCGATCGGAATGCCTGTGACGATGACCAGGAGCATGCCGATCGCGAATTCCTCGGCGCTCACGCCGATGTGCATGAGGAAGTGGTCGGCGCCGAACACCGTGGGGATCACCTTGACGATCCGGACCGGTGAGCTGATGTACAGCGGGTCGATCAGCTTTAGGCCGGAGACGAGTTGCCAGACCACCAGGACGAGCAGGACACCGGCGGTGCCGAAGATGCGACGCCGGTACCGCTCCCACACCCCGAGGCGGCGCACGGTCACCGGCTGCACGGTCGCGGCCGTTCGTGGAGCCGGCACGGGAGGTGCGTTCGGCGCAGGTGGCGTGTGCGTCATGCGCCGTTACCTCACAGGCTGATCGATGCAGATGCTGGATCTCCAGCGGCCGGAACCGCCGGGCCAACAGGTCGCCCGGTGACCGCGTCGCCTCGATAGGGGGCAGACGACGGACCTGTCGCTCTCGGCCCGGCGTCGGCAGTGTTTCCTTAAACGAAACGGCCGTCCTGTTCACTGGTGGGCAATGTGTACCGGAGGTCACCGGGGCCGTCAAGGAGCTGCGCCGCAGCCACGGGCACCCCTGCGGTCGACGGGGTCGGCGACGCCTCCGGCGACCGAGGGACGGGCGCGGAACGGACCAGGACCGGATGCGGGACGGACGCGGGCCGCCCGGCTGATTGACATGACCGGCGCCACATCCTACCGTCGACCAGCCGTTCACGGAACACACGTCCCTCTCAACGGAACGAGGCGTCATGGTGTCGCTGCTCACCCTCCCCAGGGTCGGAACACAGAGCGCAGGGGGGCTCCGTTGACCGGCGCTCCGCGGGTCGACGTGGCAGCGACGCCCGCAGCCCCGTCAAAGCTCACGCGCTACGTCTGGCTCGTCCTCGCTTCGGCGTTCCTCGCCTGGATGTTCGACTCGATCGCCCTGAACGTCTTCAACCTGGTGCTGACACCGAGTCTCACCGACCTCCTGCACACCCACGACCATGGACGGATCGCGGCGGTGGGCGGGTCCATCGTCGCGATCAAGCTCTTCGCCTGGGGAGTCGGCGGAACCATCTTCGGCGTCCTCACCGACCGGTTCGGCCGGGCCCGGATCATGCTCGTGACGATCGCGATCTACTGCATCGGCACGGCACTCAGCGCGGTGTCGCAGAACTGGGTGGAGCTCGCTGTCTTCCAGGCCCTGGCCGGCCTCGGCATCGGCGGTGAGTGGTCCGCAGGGGCCGCACTGCTGGCCGAGACCTTGCCGGAGCGTCGTCGCCCCGCCCTGATGATCGTGATGCAGCTGGCGTTCTCCGTCGGCTACTTCCTGGCCGCCTTCGTCAACCTGACCGTCGGCCCCCATGGCTGGCGTTGGGTGCTCGTCGCCTGCGGTGTCCCGGGGATCGCCGTGATCCTCCTGCGGCTCTTCGTCGCCGAACCCAAGAGGTGGGTCGCCACCCAGGAGCGTGGTCGGCCCATGGGCAGCCTGGTGAGGCTGTTCGACCGGAACCTCCGCCGTCGGACGATCGGCGGCTTCCTCAGCGCCATGGCGCTCATGGTGGGCTCGTTCGCGGCCACCACCTTCGTGCCGTCCTGGATAGCGGAGCTGTCCGCCCAAGCCGGTCCGGCCACTGTGGTGAGGTACGTCAGCTACTTCGCGATGCTGCTGAACGCTGGCGCAGCGGTCGGCTACCTGACCCTGATCTGGCTCACGCAGACGATCGGCCGGCGACCGTCGTACTTCATCTTCTGCCTGGGATCGCTGGTCACGGCCATCGTCATTTTCACGACGCTGGACTCCACCCGCAGCATCCTCATCGCCGCACCGATCATCGGCTTCTTCATGCTCGGGGGCTTCGGGGTCTTCGCGGTGTACCTGCCGGAACTGTTCCCGACCACGGTCCGGGCCACGGGCCAGGGCCTGT
>JAOPYH010000206.1 GCA_025964715.1 Streptosporangiaceae bacterium | reverse complement strand
GGTCAGGGGACCCAGGGGCAGCTTCGTGTCGGTCAGCGTGCGGAAGTTACGCACCGTCAGACCGAGAATCCGGTGGTTCAAGCCTCGCGCCAATCAGGGAGCAGTCGGGCACCAACGACCCGGTCATCGACAGGTCGGCGCACGGCAGACGGACCCGAGGGCGACCTGACTGAGCGTCGCTCACTTCCCGTCGTCGACTTGCGACTTCCAGATGTTCGGCCGCCCAGCATGACGAACAGTACAACCCTCGTCACAGCGCTACCAGAGAGTTGGCGTATCCCAGCCATTCAGGCCGAAAGGGCGCTCTTTCGTGGACTCTCGCCGGTCGTTGATTCTGACGGGGAGGGGAAGCGCACGGGCAGTGCCGAGGGGAGCCGCGATGTCCGGACCGCTCTACGTTCCCGTCCTACCCACCCGGCCGCATGCCGCGCAGGCCTACCGGCGTCTCCGACCGGACGTGCAGTCAGCGGTGGTACCTCTCTGGAATCTTCCGCCGCACCCCGGCTGGGCTCCGGCAGCGTTCGCCACGGACGTCCGGAAGGACCTGAGGGCGGTGCGCATGGTCCAGCGCCACCACCCCGCCTGGGTCGACGCCCCCTTCGCCGAGGACACGCAGATACCCACGCTCGCCGACGCCCTGTCCAGCGCCAGTGCGGCAGCCTCGCTGCGCCCCGTGACCGGACCCGGACGACCTGAGCCCCAGCAGACCGCCGCCCTCGAAACCGCCCGCCGCATCGGCTGCGGCCTCGGTGTCCGGGTACGCGTCACGGGCGAGTGGGACGGCGGCACCACCGAAGCCGTCCGCGACCTGCTGGCTCGCGCCGATCCGACCGTGAGCGTGGACCTGCTCCTGGACCTGGGCAGTGTCCTCGCCGACCGGCCCGACGCGGGAAAGGAGGCCCTGCGCGCTCTCGACGCCCTGATTCCTCTGGCTCCTTGGCGGACTGCCGCCACCCTTGGCGGAAGTTTCCCTGACGCCACGGCGGCGATGCTGGAGCAGGGCCTGCGCGAAGAGCCGCGTATGGACTGGCAGATGTGGCAGGAGATCAGCGACAGCAGCCGCGCCTATCTTCCCTTGCTCAGCTACGGCGACTACGGCGCCATGTCAACCAGCGTTGTTGCCCGAGTGCCCACACCCGACCGTAAAGGAGGCCCGCCCTGGGGTGTTCTCCGCTATACCACCGAGCGCTCGTTCGTCCTCTGCAAGGTACTGGCCCGGGGCGACGACCGTGTGGCGGTCAACCGGGCGGCGGCCCGCCAGATCCTCGACCTGGCCGACTTCCGAGGAGCGACGGCCAGCGACGGAGAGAGCTGGTTGCGCGACTGCGCGCGGGGTCCCGCCACGTCCAGCTCGGGCACTGGCGGACCGGCCGAGTGGCTCCGGGTCGGCAACGTCCAGCACATGACATACATCGTCCGAAGCCTGCGCGGATCCTAGACAACTGCCCGCATCCGCACCGGTGCCATCGGTTCACTCGAACAACGGCGCCAGCATGTCCTCGCCTGCCAGAATCCGCCACGCCGGCACCCGGACCGTCCGGCCCACCGCGCACGCCTTCGCCCCGTAGCCCCCGGACGGCAGCCCGGTCAGCAGGTCGCCCCGAGCGTGCGTCAGCCGCAGATACCGCGCCGGGTCCTGGCCGGGCGGCATGCCGGGGTCGATCAGCACCGCGGTGTTCGACCCATCTGTGGTGAACAGCAGATCCACCGAGTGCCCGCCGACCACCGCCGCGCGCTCCAGTTCGGTGATCCCACGCCCCCCGAGGTACTGCTGGAGCCGGTCGGCGAGCTCCTCGCGGAACGCGGTCACCCCGGCCGCCGGAGCCCAGCCGGGACCCTCCCCCGCGCCGCGGTCCTCGTGGCCCCCCGCCCGCAGCAGCGCCGAGCGTCCTGCAAGCAGCGCGGGCAGCCCCGACTTCCCCTGCCAGAACGCATGGCTGCCCACCGTGATCAGCTGCGACTTGGCCCGCGTGACCGCCACGTTCCACAGATTGACCTGGCTCGCCACCCAATGCGTCGTCTTCGGCGGGGTGTTGAGCGTGGCGACCGGGCTCAGCACCATGACATCCCGCTGCCCGCCCTGGAAGGCGTGCACCGTCCCCACCCGCACCCGGTCGTCCCGCAGCACCCGCGCCAGCGCCTCCTTCTGGGCCCGGAACGGCGTCACCACCCCCACGGTGGCGTCCTCCGGGAGCCGCGCGAGAAGCTCGTCCACCACCCCCCGTACGGCCTCGGCCTCCGCCCCGTTGCGCCAGGACTGTCCACCGCCGCCACGGGCCGACTCGCCGTGCGGTACGTCCATCCAGCCCAGCACCGGCGCCGGATTGGCCGTCCCCACCGGGTCGAGTGCCGGAATCTGCCGCCGCACATCGGTGAGCACCTGCAACTGCCCGGCGTAGCAGTAGCCGTTGACCACGTCCGCGATCGCCGGGTGGCACCGGTAGTGCTCGTCGAGCAGCAGCGCCGACTCGCCGTGCTGCGCAGCCGCGTGGTACGAGGAGTACACGTGGTAGGCGAGCCGGTGGTCCTCCAGCTGCGCCGCGCTCAGCCCCGCCCGGACCCTGGCCTGCCGCTCCTGTTGCGGCGAGACGCCGGGAATGTGCCCGAGCTGCATCGGGTCACCGATGATCAGCGCCCGCCTGGCCCGGAAGAGCAGCGGCAGCACTGACGGAATGGAGCACTGGCTCGCCTCGTCGATGACGACCAGGTCGAAGAGCTTCGGGGCGAGTTCGAGCTGACGCACCGAGTGGGTGCTGATGGCCCACCCCTTGACGTGCGCCATCAGATTCCGCTGGCTCTTCTGATACCCCGAGCGCCGCCGCAGCGCCTGCAGCCGCTGGCCCATCAGCGCGCGTGCCCTCGACAGCACCTCGGTGGAAGCGGCCCGGGACAGCTCCGCCGACAGCTCCGACAGTGCGCCTGCGCTCTCCAGCCGCGACCGCGTCAGCCCCTCCTCGTCCCGCCCTACATGCCGTGGCACGAGCTCCCGCAGTTCCTGCTCCACGGCCACGGCATCGGCCAGGGCCGTCAGCAGCTCAGGCGCCACAGGCCGGTCGGCCGCCCACGCAGGCCACGACGGGAGCGCCCGCCCCAGGCCGGCGCCCGGCGCCGCGACGAACGCGGCGAGCGCCCAGCCCCTGCGCCACCGGCCGAACCAGCGCGTTCCGGCGACCTTCCGGGCCCTGTCTTCCCAGCGGCCCAGCGCGGCGATGCCATCGCTCGCCCAGACCCCTTCCAGGAGCGGCAGCGGCAGGCCGAGCGCGGCCGCCCGTTCCTCCCGGTCCCGGAGTAGCTCCAGCAGCCGTCCCTCCTCATCGACATGGCGCGCCGCCTCCGCGCGCTGTACGGCGGCCAGCCCATGGGTGCTGCGCAGTTCCTCGGCCACGGTCGCCGAACCGCGCCTCGGGCTTTGCGCGGGCTCACCGAGCAGCCGCTCCAGCTTCGCGGCCTCCCGCTCCAGAGCCTCGGAGTTGCCCGTCCGCATCAGCAGCCCCGGCGCGATGGCGTCGCAGCGCTCGGCGACGACGTTCACCGCCTCGTTATTCGTGGACGCGACCAGGACCGACTCCCCGGCGGCGACGCAGGTGGTGACGACGGCCGTGACGACCTCGCTCTTCCCCGTGCCGGGCGGGCCGGTGGCGACAGTGAGCGTCCGCGTCATCGCCGACGAGATCACCTGCTCCTGACTCTCGTTGCACGGCCCCGGAGCCACCACGACGGCAGCCGTGCGCCTGGCCTCCGCTTCACCGCCGGTCAGCAGCGCGTCCAGCGCCGTGCCGGGGATCTGGCCGGTGCGCGCCGACATCTGCAGCAGGTTGTCCACCAGGGCTTGCGTCGCAATCAGTTCCACGCCGGAAGGGACCAGCAGCACGGCCGCGTTGTGGGCTCCAGGGCGCAGGGTCTGCATCACGGAGTGCTCGCTGAGCGCGGAGAAGTCGAGGGGTTCCAGCTCCGGCAGCCCCAGTTCCTCCAGCAACTCCCGTACGGCACGGAGCATCTGGGCGTCGTTGCCCTCCTGCCAGGTCGGCTGCCAGCGGGCGATGAGGTCGGCGGCGTCGTCCTCCGACAGAAGTTCGGCGATCAGGCCGGTGTGCAGGGACGGCACACCGCTCGGCCGGAGCACGTCGCGGCCGTCCTCGTCCGGCGCGAGTTCCATCTGCTGGATCAGCAGTGGCGCCACCTGCACCGTGGTCCGCCGGTTGCCACCGCCGCGTACGGGCAGGGTGACCGCCGGATAGCCGTACCAGTACTCCTGCTGCGAGCCGGTGGTCGCGCCGCCGCCCGCTCCGGCCGCCTTGCTCTTCGGTTTGGGCAGCTTCGGAGGAGCGGGAAGGGCGGAGGCCCGCCCTGACTGGACCGTCTCCTCGCCCTTGTTCAGCAGGAAGTACTTCGAGTCGAGCCCGCTGTCGCGGTCGGGCAGAAAGCCCGCCGCTGCCTGCGCGCCCAGGCAATGCACGTAGTAACGCAGCAGCTGCTGCCAGTCGACGCCGTCCCGCGCGTCCAGCCCGGCCAGTTCCCGGGCCTTGAGCAGGGCGGGGGAATGCTGGGCGGCCTCGGCGGCGTCACGGGGCAGGGAGGGAATGTGGACCGGGCGCGCCACTGACCGCGCGAAGGGCAGGCTACGCGTGGCCCGTATCGTGGATTTGGTCGGGCGCTGCTCTTCGGGGACGCGGTTGCGAGCCATCTGTGAGGTCAGGTACTCGAAGAGATCGTCCGGCGTGATCCAGCCGCCGTCCTTGATCCGCCCGTTGCGCAGTCCTTCCACGATCTCGCCGGTGAACCGGGACGTGCCGAGCGAGGACCCGGCCGGCGCCATCGCGGAGGCGGCCTGCAGAGCGTCGGAGGCGGTGATGAAGTACACGCCGGTCGGCCGCAGCAGGGTGCTGGGCACGGGCCGCTCGTCCGTGTCCGGGGCTCCCTTGGCCGTCCAGCCCTGTACGACCGAACCGCTGGAGCAGCAGTCCAGCAGTACGACCTTCGCGGAGGCGCGGCAGGACTGGAGCATCCGTTCCAGGAACTCCGCCGGAACGGCCGTGCCCGGCAGATCGTCCGGGTCGGCGTCACGGGTCAGGAAATACAGCTGGTTGTCGGCCTCGCAGAACTCGCCGTGCCCGCTGAAGTACAGCAGTGCCGTCTCACTCTGCTGCCGCTCCTCCAGGAACGTTTCGATGGCGTGCAGCATCTCGGCGCGCGTCGGCTCGGCGACCATCGCGCAGTCGTTGTACATGCCGATCTCGGTGTTCTCCAGCACCGCCCGCATGTGGTGCAGGTCCGCGCGGACGGCCGGGAGATCATGGTAGGCGTCGCTGTCGTACGTGGATACGCCGATCAGCATGGCGTACCGGTCGTTGTCGCTCATGCCCTGCTCAGCCTGCCGTCGCGCCGTCGTCGCCGCCTTCATCGTGCGCGGCTTTGCCACCGTCAGCGAGGAACCGTTCGATCCGCTCGTCATCGGCGCGCGCCTCCCGGCCGGTGATGCGCAGGGTCGCGCCGTCGGGCCGGGCGATGGTGATCGTCCGCTGCGGTACCCGGGCCAGCCAGACCTGCACCCCGGCCGCCACCAGCGAGCCCGCGTTGAGCACCAGCCCGATGGCGTCGGCAGACACCCCGCCCTTGTCCGTGTCGCGGGATACAGACTGCCCCGGGACGACCAAGGCGGCCTCGGGATCGGCATCCGCGATCTCGCGCAACAGCTCACGCGCTTCTCGGCGGGCCCGCAGAGGGTCCTCGTCGACGATGGAGATCCGATACCGGATCCGATCCTCGCGGATGCTGCTCACACGTTCCCCCTTGGCCTGCCGTGCTGTGGACGCACGGGCCCATGAGGCTAGTCCGGACGGCGGGGGAGGGCTCACGGGTTTCCGAAACCCCGCTGGTCATTGGCGCGAAATGAGCGGGTCGCGGCGGCTCGCGACGTCAGCGCAGGCGCAGCTCCGCCCATACGGTTTTTCCGGGGGCGCCGACCCGTGGCGCGACCGCCCAACGAGTCGCCAGCCGCGAGACGATGAGCAGGCCCCGGCCCGACTCCGCGTCGCCGAGCGGGGGTTGGTCGGACAGCAGCGGGACGCGTTCGGTACGGGTATCGGTGACCTCGATACGCAGGCTGTCCACGGTCCGGGTCAGCCGGAGGTGGAAGTCCCGGCCGGCGACATGCCCGTGCCGCACCGCGTTGGCCGTGAGCTCGGCGGCGATCAGCGTCAGCGTCTCGTTGGCCCGGCAGGTGTACGGATGGCCCCAGGCGTCGAGCCGGTACGAGACGAGTCGCCGAGCGAGGCGCGCGCCGCGGGGCGATGAGGTGAAACGCATCGAGAACTCGTGCTCCTCGGTTGCTGGTTGCCGGGACTGCGGTGAAGGCCCCGGTGCGGGGGAAGTTTCGCTGTTCATGTGGCCTACGCTTCCGTCGCGGCCCTACCGTTGACGAGATACGACGCGCTTACGGTCGGTAGCGGTATGTGGCCGGTTGGCGCGTGTAGGCGGAGCAGGGCGTGACGGCGGACGCGGCGTGGCGTTGGCCGGTGGAGGTGAGGCGGGGCATGAGCGAACCGACACAGTTGGCCGACGAGGAGTCCGGCTCGGAGCCGGAAGCGGGCTCGGGCATGCTGCGCGTCTTCGGCCGCCAGCTGAAACGCTTCCGGGTGAGGGCGGGCGTGGAACGCCCGGAGTTCGGGGCGAAGACCGGCTACTCGGCGTCCACCATCTCCGCGTACGAACAGGGCCGCCGGGTCCCGCCGCCCCGCTTCATCGACCAGGCGGATCAGCTGCTGGACGCGGGCGGTGTGCTCCAGGAGATGAAGGAGGAGGTTGCGCGGGCGCAGTTCCCGGCGTTCTTCCGGGATGCGGCCAGGTTGGAGGCGGAGGCGGTCGAGCTGCATGCCTATGACACACATGTGGTGAAGGGGCTGATGCAGACAGCGGACTATGCGCGGGCAGTCTTCCGGATGTGGCGGCCTCTGCTGGACGAGGAGACCATCGAGCAACGAATCGCCGCCCGTTTGGCCAGGCAGGAGATTTTCGCCCGCCGCCCGCAACCACATCTGAGCTTCGTCATCGAAGAGGCAGTGCTCCATAAGCGCCTTGGGAGCGAGCAGGTCTGGCGAGGCCAGTTGGAGCAGATCATCCTGATCGCACAAGCTCGTAATGTTGACGTTCAAGTGATGCCGCTGGACCGTGAGGAGCACGCTGGCCTGGCAGGACCGTTCACCTTGATGGAAACGAAGGACGGGCGGAGGATCGCCTATACGGAGGTCCAGAGTGATAGCCGTCTGCATACCGAGCGGACCAGGGTTCGGGAGCTGGAAGCCACCTATGGGACCCTTCGTGCCCAGGCTCTCACCCCACGGGAGTCGCAGGCGTTGATCGAGAAGTTGCTGGGAGAGGGATGAGCGTGGAGCGGTCCAAGCACCGGGACGATGCACTTGCTTGGTTCAAGAGCAGTTACAGCGCCGGAGACGGCGGGGACTGCGTCGAGGTTGCCCTGGAGTGGCACAAGTCCAGCCACAGTGCTGGAGACGGTGGCCAGTGCGTCGAGGTGGCCACTTGCCCCGACGCCATCCACGTGCGGGACTCAAAGGACATAGCCCGCCCCGGCCTCGCGGTCGGTGCATCCGCCTGGACCGCGTTCGTCAGCTTCGCGGCTCGATAGGGCTTACCACCAAGGGCCGTTGAGGGGCTGGCCCCGACACCAAATGTCGGGGGCAGCCCCTTGCGCTATGCCCTACGCTTATGCTTCCTTCGCCGCCGACTCACGCATCCGCCCCACGGGGTGGTGGAGCCCAATGCCCAGCGGCGATCTCGGCATCCAGCCGCCCCTGGAAGTGCGCATGTGCCCCCCGCATCTCGGCTTCCCTGTCCGCCTTGTAGAACGGCGCCTCGTATCCCTCCGGTGGCGGAGTGCTGCCGGGGTTGGCTAGGTGTGCGAGGAGCTCGCCGTACGTCTCCTTGGCCTGCCCATGGCCGTAAGAATTGTGATTCCGTGCGATCTTCCGCCCGCTGGCGTCGAAATACATTTCCGACTCATATCCATGAAGGACTGGATAGCGGGAATTAAAAATCGCGACGATTTCGTCAGCTGTGATTCCAAGCCAAACGGAGACGAGTGCGTCCAGTTCGACAAGTGCAGCTCGTCGCTCAGATTCAGTGCGGAGCGGCGTGTCTCTATGCCAAGTGGCCTCGAGGTGTTCAGCTAGCGGTCTCAGGTTGGGCCATTTCTTGTATACCCAGCCTTCCTCCTCAGCCCATCGGGCTTGGAACAACTCTCCCCACAGGCTTGAGTACGCGATGGTTAGACAATTAAGACGAAGGGTGCGCAATAGGAGCGGTGCACACAGTGGGTGGTTAGCGTCCGGGTAGGGCATTTTTTGAGCGTCTGCTACGTCGAGATGCTCACGGCCCGTAATGAGGAGTAGATAGTCGAGGGGGAGAGAAGCCCAAAATCCTGAGGTGAGCGCAGTTTCTCGGCTATCGCTCAACGCGAGACTGCGCATCGCGTGTAGATGGTTCGCTCCTGGAGGAATTATGGCTGCGAAGAGACTTCGGTAAGTGTCAAACGTGATTCGCTCTCTCCACATCATGCGGAACTTTGTCGAGTATGATTCGCCATCTCGTTGGTCCCGTCTGCCTACAAATTCCTGCTTAGTGGTAGCTCGGCGAAAATCACATCCCGGGATAGCATTGTCTGGCATTCGGATGAGGTCTTGAGGTCTGTCGGAGCGCCCCATGCTAGGTGCTTGTTTTGAAAAGGGGGTGGCCACATCGATATGCGGGCTTCGGAGTACTGCTTCATCCCATTCGGTGGGGAGTGAGATGCCCGGCTTGATGTAACCGGCGCGTGTGTCGCTGTTCTCGTGGAATCCTGACGAGACGTAGGGAGCAACGCGCCCCAGACGCATCGGGAATCTTGCCAACGCCTCTGTCGCCCCTTGCTCTGCTCGCGTGATCGGGTAGAGCAGTGGTGTCTGTGCTGTGGGAAGATTTGGATCACTTGAAAGTCGTGCCCAGTCTCTCAGTAGCTCATCTGTGACCTGCGTAATTCGAGCTGCGTGGGGACGGATATCGTACTTTCCTTCGTAGCGCATTCCCGGCAGGGGGCCTTTTCCGTTGTGCGCAAGAGATGAGATTAGCGTTTGTGCTTCGAATAGCCAATTTACGTGTTGGAAAGAGATCTCACCTTCGTGGCCGTAGATGTTGATGCCGAATTGTCGGGTCACTCGAACCTCGGGGAAAGCCGCCTTTAGATTCGAGAAATGTGCGTGCATTCGCAGGCGACGGTAAGCGGCCTCGCGTAGTCTGCCTTCGTCTTTCCCGTTCATGTGAGTGTCTGGATGGATGAGTCCAGAGGTTCCCTTAAGCGATGCGTGCTGCCACGCTCTGATCATGAAAGCGCGATACAGGTTCGATTGGGTACCGGTCAGCAGGGTGTACGTGGCGTGGCTAGAGAGGGAGTTGGATACGCCCGAGGTATCGGCGAGGTCGCGCAGATATTTTCCACGCTTAGCGGAGTCGGTGAACAGATCTTCCTTGCGCAGCCGGTGCTCAGCCACTGATTTTCTCTCGGTGAGCATGAACCATGGATCAGATTCAGCGAGTGCGGGATCCTCCTCCCACCGTGGCCGCACCCAAGGTGGGTTCCCCAACTGCAAGTCGTACCCGCCGCGCGCAAAAACCTGCGCGAACTCCAGTTCCCAGTGGAAGAATCTCTGCGCCTCCGCCACGTCCTTCGCGACTGCCGTCCACGGGAAGCGGCTCTCCAACCACTGGGAGCGGTCCATGCCCATCCACTTGGGCAGTTCGTCCTCGTAGGGGGCGAGGTCGTCCAACGAACCAAACGTCGAGACCAGCGACTCGCTCGGCACGTCCTGCGTGCCCAGCAGTGCTTCCGCGAAGTCCAGCCAGTCGTCTAGATCGGTCAGGGGGATGACCGGGCGGCGCTCGCCGCGGATCTGTTCGGCGCGGCGGCCGGTGCGGCGGCGGGCGACCGAGTCGCGGGTCAGCGTTAGCTGCTTCGGCTCGGCGGTGAAGCCCGGCAGGGCATCCGCCTCCCAAGCCATCAGGACACCGGCGTCGTTCGGGCCGACACCGGGCAGGGAAGGGGCCAGAGGTTCGGCAGCGGCCGGTACCGCCGCTTCGAACTCCGCCGCCCGTTCAACCAGCTCCACGGCCCGCGCGTACCGCTCGTGCGTACCGTTGAGCAGCGCGGCTTCCTGCACCGGCCAGAACCACAGCGCGCACCACGTGTTCATGAGCGTCTTCAGCCGCCAGTACGGAGTGTCGACCGCATGTAGGTCCGCCAGGACCTCCTCTCGCTGCACCGCTACCTCGGGCCTGCGCAGCCAGTCGTCCTCAGCGCCCCACACCGCGATGCGCCGCGAGATGTCCCGCTCGGACAGTTCCAGCCGCCGCACCACCAGCCCCCACAGGTACTCGGCTCGCCGGGCCAGCCCCTGAAGTCGCCCCGTCTGCTTTGCTGTTGGCGACTTCGTGACCGCCTTCCGCCACGCGCCCAGCGCCTTCGCCGTGTCCGGCGCGAGCGCCCTCGCTTCCTTCTCGGCTGCGACCGCGCCCCACTCTTTTGCCGGCAGCAGGAAGTGGTGCACCGCCCCCTCCGGCAGCGGCACCCCCGCCACCGCATCCGCCAACGGGAAGCGTTCCGGAGTGGTCCCCAGCCAGCCGCCCTTCTTCAGGCGCTCCGCCGCGTATACCTCCCGGCGTCCGCCGATGAGCGAGTTGCCGGGCCGCAGGTGCAGGCCGAACCACGGGGCTTCCATGCCCGGGTGCATGGTGTTGAGCCACAGCGACACCTCGGCCAGTTCCACGGCCGTGTCGTTGAGGTCGACACCGTACGAGTTGTGCAGGGCGATGTACGCCTTGGCCTTCTGGAACTCGACGGCATACTGCTCGGTGTCGATCGACCGCCCCAGCTCGCTCTGCCTGCGCCGCAGATACTCGGCGGCGACCTGGTTGATCGCCTCGTTGAGGAACGCGCCCGAGCCGAGTGCCGGCTCGCAGATCTTCCAGTCCAGCAGCTCCCGCGCATCCGTCGTCGTACCGTCCTGGTTCAGGCGGTGTTGGAGCGCGAGCTGCACCGTGACCTTCGTCAGGGACTCCGGTGTGTAGTACGAGGCCGAGGTCTGCCGGTCGCGGCCCGAGAGCCGGTACACGAACGAGCCGGGGGAGTACCGCACCCGGACGTTCTCACCCGTGTGCTTGTCCCGGCGCCGGACGAAGACCGCGTCCGGGTACTCCTCGATCTTCGATTTAGGGACCAGCCAGGAGCCGTCCTTCGGGTCACCGCCCTTGGCGACCTCGTACAGCTCCTCGCCCGCGATGAAGCCGCTGTACGACATCAAGCCCTCGTACACCGCGCCCAGTTGATTGATGCCCAGCTGCGCGTACGAGATGAAGCCGCCGCGCTCGCCCCTCTTCCCCTGCGTGATCATGAGCCGGTGCAGCACCTCGTACAGCGTGGCGTTGCGCAGCCGCGTGTTGAGGTAGCGGATCTTTTCGCCCCGGGAGAAGGCCTCGTCGGAGTCGTGGCGCGGATCGGGGACGGTGTCGGCGCCGATCAGCCGGATCGACTCCGGCTCGAACAGCTTGGAGTGCAGCGGCTCGAAGCGCAGGCCGACGTCCTCGCTGGTCCTCGCGTCGACGGCAGTCGCTTCCACGCCATGGGTGCGGCGCGGCCGGTAGCCGTCCTGCACCTTGCGGAACAGCAGGTCCAGGGACTCGTACAGGTAGAAGCCCTGACGGGACTTTTCGTCGACCAGGTCCCGGTCGGCGATCAGCTCACCGAGCCGCCCCAGCCCGTATCCCTGCTGGTATTCGGGATAGTCGGACGGCAGGATGCCGAGTTCGGGGCGGGCCTCGGCGTAGAGCAGGAACAGGATGCGGTACAGATAGCGCAGCGACTCGCGGGTCAACTGGCGCCCGAGCTCGGGGAGTTCGCCGATGGCGGTCGGCTCGACGCCCTGCTCGTGCAGGCGGGCCAGCACCTCGTTGGCGATCAGCTCGACACTCAGCCGCAGGCCGTCCCGCAACTCGCTGGAGACGCCCACCGCGTGCTTGGCGGACTTGCCGACGAGTTCGGCGAGGGGATTCTCGCCGCCCTCCTCCGGGGCGCGCAGCGAGTCCGCGCCGAACAGCGCCGCGACCGTGTCGAGTTCGCCGCCCGTCCTGGTGTCGTTGCGCTGCAACGCCGTGTCCAGGGAGACCGCAAGATAGCGGCCCTCGCCCCATACCGCGCGGTCGGCGAGGACGATCACCCCGCCGACCAGCAGCAGGACGTACCGGGGCGCGTCCTCGCAGGCGAACAGGAAGGAAGCCAGTTTCGAGCCGGTGAGGAGGGTGTGCGAGCCGTCGAGCGGCACCGGTTCCAGCAGGCGGCCGCGATCGTCCGCGTCGAAGGCGGCATCCGGTTCGGCCGCCCAGCCGCAGTCCACCGCGACCAGGCCCTTCTCGGCGTGCGCGACCGGAATCTCGTACGACTGCCCGGCGCGCTCCACCGTGAGCGTGCGCGGCTTCGCGTCGAAGCCCAGGGCACGCAGCACCTCGGCGTTGAGGGACCGTGCCTGCTCCCGCCATTCGGCGGAGTCGTAGGTCGCCGAGTCGTCGTCAGTGTCGCGTGCGACGGAGATGCCGTCCTCGTCCTCGGGCAGGGCGAAGAAGGACCGGGCCCGGAAGTAGTCGCGGCGCAGTGCCCGCAGCCCGGTCCGCGGAGTGACAGGCAGTTCGCCATCGCCCGGTTCCGTCGGTTCCGTCTCCTCGGCCCCCGGGCTCTCGCCGGTCCGGGAAGGGGGCTTTGCCGCCTCCTCGCGTTCCTTCCATACCTGGAGCAGACCCGACCTGAGGTCCTTGGGAAGCACCTCGGCCAGATAGTGAGCCGAGAAGTAGTCGCCGCGGTTGACGAGGGAGTCGTACGTCATGACAGGGCTCTTCTCACAGGGCGGCGGGCGCGGACGCAGGGGCGGGGGGCGGCGCGTCGGGGTCGGGGAGGAGCACCGCGAGGACCCGCAGTAGCGGCCGGCCGGTGGTCAGCAGGGAGTCGGCGAGATCGGCGAGGCGTTCCTTGGTGCGCTCGCCGGCCAGGGTGGGCTGCTGCCAGGCGCCGAGCCGCAGCTTGTACTGCTCGATCGGCTCGCGCAGCGGCTCGTCCCACGCGTCGCGGCGCTCGTCGAGAAACTTCTCGGCGGTGGCCAGTACCTCGGGGATGGCCTGCTGCAGCGGTGCGGGGTTGCGGTAGCGGAGCTTGTTGGCCATGTTCGGGCCGACTCCGCAGCGGCGCAGCAGCGACACCATGTCGTCGTCGACCTTGCCCGCGCGGGTCACGACCTTGCCGGTGCGGGTCACGACCTCGCCCGCGGGGGTCACGCCCATCCACTTGACGACGGTGGGACGGCCCAGCGCGTTCGAGTACACGCCCTGGATCAGATACGTGGGCTCCATCACGCCTGCGGTGATCATCGGGGCTTCCTGGCGGCCCAGCCGGACGAGGACTTTGTCGGTGAGCCATTCGACCACGGGGTGCAGATCCGTCAGCAGGGAGATCTCCGGCCAGCTCGACGTCGAGGACTCCCGGGCCCGCTGGAGGGAGTGCTCGGCGAGGCGACGGTTGAAGGTTACGAGCAGGCGCTCGCGCAGCCGCTGTTCGCGGAGGTAGTCCAGGGGCAGCGCCTTGAGACGGTGGAGGAGATCGGCGGGAGGACGGAAGGAGAGCAGCCCCGACTGCGGGTCGCGGTCGAGGTCCAGCCGGTCGCGGGCATCCGGGAAGACCTCGCGCAGCGCCTCGTCCAGGAAGTGCGCGGTGGAGTCGAACAGCCGGGGGAGTACGGCCCGTTCGGCGGCGCGGCCGGCCTCCGTACCAGGGACACCGGCTTCCGTAGGGCCCTCCGGCTCCGCCGGGTCTTCGCCGACCGAGCCGAAGAAGTCCGCGAGGAAGCCGTCCAGGCCCGTGTCGCCGTCTGGGCCGGACCGGTGGGCGTCCAAGGACTCGTCGACGGTCCTGCCCCGCAGCAGATCCTGGATGAGGGACTTCTCCTCCGCCTCCGCCCGGTACAGGCCGGTCACGGCTTCCGCCGTGCCCATCGACCGGTGGGCCTGGTCCTCGCGGTCCAGGAGCCGCTCGGCGACCACGGTGTCGTCCTTGGCGCCCTCGACCTCGCTGGTCAGGATCAGTGCGCGGAACTGCGGCGGATGGGCCTGCCCGTACCGGTCGATACGGCCGTTGCGCTGCTCGATGCGGATCAGCGACCAGGGCACGTCGTAGTGCACGAGCTGGTGGCACTGCCGGTGCAGGTTGACGCCCTCGGACGCCACATCGCCGGTCAGCAGGACCCGTACGGGCGCGTCGGCCAGACCGAACTCCTCCACGCAGCTCATCTGCTGCTCGTCGGAGAGTCCGCCGTGCATGACCCGGGCGCACTCGCGCGCCGCACGGCCCCGGAAACCGAGCGCGGCGGGCAGCACGGTGGCCAGCCACTCCAGTGTCTGTACGCGTTCGGAAAAGACCACGACCCGGGTGTCGGAGGTGGGACCGACGCCGATCGCCCCGAGCTGTTCCACCAGTGCGCTGAACTTCGCCGAGTCCGCGTCGGTCAGGTCCGCGGTCAGCTCCGCCAGCCTGTGCAGGGCGGCCAGTTCGGCCGCTGTGGCTTGTGCGTCGTCCTTCTTCGCAAGGGTCTTGATGCGCGCGGCGACGGTGGCCTTCAGCGCCGCGTGGGAGGACAGGAACGACTTCAGGAGCGTGTACGGGAAGAGGGGGACCGAGCTCACCGACGTACCGCCGTCGCGGGGTAGCCAGACAGCCGCCAGCTCCTCGAAGATCTTCTCCTCGGCGGGGGTGGCTTGGCAGCGCACGGAGCGGGAGGGGCCGCGGTCCGCCCACTGGCCCTTCATCTGCTCGCGGACCTCGGGGCTGACCTTCGTACGCCGGATGAACAGGTGCTTGATGTCCTCGGCCCGGTAGTTCTCCGGATCGCGGATCGCCGCCGGGTCCAGCAGCCCGATCAGCTCGGCGAAGGACTTCGCGTCGCCGTTGTGCGGGGTGGCGGAGGCGAGGATGAGGGCGTCGGTGCGGGGCGCGAGGATCTGCGCGAGCTGGTTGCGCAGGGAGCCGCGGTTGATCAGGTTGTGCGACTCGTCGATGACGACCGCGTCCCACCGGATCTGCTCCAGGTGGTGGCGGTACTGGTCGGTGTTCTTCAGGGTGTCGATGGAGACGATGACCCGCTTGAAGGAGGTGAAGGGATTGCGGCCGGCCGGGATCTCCCGCTGGATCCGCTCGATGCCGACCGAGTCCAGCCGTACCAGCGGGATCGCGAACCGCGTCCACAGCTCGTGCTGGAACTGCTCCAGCACGTGCTGCGGTGTGACGACGAGAATGCGCTCGCCGCGGCCGCGCCGGATCAGCTCGGCGAGTGTGAGACCGATCTCCAGGGTCTTGCCCAGGCCCACCACATCCGCGATCAGCAGCCGGGGACGGAGATTGGCTCCCGAGAGGGCCAGCTCGGCGGGCCGCCGCTGATAGGGCAGCGGGTCCATCAGGAACGAGTCGGCCAGCGCGAGCCGGCGCTCGGACTGGGGCAGCGCGGTGCGGCGCAGTACCGCTTCCAGGAACAGCCGGGAGCGCCGGTAGTTCGGGGAGTCATCCGCGATCAGTTCGGTATCGCGGGGGTCGATCAGATCGATCGTGTCCAGGCCCGTGAAGAACACGGCCTCCTGGTCGCGTACGAACTCCGACACCCCGACGACCTCGACCCGGGCGCCGTCGTCCGTCGTCCACACCGAGTTCTTGACCAGCCACACCTCGTCACGCACGAGGACCTGGGCGCCCGACGGGTACTGATCACGACCCGCCTCACCGGTTGCGGCGCCACTCTGCTCTGCGCTGGTCTGGACGGCGGTCACCCGTGGCCTCCTGTGGCGGTTGGGTCGTACATGGGGCGTGGCCCTCCAGTATCACGGAGTCAGAAGGGCGTAGCGGCGGCGTATGCCTCACGCAGCCGCTGCGCGGTGATACGGGCCTGCGCGGAGTGCCGTAGCGAGCGACCGGTACGGCCCCGCCCCCGGGCGGGCTGCCGCGCGTGAGCCTGCCCGGCGGATGCCGTATCGGCTCCTGCCTCTCCTTCTTCCTCATCCGCGCGGTCGGCGGGTGGTGCAGCGGCGGTGTCCCGGAGCGTGGGAGTCCGGCTGGGTCCTGTGGGGGGCAAAACGAGAGTCGGCGCCGGCGCCATCGGCGGAGCGGGCACTTGCGGCTGCGCGGCGGCCGGGACGGTGCCCGCCTCCGCGAGCCCCTCCGCCGACCTGTCAGGGTGGGGTACGGCGAGCAGATCGTCCAAGAACTGCGGTGGAGCGGCCGTATAGCTGGTGAGGCGGCGCCGCGCCTGTGCGACCTTGAGTCCCTGCCCTTCGATCAGCGCCCGGAACTCCCGCACGACGTCGTCCAGAGCGGGCCGGTCCTGCGCCTGGTGCGCCAGCATCGCCGTGAGTAGTGGTACGAGCTCATCCGGTGTCCCCGACAGGTCGGGGGACGTCGCGGGATCGGTGACCTGATGGAACAGGACGTGGATGTTGTCGGCCCGGTAGGGAAGGTGACCCGAGGCGGCGAACAGCAGCAGGGCACCCAGCGCGTACACGTCGACTGCGGGCGTCAGCGGCTTCTCTCCGTTCGCCTGCTCGGGCGGCATGCAGGACGGGGTGCCGACGACGGTGTTGGCTGCGGTGAGCGACACGCTCGACTCCGCGAACACCGCGAGTCCGAAGTCGATGATCTTCGGCCCGTTGGGGCCGAGGAGCACATTGGCCGGCTTGAGATCGCGGTGCAGCAGGCCCTGTTTGTGCACGGTTGCCAGCGCTTCCGCGAGAGTGGCGCCCAGCGAGGCGGTGAGCAGGGCAGGCAGCGGGCCATGGCTGTTCACATGCCTGCTCAGGTCCAGCCCCTCGATGTACTCGGTGGCGAGCCACGGCCGGTCCGCCTCCGCGTCGGCATCCAGCAGCGCGGCGATCCGCGCGCCCCAGACCGTCTTGAGTATTTCTACTTCCTGAGCGAAGCGCTGCCGGGTCTCGGAGTCCACGACTGATGGCTTGATCACTTTGACTGCGGCCGGTTCTCCGCCCGGGGACTCCCCCAGGTACACCTGCCCCATGCCGCCGTGCCCGATTCGGCCGAGCAGCTCATACCCGCCCAGCTCGGTTGGGTCGTCAGGGCTGAGGGGCGCGATGTGCACGTGGAGGGCCTCTCTATTGGGACCGGTTGGGTCGGGGTTGTGCGCTTGTCGTCACGCTAGACCAGTTCGCGAGGGGACGTGAGTGGCGCATGGCATTGCGTGGTCTTGTGTGTGGGCACGGCCTGACCGGTGATTGGTGAAGACGGCCGCCACGGGCGGTCCGACTCGCGAGCGAAAAACAAGCCTCAGATCCCAAGATCACTCATGACACCCATGTCGGCTGACTACGAGGGCGCGCGCTGCTTCAGGTAGACGGCCCGAGGCCTCCGGGGCGGCGGGCGTAAAGTCCGGGCATGGAAACGAGGACCCGCCGCTCGGTGTACCTGGATCTGAATCACTGGTACGTGCTCGGCGAGGCGCTGGCCGGCTGCTCACCGGCGTAGCTGCGTGGCGAGGTGCTCCGGGTGGGCGATCAGGTCGAGGAGGTAGAGGAAGGCCAGGCCGGCGACGTCGCGGGGCAGTCGACCATCGTGGGAAAAGACGAGGGCCTTCTCCCAATCCTCCAGGCCCAGGAACGAATGGGCGCTGTTGCGGTCGCGGCGCAGGTAGAGTGCCGTCGCCTCATCCCAGGTTTTCGTCACCGGGCCGGTCTTGCCGGGCAAGTCGGCCAAACCGTTGGGCGTGTAGTGTCGGCTGGTCCGGATGAAACCGTCTTTCACCGCATCCATCGCGGTGACGGCGCGGCGGCATGCGGGCAATGCCACAGCGGCGATACTCGGTCCAAGATCCTGTTCGAGCCTCCGCAAGGCCTTGGCGGCTCTGGAGGGGCGGACGAGGGCGTCGAAGCCGCCGCGGCCCATGCCGTGCAGGGTATCGAGCGCGTCGTAGGCAGCGCGCAGCCGCGCGGTCTCATTGTGCTCGGTGTGGACAAGGACTTCGGCCACGTCGCGAAAGAGGCGCTCGATACTGGCGAGGAACTGCCAGTGGCGCAGCGGGTCGTACATTCCGGAGGCGTCGGGGAAGTTCAGCGGTTCGGAGGCCACCGCCAGGATCTTGTTGACCTGGCCGACCCACCAGGTGACGAACTGCTTGAGCTGCTCGGGGGTGGCTGCGGGCGGGGTGCGGTTGTTCCGCTGGCGGGGGCCAGTGAAGCGGTCGTCGGAGGTGCCGAGGGCCTCGACGAGGTTGCTGCCCGGCCACTGAAGACCGGGGACAGCTTGACCGAAGAGCCAGACGGCTGCGGCGCGGGCCCGTACGCCCGGCACGCCGTAGACGTAAGGGGCCAGCGCGAGGAGCGCCGGAGCGGTGAAGACCTGCGCGCCGAGGGCATAGGACGTGGCCAGCGCCTGGCCGGCGGGGAGGTGGGTGCCCTCTGTTAGCTGCGAGGGGGCGACCTGTGCGGTGAGGAGGAACTTAGCGGCGGTGTAGCGGCCGCTGAGTTCCGGGGCGACGTCGACCGTCAAGAGCTCGGACCCTGGCATCTTTGCGGTCGCTCTCCGGTCGAAGAAGCGTTTCATTGCCCTGGGGAGCTCGTGGGTGGGTGTGCGAAGGAAGAGCAGCTGGAACTCGGCGACCAGGGAGGGCATGTTGTCGTCGCTCTGCAGGCCCGGGAGCGCGGCGTCGATCAGTATGGACGGCTGGGCACTCACCTCAGGTGGCTGCGCGGGCAGAGATGTAAGGTGCTCGAACCCGGCCGAGCCGATCCATCGGGTGGTCAGCAAGGTAGGTCTCTGCTGCAGGTAGGACTCGCGCGTACGGATCCGCCATCGGTCGGCCGAGTTACGAATCTCCCAGCCTGCGAGGGCTGCCAGTTCATCGCGGCGCGGTATCACGGCCGCAGGCGGATCCACGGTGATCCAGTCCGGAGAGACCGAGGGAGTGGTCGGCATGGCGTCCTCGAGGGTCAGTGCAGTGTCAGGGACGTAGGTGGTGATGTAGGCCTGGGCCAAGTGTCGACGGTTAGGGGCCGTCGACACCAAGCGGCCGGCGCGGTTTGTCCATGTCGCCGACCAGGGCGCATATCGCGATCCCAGGGCCACCCGATGCTACTGCGTGGCTCGAAGGGTCAGGATGCGAGCGACGGAACCGACCTCGCCGACGCGCCTTGCCCGTCAGGTCTCGTCCCACGGCCCGGTGGCGCCGCCTACCCCGGTGGGGGCGCCTTGTACGGGAGGACCGGCCCGCTGCCAAAAGCTGGCCTATGGGCGTGCTGCCTGGATCTCTTCCTGAAGGCGCCTCAGGCTGCTCTCCGCGTGGGCCCGCACACTGTCCCACGCGGCGCCGAAGTCTCGGATCGGAAAGGTCAGTCCGAGGGCATGGTGGGCCTGGAGCAGGGAGGGGGACGGTTTAGGGTGGACAAAGGAGTTGCGTACCACTCTCATCTGGTCGAGCCGTTCTATGGCCTGCTGGACGGCGGTCTCGTCGATAACAGGCAGTTGACTCACGAGGTGGCCCTGGAGGCGGCCGAGCGCGTGGGACGGGTTGTTCCCCGGCACCAGAAGGTCACGAAGGATCTCCGCCAAGACGACGACCCCGGCCTGGAACTCGGCTTCCGTGGCGGCGTCCATGGCCAGTAGGCTCGAGCGGTCCATCGGCGGCCGGGGAACCAGGCTGGCGCCGAGGACCAGTTCGCAGGTGACGTCGAGGAAGTTGAGAGCGCGCAGCAGGCCCCGGGGCTCGATGTAAGGCAGCTCAGCAGGCGCCGCGGGCGGCGTCAATGCGGCGGTCACCGCGTTGAGGTAGGCATCGGTGGTGAAGAAGTTGGCTTCCGTGAGCACACCCAGCTCGCCACGGGCAGGCTGCTGCTGGAAGCGGATCCCCGGCCACTCCTGGTCTGCGATCAGCACGATGTGATCTTCGACCCCTTGCCCTTCCCCAGCGCTCTTGAGAGCCTCCCACAGATCAACCTCAAGGTTCGGCCGTTCGAAGGGAGAGTCGAGGATCCGTCTCTGGGCCTTGGTCAGCTCCCGCATGAAGGCGAGCAGACCACGGCGGATCGCCCCCGCCTGCGGATCGTCCTGCAGGTGGTGCAGGCCTGCGAGTGTCAGGCGGACAGGACCCTCAAGGTTGGGCGAGAGGCCATTGGCCCACCAGTCCACGGCGCGGTAGCCACCTGCCCGCAGGTGTTTGCCGACGCTGGGAAAGCTCTTCAGGACCGCTTCGGCCTGGTATCCGGCCCCGCGCATGTAGTACTCGATGTAGAAGTACTTGGGGAACTTCCCCGCGTCAACAAACCGCGTCCAGACGATGTCCACCAGCAGACGCTGAGCATCATCCAGCGGGTCCAGCAGCCCGGCCATGACGTCGGTAGCCCCCTCAGTCCAAGAAGCCCCGAGCATACTGCCGGAGCTCGCAGATTCCGGCTTGGGTTCCGCGCTGCGAGCTCGACGTTTACCTCACCCGGTTGTGTCGGCTGCAAGATCCCCGGTGACGACCGGTGAGGCGGACTGAAACTTGAAAGGAACGACGGGTGGGGCCGGACGAAGGGCTCCCTCTTGCTGGGCTCTCGACGGGTGCCAGGAGGGATTGGGACAGTCCAACGCTGCAAGTGCTCTGCGCCACATGGGCCGATTCAAGGGGTCATTGCTTGGGCTGGCCGCGGAGGGCGCTGAGGACGAGGCGGCCGTAGCGGGTGGTGAGGATGCCGGCGGTGGCGGCGAGGGCGGCGCCGGTGTAGGCGAGGCCGTCGCTTGTGGCGTAGAACGCCGTGACCAACCGCGCGCCGGCCACAACCGCTTCATCCGCCCAACTCAGCTGTG
>JAOPYH010000202.1 GCA_025964715.1 Streptosporangiaceae bacterium | reverse complement strand
ACCTGCGGCTGACCGCCCGTGGCCGGAAGGCGCTGGAACGGTACGACGACCTGAGGCTGGCCGACCTCCGGCGATGCCTGGGTGAGCTGTCGGATGCCGAGCAGGCGGACGCCGCCCGCGTGCTCCGGGCCCTCGCACTCCGCCTGCGACCGGGCGAGGCGGCCGCGTCCCTCTGACGCCGCCTCGGGGTCATCCGGGGCCTCGGTTTGCGCGTCGGCGCGCAGGGACCAAGACTTGGCTGATGCCAACGGCCCTGAGTCGGGTTGCCGCCGTGTGGCTCGCCGGCCGGCGCTGAAGAGGCGGCGTCGTGTCGGGATTGTCGCTGCCTGTTCTCGTCGTCATCTTCGTCGTCGCGGCCGCGGCCATCTGGGTCGCCGGCACCCAGCTGTCCGACCAGACCGACGTCCTCTCCACCCGCCTGCACCTCGGGTCGGCGCTCGGAGGGCTGATCCTCCTGGCGATCGCCACGAACCTGCCGGAGATCGCCATCACTGTGAGCGCGGCGCTGTCGGGACACATCGGTGTCGCGGTCGGCAACATCCTCGGCGGGATCGCCATCCAGACCGTCGTCCTGGTCGCCCTGGACGCGTTCGGCCTCCGTGGCGGGCGTCCCCTGACCTACCGCGCTGCCTCCCTCGTGCTGGTGCTCGAAGGCGCGCTGGTCGTGGCCGTCCTGGCCGTCGTCATCACCGGCAGCCAACTGCCGGGCGGCCTCGTACTCTGGCGCGTCGGACCGGCGTCGATCGTCATCACCGCCCTGTGGGTCGCCGGCCTGCTGCTGCTGCGACGCGCCGGTCGCTCCCTGCCCTGGCAGGAGTCCGGGAACGCTCCCGACGGGCAGGAGCAACGCCGGGGCCACCGGCGGGAGAACACCGAGCGGTTGGCCACCGGCAAGGGTGTCAGCACCGTCCGGTCCGCCCTCGTCTTCGGCGCGGCGGCGCTGGCCACGCTGGTCGCGGGCGTCGTGCTGGAGCGCAGCGGCGACGCGATCGCCGGGCACGTCGGCCTGACCGGGGTGCTGTTCGGCGCCACCGTGCTGGCCGCCGCGACATCCCTCCCGGAGCTGTCGACCGGCCTGACCTCGGTGCGGAAGGGGGACTACCAGCTGGCCATCAGCGACATCTTCGGCGGCAACGCCTTCCTGCCGGTGCTCTTCCTCCTGGCTTCGCTGATATCGGGAGCGGCGGTCCTGCCCGGAGCCCACGACACCGACATCTACCTGACCGCGGTGGCGATCCTGCTGACCCTCGTCTACATGGCCGGACTCGTGCTCCGCCCGCGCCGGCGGCTCGCCCGAATGGGCGTGGACTCCCTCGTCGTGCTCGCGCTGTACGCGGTGTCCGTGGTCGGTCTCGTCCTGATCGCGAGAGGCTAGTGGGGGAGTGAGCCCAGCCATGCCGGACCGCGACGACGGCTTCGTTCCCATCGAGGCGTACGCGGCGCTCGGGGACGGCCGGACCGTGGCCCTCGTCGCTCTCGACGGTCGGGTCGACTGGTGGCCGCTGCCCACCCTGGATTCCCCACCGGGGTTCGCCGCGATCATCGACCCGGCGAACGGGGGCCACCTCGCACTGGCGCCAGAAGAGCCGTGCACCGTCGCGCGCCGGTACCTGCCCGACACCAACGTGCTGGAGACCCGCTACGCCACGGCCTCGGGAGAGGTCAGGGTGCTCGACGCGCTGGCCGTCGGCCGCAGCGGCCGCCTCCCGTGGTCGGAGCTCATCCGGACGGTCGAGGGCGTCACCGGCGCGGTCGTCATGCGCTGGGAGGTCAGCCCCGGAACCCGCTTCGAAAGCGTCCGTCCGTGGACGGAGTGCAGGCGCGGCACCGTCCTGCTGCACGTGGGGGACCAGCACATGGCGGTGCGCCCGTTCGACGTCGGCGAGCCGGTCGTCGAGGGGCATCGAGTCACCGGCACCTTCACCACCGCCGCCGGCTCACGCTCCACGCTGGCCGTCACCAGCAGCGACAAGGCCCCCGTGTTCGCGTCCGGCCGCGAGGATGTCGAGGCCCACCTCAAGGTCACTGTGGATCGGTGGCGCGAGTGGTCGGCGTCCATCCGCTACGACGGCCGCTGGGCCGCGCAGGTCCGCCGCTCGGCCGTGGCCCTGAAGCTGTTGCTGTACACCCCCACCGGGGCCGTCGCCGCGGCGCCGACGACGTCACTGCCCGAGCGCATCGGAGGCGACAAGAACTGGGACTACCGGTACATGTGGGTGCGCGACACGGCGTTCACGGCTGACGCGCTGATCTCCCTGGGGCTCTACGAAGAGGTCCAGGCCACGGTGAACTGGCTGCTCGGCACGGTCCGGCGCACGGCCCCGGAACTGCACGTCTTCTACAAGCTCGACGGGTCGACCCCGGGTCCGGAGGCCACCCTGGACGCCCGCGGATACCGTGGCAGCCGGCCGGTCCGCGCGGGCAACGGTGCGGCCCACCAGTCGCAGCTCGGCTGTTTCGGCGACCTCTTCGACACCGTCTGGCACTACGTCCGGGACGGGCATCTGCTGGACCCGGACACGGGGAGGATGCTCGCCGATCTCGCCGACCGGTGCTGCGACCTCTGGATGACCGAGGACGCCGGCATCTGGGAACTGCACACCGACCGCCACTACACCATCTCGAAGATGGGCTGCTGGACCGCACTGGACCGCGCCGTCCGGCTGGCCGGGATCGGTGAGATCCCCACGCAGCACGCCGGTCGATGGGGACGCGAGGCCGCGGAGATCAGGGCCTGGGTCAACGAGCACTGCTGGTCGGCCCGGAAGAACTCCTACACGCTCCACGCGGGGACCGAGGACCTGGACGCGGCGACGCTGATCGCCGCCCAGACCGGCTTCGACCGCGGGAAGCGACTGGCCGGCACCGTCGCGGCGGTCCGCCGCGAGCTCGCCCGCGGGCCGCTGGTGTACCGGTACACCGGGATGGAACGCGAGGAGGGCTGCTTCCTGGCGTGCACCTTCTGGTTGGTCTCCGCCCTGGCCGAGCTGGGCGAGCTCGACGACGCCCACCGGCTCATGGACCAGGCGGTCGCGCTGGGCAACGACGTGGGCCTGCTGGCCGAGGAGATGGACCCTGACAGCGAGGAGATGCTCGGCAACTTTCCGCAGGCGCTGAGCCACCTGGCGCTCATCAACGCCGCAGTCCGCCTCGACCGCCGCGCCGAACACCCTGGCACCCGCCCCAGAAATGGGTAACTTCTGGCCGCATGGGCAGTCGCAGCCGGGGGCCCGCAACGCCCGCTCTGCTGGTGGCGTTCAGTCTGGTGCTGGCAGGGTGCGGTGGTGGCGGTAGCAGTCCCGCTGCCACGGGGGCTCCCACGCGGCCGCAGACGCTGACGCTCTACACCTGCGTCAGCGACAGCACGATCCAGCCGGTGATCCAGGCGTTTCAGAAGCGTTTGCCGAAGACGCACGTCGACCTCTTCCGCGCGCCGACCGGCCAGCTCAAC